>NZ_JBITXM010000012.1:0-79823 GCF_044544705.1 Streptomyces sp. NPDC053541
ACCGGGCCCCGGCCGCGGCGTGCCCGTCACGGTCGGGCGGGGTTCTTCCCCTCGTACCGCTGAACGTGCCGCCCTTGCCGGTGCGGGCATGCGGTAAGGCCTCCAGGCCGCCGAGCACACCGCCCACCAGCTCACCTTCGACGACAAACTCCGTGGCCTCGAGGCGGTACTCGACCGCGTCCGAGCCCGCTACGGCCCCTGCATCGCCGAGGCCGCATCCGCCTACCGCCGCGCCAGCTGAACCAGCAATTTCCCAGGCGGGGCCCCGGCAAACGCTCAGGGGCCGCAGGAACCCGCCAGCCGGAGCCAGGCCTGCCCGACAGCACGAGGTGGGCAACCTCCCCGGGCACGCACAGGGACGCGGGACCGTCCATCGGTACGACCCAGAACGCCGTGCAGCGGGGATCGCGAAGCGTCAGATCGGTCGCCGGTACACCGAGCAGGGCGTCGCGCCCCAGGCACTCGGCATCCGGGAGCTTCCACATCCGTGCCGTGCTGACGGGGGTCAGGGCGCAGAATTGGCGCGCGCTCTCGTCGTAGAAGACGGGCCCGCCCGACAGGGCTTCCTTCAGGAACTCCGCCACGCCTGGGAGGTACGTCGTGCCGGCAGCGCGGTACACGAGGTCCGCCGGCATGCGGACGGCGGAGAAGAGCACTCCGCAGCGCAAACGGGCAACACCGGAGGCAGCCCATTCCTGCCGGGCCGTCCGCCTGTCCGCGGCGGCCAGCAGCAGCCAGACCGCGGCCGCCAGTTCGCCGTCCCGGCGGGTGTGCACGAGGGTGCGCGGCCGCACCGGTAACCCACAGGCCTCTTCGTCACGGCCGCTCGCCCGTGTCAGCATGGTCAGCCCCCAGACCGTTGCAGGGATGTCCTTACCGGAGCAGGTCCTGCCCCGGCCGTCGAGACTATCCCCGCCCAGGGGAAACGGTTCGCCTGTCGACCTGATCCGCCCGGAAGGATGATCTGTCTCGGTCGACGTTTAGAGCAAGGAAGGCCCTGGTCAGACCGCAAACGTGCCCGGGCGGAGGTCCGTAGTTGGGTGCGGTTTCACTTCCTCCATTCGATCGGTCCGTTGATCACGTTCTTGGCGCTGAGGAGCGGCCGTAGCACGACGAGGGGGTTCGTTCGTCGTTGTGCCGGTCATGAGCCTTGTGAGTGATGACAGAGATGGCCTGATGTTCACTCAACTGACGGGCGCCTACTGGCTGGACCGCAACGAACCCCTTCAAGGGCCCCACGCCCGGCAGAGCGCCTAGCCACCTGCACCTGCGGATGAAGGCCGTGCTGCTGCTGATCGGTTCAGTCAGCTGCGGGTGGTGATGGTGCCGATCACGGTGACGGCCGCAATCGTGATGACCACGCTTGCCTGAACGTTTTGCCAGGCGTGCCGCGGACACCGTGTCGTTCCAGGGTGACGGTCGTTACGTGTGCGTGCACAGTGTCTGCGGCTGCCAGCACCACGTCGGCGTCTGGGGCCGCAGACACGCTCACAGGCTTGGCGACCTTGGGGGGAGAGTCGCGCTCAGGCCTTCGGTCCGGGATCGGTTGCCGGGGTGATCACCCCCTTGGCCCTCGCGAGGGCTCGGCCGTCCGGTCCTCACAGGCGGGGCCGAAAAGGTCCCGCACGGCGCCGGAACGACCATGCTTCTGCACCCTTCGCAGAACGGGCGCCGGCACCTGGCCGCGGCGGGGCACTGTGTCGGGTGTCCGCCGCTCCGGGATCGTGGGCTTGCGGTAGCGGGGGCAGCATGGAATGACGACACCCTCGACGGGGGTGCCGTCGGGAGCCGGGCCGAAGAACGGGGGCTTGAGCGATGGACGCGGACGATGCGTTCCAGGGAGCCGGGGGCCGCGGTGCGCAGGCGTCGCCGCCTGGAGGGTTGCTGGATCTGCTGGGGGTTGCCGCGGTCGTCCTGGATGCAGCAGGGCGGATCGTGCTCTGGAGCCCGCAGGCCGAGGAGGTCTTCGGCTTCACGGCGGAGGAGGCCCTGGGGCACGAGGCCGGCCGGCTGCTGGTGCACGAGGCGCACCGTGGGCTGGTGGTGAAGCTGTTCGCCGAGGTGATGGGCACGGGTGCGAGCTGGGCCGGTGCCTTTCCGATGCGGCACAAGGACGGCAGCACGCGGGTCGTGGAGTTTCGCAACATGCGGCTGCTGGACGACCGTGGTGACGTCTACGCTCTCGGTATCGCCGCAGACCGCAGCACGTTGCAGCGGATCGAGACGGACGTGGCTCTGTCCGAGCGTCTGGTGTCGCAGGCGCCCATCGGGATCGCTCACCTGGACACCGACCTGCGTTTCCTGATGGTCAACCCTGCTCTGGAACGGATCGACGGGATGAGCGTCGCCGAGCACATCGGGCGCCGTCCCCGCGAGGTCCTGCCGCTGATCGACATGGACACCATCGAGTCCGCCCTGCGGCAGGTCCTTGTCACCGGGACTCCGCTGATCGACCAGTACGTGGTCGGGCGGACCTCTGCGGCCCCGGAGAGTGACCGTGCCTGGTCGGTGTCGCTGTATCGCCTCGAAGATCCCGGCGGTCGGGTGACGGGCGTGGCGATGACGGTGATCGATGTCACGGAGCGCCATCGGGCTACTACGGAGGCGGATCGGGCGCGGCGTCGGCTGTCTTTGATCGCCGAGGCCTCCGCCCGCGTCGGCAGCACCTTGGAAGTGGAGCAGACGGCCAAGGAGCTGGTGGAGGTGAGTGTTCCGGAGTTGGCCGACATGGCCGCGGTTGACGTTCTCGACGCCGTCCTCGCCTTCCGCCCGCACAGCCCGTCCCGCGGGGGCTCCGAGGTGTTCCGGGCGCTGGCGGTGGCCAGCGCCTACCCGTCCGAGGTGACCACGGCCGCGGACAAGGTCGGTGATCTGGCGGCGTACGGCGCGGACCGGCTGATCACCCAGTGCGTCCGCACTGGGCAACCGGTCGTCGTCGCCCACGCCGGCACAACGGATCTGCGGCGCATTGCCCGTGACGCTGATGCCGCCTCCGCTCTGGCCCGTGCCAACGTGCATTCCTACCTGGCCGTGCCGTTGATCGCCCGGAACGAGGTCCTCGGCGCCTTCGATCTCATGCGGGCCCGCAACCCCTTGCCGTTCGACGCGGACGACGTCCTGCTCGCCGGGGAACTCGCTGCCCGAGCGGCCGTCGCCATCGACAACGCCCGCTGGCACCAAAGCGTCCGCAACACCGCCGAAACGCTCCAGCGCAGCCTCCTGCCCGGGCGGCCCCCTCCCCTGACCGGCCTGACCGTCGCCTCCCTCTACCAGCCCGCGCAGGCGACCCAGGAAGTCGGAGGCGACTGGTACGACGTCATCCCGCTCGCCGGGGACAAGACGGCGCTCGTGATCGGAGACGTCATGGGCAACGGCATCGACGCCGCAGCCACCATGGGCCGCCTGCGCACCGCCACCTGTGCCCTCGCCGACCTCGACCTCGAGCCCGATGCAGTCCTCCAGCACCTCGACCGGATCACCCACGGTCTCGAGCACTACATCGTCACCTGCGTCTACGTCGTCCACGACCCGCGCGACGGCCGCTGCCGCCTCGCGAACGCCGGACACCTCCCGCCCGTCCTCGCACGCACCGGCCGGCGCCCCAGACTCCTCGACCTGCCCACCGGTGCACCGCTCGGCGTCGGAGGGGTCCCCTTCCGCACCAGCAGCATCACCCTGAACCCCGGCGACCGGCTCGTCCTCTACACCGACGGCCTGGTCGAAACCCGCCATCACCCCCTCGACGAACGCCTCCACACCCTGCTGACCGTCCTCGACCAGGCACCCCAGGACGACATCGAAAGCACCTGTCAGCACCTCCTCAACAACCTCCGGCACCCCGACGACCACGACGACGTCGCCATCCTCATCGCACAAGCCCACAACTGAGCGGCACATCGCGGTCGCTGGTGCCACACTCCCCTCGCCGGCTTGTCCGGCTCGCTGGCACCGGCGTCGTTCCCACGCCGGCAGCAGGCGGCGGACGTCTCACGCCTCAACCGCAGGGTTGACGACTGGCGGGCGCCGCCTTCCTACACTCGCCTCCGCGGAGAGTGGCATTGGCAGTGCGGAGGCCGCACAGCGGTCGGGGAGGCTGACGTGCACGTGTTCCAGTTGCTGATACAGGTCTTCGTGGCGGGCACCCTCGTGTGGACGTCCGCGGCCGAACTGGTGGAGTACCTGCGGACGCGCTCGCGCCTGGTACGTACCACGGCTGTGGTGGTGGGGCTCGAGGACGGCGAATCGCGGCCCGGGGTCAAACGGCGCTCGACCGCCTTCCGGTTCACCACCGGGGACGGGCGGTCGTTCGAAACCACCAGCTCCGCCCAGACATGGCCCGGTCCCAAGGTCGGTACGTCGATCCCCGTCGTCTACGACCCCGAGCGCCCGTGACGGGCCGAACGCGCGGGTGTGCTGGTCTTCAAGCTCTGGCTCATGCCGTTGATGTTCGCTTTGGGGGTGTTCTTCCTCGTCCTGGCGGGACGGGACGTACTGTGACCGGCCGGTGCCGGCCGGTACGGTCGCCTCTCACCCGGGGCGTCACGTGGGCAGTTCCCAGACGGTGGCCTCGACGCGCGTCTCGCCGTCGCCCACCGGGACGCTGAGCACACGGATGTACGCGGTACGCCCCTCACTGGTCTGCAGACAGAACCGCTGGCCACGATCGATCTTCTCGGCGTTCGTGACCGGCTTCTGCCGCAGGGCGTCGAGGCACTGCTGTTCGGTCGGCTGTTCGTCGGGCATCCACCGGGCGAGTGCCTTGGGCTTCTCGTATCCCGGCTCGAGGTCGGGAGCGACGCCGTTGTGCCCGATCACCCGCAGGTCGTCGGTCGTGTCCCGGGTGTCGACCCACGCACCCGCGCCGGCCGGCGGGAGCGTGTCCAGCTCGAACGAGTAGGGGCTGTGCAGGAGGACCGGTCCGCTGCGCACCCGGGCCGAGTCCTCACCCGGTCCCTTGGTGTCGTCGTCCCGGGGCCACAGCAGGAACCCGGCCAGTGCCGCTGCCCCGACGCCCACCGCCACGACCGCGGCGCGACGCCCGCCGGTGAGAGGAGCCCGAGACCGCTTGGCGGTTCGCTGCGTTGCGGGCCGCTCGAGGTCGGTTCCCGGAAGGGTCGGCGCCGGCCAGGCCCGCTGAAGCAGCTCGGTGGCACGCTCGGCGTCCGCGCGCTCGTCGCCCACCAGCTGTGCCAGAAGTTCGGCCGCGGTGCCACGCCGGCCCGGGTCCTTGTCGAGTGCCCGGACCACGAGCCGGCGGAGGGGGTCGGTCAGTCCGGCGAGCTGAGGCGGCTCGGTCAGCACGCGCTGGTGGACCGCGAAGACCTCGTCACCGGGGAACGGCGGCGCTCCGGAGGCCGCGTACGCCATGACACAGCCCCAGGCGAACAGGTCCGCCGCGGCAGTCACCGGGCCCCCGCGCAGGACCTCCGGAGCGATGTAGCCGGGCGTACCCGACAGATGGGTCGGCTGCACCGAGGCACCCGGACCGTTCAGCGTGCGGGCGATACCGAAGTCGATCACTCGCGGGCCCACCGCGGACAACAGCACGTTCGACGGCTTCAGGTCCCGGTGCACGACCTGCGCATGGTGAATCGCGGTCAACGCCGCCGCCATGCCGACAGCCAGCTGTTCCAAGGCCGCACCCCGCAGCGGCCCGGACACCGTGACCAGTTCCTGCAGGGACGGGCCGTCCACGTATTCGGTGACGAGGAACAGGGGATGCTTGTCCAACTGCGCGTCAAGGACCGGCGCCGTACAGAAGGGCCGGACCCGACGCGCGGCCGTCACCTCACGTCCGAACTCCCGGGCGAACCGCTCGTCACCCGCCAGATGGGCGTTGATCACCTTGACCGCGACCAACTGACCGGCGTCGTCCTCAGCCGCGAAGACGGTCCCCATCCCCCCGCTGCCGAGCCGGCCCAGCAACCGGTACGGCCCGAGCTCTGATGGATCGTTCGGCTGCAGAGCGGCGAACGCCGCGCGGTCGACCATGTTGCCAATCCCCCCGGTTGACGGTGACGAGGCCCCACTCTAGGGCTTGTCCCGTAAACGATCTCCGAGGCGGTGCGGATGGGCGTGGGTCGTGGGCGGAAGCTAAGGAGGGGCTCGACACGTTCTTGTGCACCACGGGAGCGTCGCATGAGTTCACCCAGGTGTGACTGATCGGATACTGCTACGACGAGACCTTCGACGTGGGCTGAGGCTGATCATCTTGAGCGAATACGACATCTACGCCGGCTTCCGGGGGCCGCAGGCCCCTGGGGCCACCCTCGCGGAGGCCCTGCGGGCCGACTTCGAAACGGCCTTCGGCATCGAGTTCTTCTGTGACACCTACGGGCGATCCCCCTCCTTCACCTGGGGGGACAACGAGCACTGGCTGAGCTGCTGGGTCGCCGTGCCGCCAGACCTGGACGAGCCGCACCATTCCCACCCGGCCCGGGTCACTGCCCATCAGCCGGACTCGGACGCCTGGGCCCACCGGGTCTTCGACGCCCTGGACGCAACGGGCCGGTACTCGCTGTTCATGATCGAGGACGACGAGGACCTGGTCCGGACGAACACGGAGCTCGCCCGCACCCAGTGGGAAGTGGGAAGAGCGCTGATCCCCTGACCCGCAGCCAAGGATCTGTGCCTGGCTAGGAAGTGATCAGCGCGGCAGTGCCGGCGGGAACCGTGTGAGGATCTCGCCGTGACTGGTGTGATCACGGCGTCGCAGCCGTCCTGGATAGCCCCGTTCACCGGGCTGAGCGCGCGGCAGTTCGGCAAGCTGATCACCGCGCTGCGGCGCGAG
Organism: Streptomyces sp. NPDC053541; assembly: GCF_044544705.1. Taxonomy (NCBI): domain Bacteria; kingdom Bacillati; phylum Actinomycetota; class Actinomycetes; order Kitasatosporales; family Streptomycetaceae; genus Streptomyces; species Streptomyces sp. NPDC053541. Next base: position 6,791 of record NZ_JBITXM010000012.1, read on the forward strand.
GGTGCTGATCCGGTCCGCAAGGGCCGGCCCTGGAGCCTGCCCCTGGAGGACCGGGTCTTGCTGGTCGCCGCGTACTGGCGCACCAACCGCACCCTGCGCCAGCTCGCCCCACTGTTCGGGGTGCCTAAGTCGGCCGCCGACCGCATCATCGACCATCTCGGGCCGTTGCTCGCGCTGCAGCAGCGCCGGCGGTTCCGCAAGGACACAGTCCTGATCGTGGACGGCACCCTGGTCCCCACCCGCGACCACAGCATCGCCGAGCAGTCGAAGAACTACCGGTACTCCACCAACCACCAAATCGTGATCGACGCGGACACGCGACTCGTCGTCGTGGTCGTCCGGCCGCTGCCGGGCAACCGCAACGACTGCACGGCGTGGGAGTTGTCCGGCGCGAAGGGCGCCGTGGGCAGGACGACCGTGATCGCGGACGGCGGCTACCGGGGCACCGGCCTGGTCATCCCACACCGCCGCGAACCCGGCCAGGCCGAGCTCCTGGCCTGGAAAGAGGGACACAACGCCTCCCACCGCAAGGTTCGAGCCCGCGTCGAGCACACCCTCGCCCGCATGAAGACCTGGAAGATTCTCCGCGACTGCCGCCTCAAAGGCCACGGCGTCCACCACGCCATGCTCGGCATCGCCCGCCTGCACAACCTCGCCCTCGCCGGGTGACGGAGGAAGGCGCAGGCCATCCAGCATACCGTAGATCATTTACGGAACAACGCTTAGCCTGACGGGGATTCGACCGTTCGAGCCAGGGGTGGGGATCCGCATGGCAGCGCGCACGACCGACGCCACGGGACGCGGGCGGTGGCCGTCGGGCCGCCGGGGATCGGGGCGCGGGCTCCGCCCCCTGCTCGCGGCCGTCACCGCGCTGTGCGCCCTCGGACTTGTCACGGGCTGCTCCGCCGTGGGGAGTTCGCTGCGCCTCGTCTGGGAGGCCCCGGTCGACAACGGCGCCAGGAACTACGGCAACGGGGCCTGGCTGGTCGGCGAGACGCTCGTCCGCAGCCGGTACGACGCGGTCGGCGCCTTCGACGCGAGGACGGGCACGGTCCGCTGGGAGTACGCCCCGCCCGGGCAGGAGCACATCTGCGCCGTCAGCCGCCGCACGGCCGGCTCCGTACTCCTGATCGCCCGGGGGAACGTGATGAACGCGGGCTGCTCGACGGTCGCCGCGCTCGACCTCACGAGCGGCCGCGAGCGGTGGCACGCGCCCCGCACCCCCGGGGGAAACCTGACCGAGACGTTCACGGACATGGTCGCCGTCGGTGGCGGGGTCGCCGTCCTGCGGGACGCCGACGAGATGTGGACCCTCGACGACGACCTGTGGACCCCGACTCCCGGCCCGCCGTCTCCGGAACGAAGGCGCTGCGCGCCTTCGACCTGCGGACCGGCGCCCCGCGCTGGACGGCCGCCGTCCCCGAGGACTGTGTGCCCGAGCAGGTCGCCGCCGGGGAGCGGCAGGTCGTCGCCGTACTCGCCTGTGGCCGCACCGAACTGAGGCTGGCCGCGTTCGACCCGGCCGGCGGCGGGCTGCGGTGGACCGCTTCCCTCGGCGGGCGGACGGCGCCCGCACCGGACGGGCAGGTGGCCCTGCTGTCGGCCGAGCCGCCGGTCGTGCAGAACGGCGGGACGACGGAGGGCGGGCAGGGCGCCTTCCTCCTCTTCGGCGAGGACGGGAAGGCGGCCGGCCGGATCGAGACCACCGGCGGATACGGAACCATCCAGGCGCATGCGCCGGCCCTCGTCACCGTCGCGGACGGGCGGCTCTACGCCGGCGCCGAAATCAGAGAGCGCAAGTCATACCGGGACCGGGTGGTCGCCTTCGACCTGGCGAGCGGCAGCCAGGTCTGGCTGGAGGACGTGGCCGTCGCGGGCGGCCTGCGTGCCCTCGACGTGACCGGCGGCCGGGTGACCGTCCTCGCCGACCGCGGCTCCCGGCAGGGCGGGCTCGACGACCTGGTGGTGCTCGACGCCGCCACCGGTGAGGAGAAGGAGAGCATCGACACCGGCGTCGACGTGGACCGGCACAAGGGCGAACTGGCGGGCGTGCGCGTGTACGAGGACTTGGTCGTCGCCGTGCGCTGGGGCTCGGGAGCGCGCCCCTTCTCGGCGTACACGCGCGACTGACGGGCCGGGCCCGGCGGGAATCGTCGGACACGCCTTGGTGCGGCCGGTGGACCGGAGCGGCGACGGGTCGGCTGGTCACGCCAGCAGTGGCGTGAGGGCGCTGCGCAGCTGATCGGCGCACCGGGGCCCGGCCGTTTCCCGTCCGGCGGACCGAGAGCCTTCGGGCCCGGCCCGCCGGACGACTCGATCGAGGGGCTTCCTTGCGCCTCCCGGGCAGTGCAGCTGCTCCTGCAAAGCACCGTCGTACGTTTCACCGGGGTGCCGGACGGTGCCGTCGAAGGTGCCGCCGGGCCGCAGGACGCGGCAGACCGGGCGCGCCCGTGGACCGGCGCCACCACAACCCCCACGCAGACGGGCTGCCCGGCATGACCTCGTGAGGCATGGGCCCCCGGAAACCCCATTTCCGGCGAGCCTTCGGCAGTCAGTCCCCGGCCCGAGGGCCATGGAACTCCGCCCGCCTGATCTGTCAGCACGCCGACAAGGTGGGATGCTTCGCCGGTGAGACCGAACCGTGAGAAGAAGAGGCGGCCTCCCTTTGGCGTCCCGAAAGGCATCGTCCTGCTCGCGACGCCGCAAGGCTGGCGTCACAGTGTCCTCACCGCGGACGGGGGGATGCTCTGCGGGCACCTCGACGTTCCCGTCACCGCCGGCCCGGTCGAGGCACAGCAGGCTGCGGCGCTCATGGTCAAAGGCCTCGCACACGACCTCCACGACGTACAGGTCGAGGTGACCTGGGAGACGCCCGGGGAACCCGGGGGCTGGACCGCTGAGGTCACCATTGCCTCAACCTCTCCGGACGCCGGCGGCTGAGCCGGAGGAAGTCCTGCTTCACCTCTCTCGCGGTGCGCGGCGCGATCTCGGCCGGCTGATTGCTCGTACCGACGACGAGTTCGAGCGTCGTACCCTGCCCAGCCCTGCGCCGATGAACGCCTACACGAACTGCTGCGCCACAGCGTCACGGTGACCCAGCGGGGGGGGTGCCTCCGTGGCCGGTCGCGCCGGTGGGGCGGCCGTCGCGGTGGACCGGCATGACGCCCGCGCAGAGGAGGAGCGGCTTGTCGAGTGCGGTGGACAGGACGTGCAAGGGCGCCCGTCGGGCTTGACCGGGTCGACCAGGTAGGCGGTGGGCGCGCCGTGTGGGTGCCGGTCTCGCCGGATGGCCGCCCGGTCGTCGCGGCGGAAGCGAGCACGTGGCCGCCGATGTCGAGGACGGTGCGGTGAAGTTCCGGGCACATGCAGTCCGCGTACGCAACCATCGCATCGGAAGGAGGCCCGCCGGCACCGGTGTCGGCTCGTGGACGACGGCGTCCGGCCGTCCGCCTCAGCCGCAGGTGGCCGCCTTCCACTCGTTGCCGGCCGGGAGTGTCCGGTGAAGCGGGGTCAGTTGGCGAAGCCGCCCTTGGGTTCGATGATCTCCAGGTTCGTGCCGTCGGGGTCGTTGAAGTACGCGACCTTCGTGCCCAGTGCGGCTTCCGGGGTGACCTCGCCGGCGATGAACGTGTAGTCCTCGCCCAGGAAGTCGTAGCCGGCGTCCTTCATGCGCCGGTACACCGCGTCGAAGTCGTCGACCTTGAAGCACAGGTGCATGGAGCCGGGCCGGTTCGCCTTGCCGTTGGTGCGCTCGCCCACGGGGTCCTGGAACTCGATGAGGTCGATGCCGAGCCCGTCCATGTTGATCGTCGCGTACCGCAGTTTCGCGTTCGGCAGCCCCTGCGTGCGACCGAACGGCTCGCTCTCCATGGTTCCCCGCGCGACGGGCTCGCGACCGGTCAGGGCCGAGTAGAACGCGATCGAGGCGTCCAGATCGGACACCGAGATCCCTACGTGGGCCGCCTGGGTGAGGTGCATCGGCGTGTCGGAGACGGTCATGGGGCGCCCTCCCGGATTCGGACGTGTAGGGGTGTTCCTCGTACTTTTTCGGATGGTGACGGGTTTCGCATCCTGTCGAGGGCGTGCGGGGCGTTCACCACTCTCGGTCACTCAGATGCCGGCGGTCATCGTCGTGAGCACCTGCTGGTGCACCCGCTTGAGTGCGGTGACCAGCGTGACGAGCGTCAGCGCCAGGATCAGCACGGAGGCCAGCGGCGGCAGCCACACCGCGGCGACGCCGCCCGCGGCGAGAGCCAGGCAGCCGAGCACGCGTACGCCCCAGGCGCGGCCGGTGGAGACGTAGTACCACCAGGCCTGCGTGATCACGTACAGGATCGGGCCTCCGAACAGCAGCAGGGCGATCTCGGCGCTGCCGTGTCCGGTGGGGTGGCTGATCGCGAGTTCGGCGCCGACGGCGAGCGCGACCACGCCGGCCAGGGTCGTGTACTGCCCGCTGACCGCGTGGCGGACCGGGAGGAGTGCGTCGTCCGTCGTCGTGACGTGCAGGGTCAGGATGTCCTCGCCGCCCTTGAAGTAGCTGGCGCACAGGCAGACGACGGCCACGAACACCCCGAGTCCCGCGGCCACGGTGGCGACGTCGACCGGGGCGTCGGAGATCACCGTGCCGATGGTCAGCACGGTCTCTCCGAGTTGCAGGATGATGAAGAGGCGGATCCGCTCGACCATGTGCTCGGCGTCGAAGGTCAGGTCCCGGGAGGAGAGGACGTTGCCGGGCAGCGGGTGGGCCAGCCACACACCGGCCATGTCGACGAGGGCGGCCGCCGCCCAGCATCCGAGCCGCGGCGTGTGGTCCATGGCGGCGCCGATGATCCACAGCGGTACGGAGAGCAGGGCCCAGGCCGTGACGCGTCGGTAGTGCCGGCGCAGGACCGGGGTCGGGGCGGCGATGGCGGCCGTGACGTCGGCGAGGAGGAGGATCGCCGCCAGGGGAACCACGAAGGCCCAGGGCCGGTCGCCGAAGGCGTGCGGGATCTGCGCGTTCATGAACAGGCCGAGCCCCATCACCGCGAGGACGAGCCGATGCGTCAGGGGCCGTTCGACGTCGAGGAAGGTCGCGTCGAAGCTCGTCAGCGCCCAGGTGGAGAGGACCGCGATCAGCATCACGGCCGTCTCGGCGGCCCCGCGCCAGGACAGTTCGTCGTGCAGGTGGTGGGCGAGCTGGCCGACGGCGAACACGAACACGAGGTCGAAGAACAGCTCCAGCGGGGAGACGCTCCGGCGCAGATTGCCCACGAACGATCCGCTGGTCATGGGGCGGCTCCGTTCGCGGAGGGTCCGCTGCCGGACGATCCCCTCTTCAGGCTCGGCATGGATTCACGATCCGGCCATGCCTCCCGGCCCGCAACGCGAGGGTGCCCGGGCATGCCGCAGCCCGGGCACGCCGGGGGCGTGTCCGGGCTTGCGTGGTGCGGCTCTCGGTCCTCGTGGGGCCGCGGTGTCAGGCGGACAGGGTCGTGTGCAGGGCTTCGAGGCCGTCGGCGTAGATGCCGGTGAACAGGTCGACGACGGCCTGCTCGGTGGCGCCCTTGGGGTGGAAGCGGCCGGACCACTGGACCTCGGCGACGTCGTCGCGGCCGGGGACCGGGTGGACGCGGAGGGTGGAGACGTAGCCGTCGACGGGGAAGGGCGCTTCGAGGATGGCGTAGCTGTAGTGGCGCTCGGCCTCGTCGAACCCGACGAGGCGCTCGATGATGACGTCGCCGTCGGGGTTGGTCAGGCGGCGGACCCGGCCGCCTTCGAGAGCGGTGCTCTCGGGGATGTACGGGAGCCAGTCGGGGAGGGCGTCGAAGCCGCCGATGAGGTTCCAGACCTGCTGGGGGGAGGCGGGGACGACGCGGGAGACGGAGGTGGAAGCCATGGTGGTGCTCCAGGGTTGCTTACGTGCGGGGGTCAGGCGTTGTCCGGGAGCGGGGCGGCCGGGCTGACCAGGCCGGCGGCGCGCAGGTCGGTCCAGAACGCGGCCGGGACGGTCTCGTTCAGGGCTGCGGTGTCCTCGGCGATGCGGCTGGGTCGGGTGGCGCCGGGGATGACGGCGGCGGCGGCCGGGTGGGCGAGGGAGAACTGCAGCGCGGCGGCCTTGACGGAGATGCCGTGCTTCTGGGCCAGGGCCTTCAGCCTGCCGACGCGCTCGATGATCTCGGCGGGGGCCTGCTGGTACTCGAAGTGGGTGCCGCCGGCGAGGATGCCGGAGCTGTAGGGGCCGCCGACGACCATGTCGACGTTCTGCTCCTGCGCCATGGGGAGCAGGCGGGTCAGGGCGTGCTCGTGGTCGAGGAGGGTGTAGCGGCCGGCGAGGAGGAAGCCGTCGGGCTGCGGCTCGTCGAGGGCGAGGGTCAGCTCGATGGGCTCGGTCTTGTTGACGCCGAGGCCCCAGGCCTTGATGACGCCTTCGTCGCGCAGGCGGGACAGGACGCGGAAGGCGCCGGTGCGGGCCTCCTCGAACTTGGCCAGCCAGGCGTCGCCGTGGAAGTCCTGGGCGATGTCGTGGACCCAGACGATGTCGAGACGATCGGTGCCGAGGCGCTTGAGGGAGCCCTCGATGGAGCGCTCGGTGGCGTCGGCGGTCCACTCGTGGAGGATCTTGTTGGGGTTGCCGTGCTCGAAGAGGCCGCCCTTCTCGCCGAAGTCGGGGACGTCGGTCTCGTGTTCGTCGAGGACGACCCGGCCGACCTTGGTGGACAGCACGTAGGCGTCGCGCGGCTTGTCGGCGAGGACCCGGCCGAGGCGCTCCTCGGCGAGGCCGGCGCCGTAGAAGGGGGCGGTGTCGTAGAAGCGGATGCCGTGGTCCCATGCGGCCTCGACGGTGGCGGCGGCCTCCTCGTCGGGGATGGCGCGGAACATGTTGCCGAGAGGGGCGGTGCCGAAGCCGAGACGGCCGGGAAGGATGTTCTTGAGCGACATGAAGGTGCCTTTTCGGTGGGTGGTGCCGGGCTGGATGGGATCCCGGCACAGTGGTGAGGCTCAGGGCCCCTGCGGATGGCAGGTGACCGGCGGGGGTGTCGTGGCGAGGGGCACACGAGCCGGTCCGGCAGGCGTCATGCGCGGCGAAACTGCTTGCGTAGGCGCCTTACGAGTGACAACAATAATTGCATGCGCGGGCTAATGCAAGGCGGACCACTCCCGCCCGGGGTGTTCGTCAGGATTGATCAATGCCCAGAGCACCGGACACGGGTGCGCGCGGTACGCGACACACGCGCACAGCGACCTCGCGGCGCCCGCAGGTCAGGCGGCTTCGCCAGGTGGGCCGCCCGGGCGCTGGCGGCCTCGCCTCACACGGGAGGCGAGGGGGTCTCAGCCCTGGGGGGCCTGAGGGCAGGACTCCGGGGCCGGGAGGTGGGTTTCGGCCCAGCGGCCGAGTTCGCGGAGGGCCGGTTCGAGGGCGAGGCCGGCGTCCGTGAGGCGGTAGGAGACGCGGAGCGGCGGGCCCGGATCGACCTCGCGCAGGACGAGGTGGGCGGCGGCGAGCTCGGTGAGCCGGTCGGACATCATGCGCTCGCTGATGCCGGGGATGGCGCGCTTGAGGTCGGCGAAGTGCATCGGGCCCGGCATGAGGGTGGCCACGATGAGGCCGGTCCAGCGCTTTCCGAACAGCTCGAAGACGCGCGTCATGCAGCCGTCGACCTGCCTGCACATCTCTGTCATGCCGTCCGTCATGACTTCAGGGTACTGTCTTACGACTTCCCCGTTGGTGAAAAAAAGTAAGCACCTATGTAATATCGAGCAGCGTACGGCTTCTTCGCACACGGAGATCCGTGCCTGTCCGCCACCCACGGACCGCTCTGCCCACGCCGGCGCACCCCTGCCGGTACGTCCTTCCCGAGGAGCACCACCCATGGCCACGCTTCTGCACATCGACTCGTCCGTCTTCCCGCTCGACGCCTCCTCCTCGCGGCAGGTGACCGCCGCGTTCCGCCAGGCGTGGCAGGAGCAGCACCCCGACGGCACGGTGATCTACCGCGACCTGGCCGCCGACCCGCTGCCGCACCTCGGTGGCGACGCGGTCACCGCCGGCTTCAGCGACCCCGCGCAGCACACCCCCGAGCAGCAGGCCGCCTTCGCGCTGCGCACCCGGCTCGCCGAGGAGATCGAGCAGGCGGACGCCATCGTGATCGGCGCCCCGATGTACAACTTCGCGATTCCCTCGACCCTCAAGGCGTGGCTCGACCAGGTGATCATCGCGGGCCGCACCGCCTTCACCGAGAACCCGTCCGCCGCGGGCACCCCCGTCACCGTCGTCGCCAGCCGCGGCGGCTCGTACGCCCCGGGCACGCCGCGCGCGGGTCACGAGCACGTCCAGAACTACCTGGAGTCCATCCTCGCCACCGGCTTCGGCTTCGAGGTGGACTTCATCGTCCCGGAGCTGACCCTGGCTCCCACGAACCCGGCGATGGCCGAGCTCATCCCGCTCTTCGAGGCCTCGCGCGAGAAGGCGCACCAGGACGCCGCCATCAAGGGCAAGGCGGTCGCCCAGCGCGTCAGCGCCTGACCCGGCGCCCGGGACCCGAGTCCCGGATCGGGCCCCGAGGCCCGGGACAGCGCCGTCCCGGGCCTCGGCTCAGCCGGAAGCCGCCTGGCCCTCCCCGAGCACCCTGGCCGCCGCGCGCTCGGTGGTGGCGTCCTCGATGCAGCCGCGCAGCCGCATGAGGTCGTGTGCGGGCAGGGCCGGGCGGATCACCGCCGCGTACACCGTGTCCTCGAGGCGGCTCAGCGCGGCGCGCTCGTTGCGTGCCGCGGTCGAACGGCGGCAGCTCTCCCACAGGTCGCCGGCGGCGAGCCGCAGGTCCTGCGGGCTCGCGGCGCCGCGCATCTCGATGCGGAAGACGACGGTGCTGGCCGCGGAATCGGGGCGCCGCTCGGGCCGGGTCTGGGTCGCGTCGGCCAGCACCGTGAACAGCACGGCCGCCACGACACCGCCGGCCAGCGCCGCCGCCACCGTCAGCCAGGTCCGTCGCCGGCGGGCCGGCGGTACCGCGGGCCGGTCCTCCAGCCGTACGGACCCGCCGAGGGCCTCCGGCGGTGCGGCGAGAGCGGCGAGCCGGCCGGCCAGGCGCCGCTCCATGGCGGGCCGGGCCGTGGCCCCGGCGATCTTCTGGATGACGAACGCGGCGCCCGACAGCACCACACCCGCCATCATCAGCACCGGCACGAAGACGTACGTACGGTTCTCGCCGCCGGGACGTTCCCCGTCCATCCAGCGGAACCGGCCCGGCTCGGGCCGCCGGGTCTGTTCCAGGCGCCTGCGGACCTCCTCCACCTGGGCCTCGGACGCCTCCACGCGCTGCTGCAGCCGGGACATCCGGTTCAGCAGGACGAGACAGACCAGGAAGCCCTCCATCACCAGCAGGAGGATCCCGGACATGAGCGCCCGGTGCCATTCCCACCGGTACAGGTACGCCACCACGTAGTAGGCGGCGTATCCGGCGAAGACCCCGCCGAGCAGGTAGCCCACGTACTTCATGCCCCGTCCCCTCCGTCCTCGGCCCCGGCCGGGCGGTCCGGCAGGTCGGACCGGTCCGGCGGCGGGGTGCTGTCGGAGGTCTCGACCGCGCCGTTGCGCCCGGCACGACGACCCTCGTGCCGGGCGGGAAACGCTGGACCGCGCCGGGCACGCCCACCGCGGTGGGGACATGGCCCTCGCGCGCCAGTACGGCGAGGTGGGACAGGACGCTGCCGGTCTCGGCGACCAGCCCGTGCAGTCCCGGGAGCAACGGGGCGATGGCCGGATCGAGGGCCTGGACGACCAGGACGGCGTCCCAGGGCCGCTCGCCGCGCCCGTCCCACGCCGTACCCTCGCCCACTCCGCCGCCGGCGCCCTGCCCCTCCCCCGGCTTTCTGCGGCTCGGCGCGCTCTGGGCGACGGGCCGGTCCCCCGCGAGCCGGAAGACCGCCGGCAGGGGCGGGGTGTCCGGGCGCGGTGCGCGAGCACCGAGGTCGGCCGGGAGGCGGCCGCCGTCGGCCGTGCCGAGAAGTTCCTCCCACCGCAGCAACGCCAGCCGGGACAACCCGATGCGGCATTCGCCCGGCTGGAGGCGGTCGGCCAGCTCGCGCAGCATCCGGGCCTGCATCTCCTGCACCCAGCGGATGCGCAGCCGCAGCCCTTCCCGGACCGGCAGCGCCCCCACACCCCGGGGAACACCGGTCCACACCGAGCGTTCCGGCAGCCGGCCCGGCTCGCCGAGCGTGGGCGGGAGCAATGCCAGCAGGACCGGATGCGCCGCGAGCAGTTCCCGGTCACCGGCGCCGCGCGCCCGGCCCTCGGCCAGCGTCGCCAGGGCCTCGCCGGCCGCCGTGACACCGGATCCGGCGCCGAGCAGGGCGCCGGCGAGCGATTCCTGTGCGTGCAGGGCGGACAGCACGGTGCGCCCCCAGGAGACGGCGTCCAGGATCTGCCCGCTCAGCAGCACCTGGGGCACCGGGAGATCGGCGAGCGCGCGGTCGACGTCGGCCATCAGGTCCAGGGCCAGCAACGGCAGTGCGGCCCGCAGCCTGCCGACCCGCCAGGCCGCGGACGCCCGGCGGGCGCCGGGCATCGGGTTGATGAAGTGCAGTACGGGGTGCGCGGAGGGCACCACGCCCAGCAGCCTCAGATCCGCCGCCACCCGCCCGTCCACGGTCCGCACCACCGGCACGCTGCGCAGCATCCGGCGCGGGGCGGCCCCCGCGACATCGAGGGCCAGGGTCAGACCGTGGGCCATCGGCGCGACCCACAGGTCCTCCTCCAGGGGCTGCAGGACACCGGGCAGCGTCTCCGCCACCGGCCCGGGGCCGAGCAATCGTGCCCGGCGCGGCGGCTGGACGGTCATCGCGGTGATCGGACGCGACTGGAACAGCCACAGCGTGCCGTCGCCGCCGAAGCCGAACTCCATGTCCTGCGGGCCGCCGAACTCGCGGCGGGTCTTCTTCGCCAGCTGGACCAGGGCGGTCATCTGCCGCCGCGACAGCAGTCGTCCGCAGCGCGGCTCGGCCGGATCGGTGTCCACGAGCCGGCCCAGGCGGGTGAGCTGGTAGCGCACCCCCTGGGTGCTGCCGTCGACCAGCCGGTCCGGGCCGCCCCTGACCGCGCTCACGAGGATCCGGTCCGTCCGGCCCTCGACGGGGTCGGCACCGAACATCACCCCGCCCGTCACCGACCGCAGCATCGGCTGGACGAGGACGGCCATGCCGCCGGGCGGTTCCGTTTCCCCTCCCCCGTCGCCCCCGTCGCCCCCTTCGGCCCTTTCGGTCTCGTCGGCCGCCGGCACCGGAACGCCCCGCGCCGACTCCAGTACCGTCTGCACGGCGGTCGCGAAGTCCTCCCACCCCCGTACGTCCAGCACCGAGGTGAAACGGCCGGCCATCGAGGACGTGGCGGTGTCCTCGTACGCCGAGGAGGACCGGACCACCAGCGCGCGCTCGCCCGGGCCGTCGGCGCGGGCCAGTTCCCGCCAGGCGCGGCGGATGGCCTCCTCGCCCGCGGCCCTGCCGGCCGCCGCCTCCGTGGGGACGAGGACGAACCCGGGGAGAACCGGCAGCCCCGCCGCGGTCGCCCGGGCCAGGTGCGCCGCCTTGGCGCCCGTGACGGCGATGTCCCGGGCCAGTGCGTCGTCCAGCGGTACGACGGCCAGACGGTCGGCGTCGAACCCCATCGCTGCTCCCTCTTTCCCGACGTCCGGGCCGGCGTCCGACACGGCCAGGGCTTTCGGCGTTCCCGGCCCGCCTCCGCGTCCGCGCTGTCCGATGTCACGCAGCCGTGCCGCGTAGCCGCGATCGTCCCCCGAGGCGGACGGCGTCGCACGTCAGGAGATCCGAACGGGCAGCGGGGACAGGCCGCGAAGGCACACGTGCCGTTCCGCCGGCGGCAGAACACCGGCCGAACCGGGCCCGCCGATCACTACAGTCCGGCCCCATGACGACGATCACCACCCGTACCGTCGACTATCCCGCCGACGGCCTCACCATGACCGGGCACCTCGCCCTCCCCGCCGGAACCGGTCGCCGGCCCGCGGTGCTCATCGGGCCGGAAGGCATGGGGCTCAGCGACGTCGAGCGCCGCCGGGCCGACGCCCTCGCCGAACTCGGGTACGTGGCGCTGGCCTTCGACCTCCACGGCGGGCGCTATCTCGCCGAGCCCGAGGAGATGCTGGCCCGCTGCATGCCCCTGCTCGCCGACCCCGACCGGATGCGGGGCATCGGCCGCGCGGCACTCGACGTGCTGCGCGCCGAACCGCGGACCGATCCCGGCCGGATCGCCGCCATCGGCTACGGCACCGGGGGCGCCGTCGCACTCGAACTCGGGCGCGCCGGGGTCGACCTGCGCGCGATCGGGACCGTCAACGGACTCGTCACGGGCCGGCCGGGCGAGGCAGCGCACATCCGCTGCCCGGTGTGGGCCGGAGTCGGGTCGGAGGATCCGATCATGCCGCCCGCGCAACGGAGCGCGTTCACCACCGAAATGCAGGGCGCGGGCGTCGACTGGCGGCTCACCGTCTACGGCGGCGCCCTCCACGCCTTCCACCACCCGCCCGTCGACCACCCCACGGTCCCCGGGGTCGGCCACCACCCCGGGCACGCGCGGCGATCCTGGCGCGACATCCTCGACCTGCTCGCCGAGTCCCTGCCCCTGGCTGAAGGTCCGGGCGCCTGACCCAGGCGAACAGCCTGAAGACCTGGAGACCTGAAGACGTGCGAAAAATGTGTCGAGCGCGGAGCCGGCTCTCTGAGAAGGTCCACCGTGTCCCGGAACCGCCGCGAAAGGAAGCCCATGCCGCGCGCTGTCACCTTGATTCGTTCCGCCTCCCTGTCCGACGTCGCGGAGTACGCCTACGCGGCCACCGCCCCGGCCGAGTCACGGCTGATCTTCCTGGCCGGAGCCTGCCCCCTGAACGAGGACGGCTCCACCGCGGCCGTCGGCGACGTCGCGGGGCAGGCGGCCCACGCCGTGGAGAACATGCGGACCGCTCTGGCGGACGCCGGCGCGTCTCTCCGCGATGTCATCAGCACCCGCGTTCTCGTCGCCTCGCACCGGCGGGAGGACCTGGTGGCGGCATGGCAGGTCGTACGGGACGCGTTCGGCGACCACGACGTGCCCAGCACCTTGATGGGCGTCACCGTCCTCGGCTATGACGACCAGCTCGTGGAGATCGAAGCGGTCGCCGCCGTGCTCGATTCCTGAGCCGGCGGGCCGCCTCCTGTACTCGGCGCGTGGCTCAGGGCAGCAGCCTGCGCAGCTCCTCCAGATAGCCCCGTATCTCGGGGAGTTTGGGATGGTCGGGGCCGCCGAGGCGCAGCAGCGCGGCGACGAGCCGTTCGGTCGCTTCGACGGCCTCGGGGATCCGGCCCGCCTGGTCGAGTCCGTTGATCAGGGCGACCAGGGAGTCCAGGGTCTTGACGTGGTCGGGGCCCAAGGAGTGCTCGCGTGCCGCGAGGGCCGCCTCCAGGTACGGGATGGCGCGGTCGGGGTGGCCGCTGTCCAGATGGGCGATGGCGAGGTTGTGGTAGCGGTAGGAGATGGCCTTGCTGTCCGGGCCGTGGATCTGCTCGAGGCCCGCGATGGCCCGTTCGTAACAGGCGATGGCCGCGTCCAGGTCCCGGGCGTCGTGGTGGAGGTGGGCGAGGTTGTCCACCCAGACGTACACGTCGCGGTGGTGCGGGCCGTAGAACCGCTCGCGGTCCGAGATGATCTCCTTGCAGAGAGCGATGGCCTCGGCCCTCCGGCCCGCCTTGTCATAGGCGTCGAACAGCTTGACCTTGCGGTTGCGTACCGTGTCGCCGCCCGGCGGGAGCAGCGGCCCGCCGGCCGCCACCGTCTCCTCCAGGAGCGCGATCGCCCGGTCGGTCAACCCGGCCGTGGCGCAGGCGTCCGACAGCTCTTCGCGGGAGGTCAGCGTGTCCGTGTCCTCCCCGCCCGCCAGGCGCCGGCGGCCCTCCAGGGCCCGTTCCAGGTACGGGATGGCCCGCTCGGGCCGGCCGGCGGTCCGATGGGTCTGTCCGATCATCTGGCAGGTGGTCAGCGTGTCGCGGTGGTCCGGGCCCAGGGACGCCTCCTGGTGGGCGAGGTTCACCTCCAGCAGCGAGATCGCCCGGTCGTGCATCCTCGTGTCGCCCGGCGGGGCCGCGACGGACCAGGCGGCGAGCAGCGTCGCGCAGTTGTTGCGTGCCCGCAGCACGTCCGGGTGTCCCGGGCCCAGTTGACGCTCCATCTCGGCGAGCTCGTCGAGCCGCTCCATGGTGTAGTCGGGCGTCAGGCGCATCACGGGGCTGTCGTCCTGCTCGTCCAGGCGCAGATCGAGCGGCTCCGACGGAGCGTCGGCGACGGCCTCGTCCGGGCCGGCGGACTCCGCCGGGCCCGCCGCGTCCTTCGGTCCAGGCGGGTCGGTAGGGGTGTTCCGGGGGCGTTTCTTGCGGAACAGCAACGCGGTCACTCTCCTCGCTCCGGTGGCAGGGGGTCAGTCGGCGGACGCCAGGTCCCGTACGAGTGCGAGCAGTTCACGGACGGCCGCGGGGACCGCGGGGGCCGCGGCGCGGTCGGTCAGGAAGGTGTCGAGGGCCGCCTTGTCGGCCGGGGTCAGCGAGGCGACCGGCCGGCCGGCGAAGGAGAGCGGCAGGCCGAGGTCGTGCACCTCGTCGCCGTGGACGACGTACCGGCCTCCCGGGGAGGCGGTGACCGTCCGTGGCCCGTGCCCGGAGGGACGTGCGAGGGGGCGCGGGACGGTCACCGGGGCGAGGTCCACGGAGTCGAAGGTCAGGGGGTACGTGGGCTCCTCGTCCACCGCCCGGCCGCCGAGCAGCCGCCACGCCGGCACGGCGAACAGGTGGTCCATCCGAGGGGCGTCGGACCTGGCGGTCAGCAGGGTCCGGCCGGCCTCCTGCTCGTAGAGGTAGAGGCCGCCGGTCGACGCCGAGGTGACCACCTCCTCCGGCGAGAGGAACACCGCGGCGTCCACCGGCCCGTGGCCCTCGGGTGTCCGCCACAGGGCTTCGGCGGAGACCGGCTGCAGTGCGGCGTCGGTCACGACCACCCGGTCGCCTCCCGCGAGCAGGATCCGCCGGCCGGTGGGGTCGACTGCGTGCTGCGTGCAGCCCCGCCCCAGCCCCAGGTCCACCAGGTCGACCTCGCGCCACGGCCGGCCCCGCTCCGCGACCAGGGCGATGGGCACGCCCCAGGGCAGGACGACGAACCCGGTGGCCGTGGCGAGGATCCGGGCGTCCACGAGGGCGGGGCCGTTCGCGAGGAACTCCGTCCGTCCGCCGGGCCGGTACACGACGAGCTCGGCCAGGTCCCGGTGGATGCCCGCGCGCAGGGCGAGGACGGCGTCCGGCCCGAGACAGGCCACCGGCTCCGTTCCGGTCCTGAAGTGCTCGGCCGACCACAGCAGGCTGCGGCCGTCGATGTCGTGGACGTCGATCCGGGTGGCGTACGGGCCGCTTCGGGCTTGCCCGCCCGCACGGTCCGTTTCCCACGTCTCCCCCGTCTCCCCCGTCTCCCAAGCCATCACCGACGGCCGCCCCGGCGCGAACGACACCCGCTCCGGGGCGCCGGGACCGCCGCCGCGAGGCAGCCGCCACACCGCCCGCGCCGCCGCGGCCCGGGCCGCCCGCTCGGCGGCGCGCGGCCGCATGCCGCGGGCGGCGAGCCGTAGCGCGGCCGATCTGCCGGGCCCGTCCTCGGCGGGAACCCAGTGGTCGGGGCCGTGCCGGTGGGCGATCCTGACCGCGTCGGGGGCGGGGACCGCGCGCATCAGGTCCCACAGCCCCGCGGCGTCGGAGGCCTCCACCAGCCGCTCGGCCTCCGCGTCGATCTCGGCGGGAGTGCCCCACGGCAGCCGGTCGGCGCCGCGCCGCTCGCGCAGGTAGTACCGCGCCCTGTGGATGGCGGTGAACGCGGCTTCGGATGCCTCGTCGCCGTCCTCGGGCCCGAGGGCGGCCAGACGCTCCCGCTGGAGCGCGAGCAACTCCTCCACGAGCACGACCGCCTCCGCGTGCCGGTCCAGTTCGATGAGCCGGCCCACGACCGCGTCGATCCGTGCGGGGAGGGCGCGACGTTCGGCAGGGCTTACCTCGGCGAGCTGGCGGTAGAGGTGGAGCGACTCCAGCAGCGGGCCGACGGCCTCGGTGCGGCGGCCGGCCTCCCACAGGAAGGCGCTCTGCGTGGACAGGGCGAAGGCCAGGTCGCGCCCGTGGACGGCGGGGTTGAGCTCGGCCATCTGGCGCGCGTTCGCCACGACGGTCGCGGCAGGCTCGACCGCTTCGTCGGAACGGCCTTCGGTGGCCAGCACCCCTCCCCTGATCGTCTCCACGAGGCCCTGTTCGGAGGACATGGCCCACCAGAGCAAGGGGTCGTGGTCCAGCAGGTCGGCGAAGGACTGATCGGCCTGTGCGAAAGCGGCGTGCGCCCGCGGCAGGTCCCCGGCCTGCCAGTGAGCGACGGCCAGGCGGCCGTACGCGGTGCCCAGGGCGCCGAGGACGGTGCCCAGTCGCCGCTTCTCCTCGCCGTTCGCGCCGTCCCCGGCCCCCACGGCCCCCGCAGCCGCCCCCGGCTCCTCCCGGTCCTCCCGCTCCTCGATGGTCTCGCCCCCGACGCCCGCCTGCCGCTCCTCGCCCCGCTGCCTCGCTTCCGCCGTCCGTCGTTCCGCCTCCGCCCGCATCAGCGTGATCCCCTCCTCGATGAGCGCGATCCGTCGCGCCACGGGGATCTCTTTCGTGAAAAGGCCGCCGAGGTTGAGCAGGGCGTCCCCGTAGTCCTCCAGGTGCGCCGGGTCCCGTTCGGCGGCCTCCCGGGCGAGGCGTACGGCCTCCTCCATGTGCCACAGCGCCTCGGCGCGGCGCTCCGCCCTGAGGTGGGCGGAGCACAGTTCGGCGTGGATACGGGAACGGCCTGCCGGGTCCTCGGCCCGCGTGAGCCGGCCGGCGGTGAGCCGGGCGGCGAGTTCTGCCGCGCCCGCACCCATGCGTACGTCTCCTCGGGGCACCAAGGGGGCGATGGCTTCCAGGATGTCGGGGTCGAGGGAGTCGAGGGCGGCGATGGCGCCCAGCACGGCGTCGCCTCCGCGGACGGCGAGGGCCGGGTCGCGGCGCAGCAGCGGGAAGAGGACGGCGGGGCCGACGTGCGGCCAGCGCTCGGCGGCGGCGAGGAGGAAGGTGAGGGAGCGGGGGGTCCAGGCGGGCGCGTTCCCGGTCTCGCGCTGCAGGATGCGGGCGACGGCGGTCACGGACCACAGGTCGCTGGGATAGGCGCTGACGGGGCTGCCCGGCAGGGTCAGGGCCAGGTAGTCCTCGGCGAGCCGATCGGGCAGCATCGGTTCGAGCACGCGGGCGGCCGCCGGGTCGCTGGACGGGTAGTGCTCGGCGTGAGCGCTCAGCAGACCGTCCACCGGGGTGCGCAGCAGGAGCCGGTCCAGCAGCGGGCGGGCGTCCGCCCGGTCCATCGGGCCGGTGAGCACGGCGGTGAAGACGGTCCGCGCGAGGTCGACGGCGTGCCGGTCGTCGGAGCCCGGTAATCGGCCGGCCGGCTGCCCGGTGGGATCGTCCTCGTCGAACGGCCGACGCCAGTTGGCGTGTTCGCGGTCCAGGAGGTACGCGGTCATGCCCGTGAGGTCGGACGGTGGTTCCCGGCCGGTCGCCCGGGCGTCGACGGCGACGAGGGCGGCCATGTGCACGGCGAGGGTCAGCCCGAAGTCGGGGCGGGCGAGGTCCTCGTACGGCGGGCGCAGCGCGGCCAGGGCGGCCGGGTCCGGGTAGTGGGCGGCGAAGCCGCGGCAGGCGGCCTCGAACATGCGCGGGCGCTCACCGTACTGTCGGCCCGTCAGCGGGCCGAGGGGCTGGTCGGAGAGGTCGGTGGCGCGCCGCTGTCGTGTCAGCTGGGCTCGGAGGGCGGGCCAGGGCCGCACGGAGCGGGCGATGAGGAGGACCCGGGCCGGGAGCTTCCCGAGGAGCAGCCCGTTGTGGAAGAGCCACCGCAGATGGGCGTCGGGCCAGCGGTCGGCGTAGTCGACGAGGAGCAGGACGCCGGTGCGGTGGTCGGTGCGGAGGTCCTGGCTGCCCTGGGCGGGTGGGTAGGTGTCGGTGCCGTGCACGGCGTCCACGACGAGCCAGCCGGCTTCCGCGCTCTCGGCGGCGAGGCGGGCGGCGAGGCGGGACTTGCCCGCGCCGCCGGGTCCGTGCAGCCAGCGCACGGCCGACCGGACGGGCCGGTCACGCCATGCGCGCAGCGCGGCCAGCTCCGCCTCGCGGCCGGTGAACTCCACGATCTCGCTGCGGGCGTCGAGCATGCGGCTGGGCTGGGCGCGCAGCCAGGCCGAGTCCCTGCGCAGGGAATCGGCGCGGCCGTGGGTGTCGCGTGCGTAGAGGAGGTAGACGGGGGTGCCGTCGCCGAAGACGTGGATGTCGGCGCCGACCGCGCCGTAGGCGAAGCCGGCGACGGCGTGGACCTGCTGGTGGACCTCGTCGGGAAGGTCCACGGTCAGCGGGCCCCGCCCGTACCGCCCCTGCCGCCGCGGTCACCCTGGCCGCCCCGGGCGTCCTGGGTGTCTTGGGCGGCCTGTGCGTCACGGTCGCCCCTGTCGCCGCGGTCGTCCCGGTCATCGGGCGGCGGCACGCGTCCGTCCGCCGCCGGGTGGTAGTGGAGGTTGCCGCCCTGGACCGCGAAGAGGGTGCCATGGTCACGCGCGGTGTTCTGCTGCGTCCACACCTGCCGCCCGTCCGGCAGCTCGCCGCGGACGCTGTCGACCAGTGCCCGCAAGTCCGCCTCGTACTCGGGGTGTCGCTCAAGCAGCAGGATCAGCCGGCGCCGCCATACCGGCATCAGCTCCGCCCGGATCTCGTCCGCCTCCCCACCCGGCTCCGCGCCGCCGACGAGCGCGGCGTCCTCGTCGAGCCGGGCCTCGATCGCGCTGTCCGGCGCCTCGCCGCCCCGCCCGAAGAGCCGTACGGCCCGGCTGCGGGCCCCCTGCCACACGTCGGTGGCCATGGCTCCGATCAGCGCGGTCGCCCCCGCGCCGGCAAGCGCCGCCAACTCCTCGGCCAGCATCCGTCCTCCTGGTGCGGCCCCATGAGGAGCCGGTCAGTTCCGAACTACCCTTGCCTACGACCAGGTTAGCCCGAGCAGGCCGACACGGCCCGGCTCGGTCACCTCTCAGCCACCGCTCAGGGGAGACGCCCACGCCGGGTCGTGCCGGGATCGCCTCGCGAGGTGTCCCAGCAGGTGCTCCGCCGCTGTGGAGACGGTGTCCTGTGGTGCGCCGACCTCGGCAAGGGCGGCGATCAGCCGTGCCGATGCGGCTTCGGGCATGTCCGGGTCGGCGAGGAGCGGAAGCAGCAGAAGGAGACGGGTGGCCGGGTCGCTGGCGCCTTCGGCCGTGAGGGACGGGTTGTCGGCGATCCGGAGCAGTTCGCGCCAGGTCAGCCCCGTGCCCGCGAAGTCCACGTCCCAGGAGGCGATCCGCTCGGCGGGGCCGCCGTCCGGACGGGTCAGGAGGTAGTCGGTGCCGTACTCCCCGTCCAGGTTGCGGTAGACCACCACGGCCCCGGGCCCGTCCTGCGCCGGCGCCCTGAACACCGGCCAGCGTTCCGGATCGAAGAGGACCTCGGACAGGGCGTCGGCATCCGCGCTGTCCTCACCGAACCACTCCGGCACCGAGCGCTCGACGCACCCGCCGTCGCCGCACATCGACAGCAGGTGGTTCGACCAGAAACCCGGCAGGCCGAGCAGCGCTTCACCCGGCACCAGCGGACCGGATCCGTAACCCTTGATCAGCACCTCTCGATCCTGCCACCCGTCACTGACAAGCACGGCTGCGGGGAGCGGGAGGGGACGCGCCCCGCCCGGTTGTCTCCAGGCACTCTCGTTTCCTTCAGGCCCGCTCTTTGGATTCGATCCGGCCGAGACCGGGAGCCAGGGTGTCGCGCGCGGTCTGCCAGGCGGAGTCCTCGGGGTAGAGCCCGCTGCGCAGACAGGCGCCGCACCGCCGTCGGGCTCGTCGTCCTCCCGGGCGCGCACATGGCGGATCAGATCTCCGGGATCCGCCGCGTCCGGCGGTGTCCCGCGACGAGCGGGGCGCACGAGGCTGGGGTGGGCGCCGCGGTCGGGGCGGGGAACGCAAGGTCTCCGGCCGAGGGCGCCGCCGCCTGACGACCGCGTCGGGGGAGCTTGCCGGCGCTGCCGGGCGGTTCAGGCGGACCACCACGGCGATGGCGACCGGCGATCCCGGTCGCCGCGGAGAAAGGGCGAGACATGAAGGCAGCACGGTTCCACGGCAAGGAGGATGTGCGCATCGAGGAAGTGCCGGAGCCAAGCCCCGGCCCCGGGCAGGCGAAGCTGCGCTCTCGCGGCTCTCGCCGACCGGATCCCGCCGACCCTGACCGCGGAGACGATCCCGGACATGCGTCGCTCGTCCCCGTCGGAGGTCACGACGAGATGATCGAGGAGGTCGGCCTGACCCGGCGCGACGTCGCGATCCCCAGGTACCTGGGCGACGAGATCCTCGTCTCGGTGATCACCCGCAAGGACCTTTACCCCTCCGGGTGCCGGCGACGGTCTCTGGCGCTCAGGCCCCCGCGGGAGGCCTGAGGCCTCCCGCGGAAGGTGAGCCGGACTGCCGGGCCCGTGGAGGCCATGGCGTGCCGCGCAGCGGGCCCTGTGGATTCGCCCCGGCCGGTGCGGCTCAGACCGTGTGGTTGATCCATCGGCGCAGCGCGGCGTGGGTGGTGTCGTCCAGCCGGCACAGGGCCTCGATGGCGTCCAGGTCGCCGGGCCGGGGCGCGATCCCCGCTGCTGTGAGGGCCGCGTGCAGGTCCAGGCGCCGACGGTCGGCCGGTTCGAGGGCCGGGAACAGGCGGCTCGCCGGGTCGGGCGCCGGGAGCGGGTCGTCGCCGCGCTCGATGACTCCGCAGACGGTCGGGGTCGGCTCGGGCAGCTCAGTCAGCTCGGGCAGGTCGTCGACGTATGCGGCGGGGAAGCGGTAGGGGTCGAGGTCGAGGTCCATCAGCCCAGAGGTGCTCGAGGTGAAACCCTGAAAACCGTTCACTGGTGCCTCCTTGGTCGTGATGCCACTTGCACCAGACGACTCCGGAGGCAGCGTGGTCAGTTGCGGTACGGGAGGGATCCCACCCGAATGTCCCCTATGGCATCTCGTCACACATCGGATCAGCCCACCCCGCGCAAGAGGTCTGGCTCCGGAACCTCAGCCGGTCGATCTGGGCGAGCACGTGGTGCACATGCGGACGTACGTGGGCCCGCAGCGTCTCGCTCCAGCTCTCGTCGGAGTAGCGGCAGTTGAGATAGAGGTGCCTGGCATGCTCCAGTACGGGGCGGTGTTCGGGCGGGAGCTGGGCGAGGGCCCAGTCGGCAGCGGCGTCCTTCGACCTGATGTGGCCGGTGGCGAGCGTGGTCCAGATGCGTGCGAGGGTCAGCAGCACGTTGCGGGTGTCGGCTTCCAGGTCGTCGAGCAGGCAGGGAATGCCCGCCACGCCGGCCCGGATCAGATCGGAGTGCGGGACGGGATCGAGGACCTGTGCGGGCCGCGGGCCGGTCAGTGGGTGGTCTCCGGTCAGCACCATGGTGATCAGCAGCGCCAGGTCGGGCATGGGTTCCGGCCGGGGAACCTTGCCGGCCTCGTATGCGGGGCGCAACCACTCCCCGTAAAGGAAGTCGCAGGTCGGAGGGTATCGCCATGGCCGGACCTCGGACTGGGCAACCACGGTGAGCTCAATCGGGCGGGCCTTGTTCCGAGAGCCGGAGGTTGCGAGTAGTCCGCCGAGGAGGTCCCGGCGCTGCCGCTCGCTCATCGAGCGCCGGGAGACGACGAGCACGTCCACGTCACTGGCCGGCATGAGGCCGCCGACGACGGAAGATCCGTGAAGGTAGGCGCCGATGGCATCCTGGCCCAGCACACGGCCGACCAGGGCCGCGGTCTCCTGAAGCTGATTCATCGCGCCAGTGTCTCCCGCCGGCCGCCCCGACGGCACGGCGTCGCAGGTCTCGCGGTCCGCCGTCACGCGACTGCGCTGGTCACATCCGTCAACGAGTGGCTGTGACCGGCATTTCGCAGACTGACCTACGGCGTGTGTCGGAAGTGCTCTAGGTTGGCTGACGTGACTGGGTGGGGGCGGAGTTATCGCTATGTCGGACCGGTCGAGCTGAAGGCCGCGGTCCGGCCTGGTGACGGCGGGCGTCGTATCGGGTCGGCGGCTGACTTCGACGGCTGGATCGTGGAGCGATCGGCGGTGGAGCTGGCCGAACCGTTCACCTTCGTGGTCGGCGCGGACGGTGTGCTTCGACTGGCGCCGCGCCGGAGTGAGCACGTGGCCTGTGCCGGCGGAGACATGGTCCTGAGCGCTGGTGAGATCAGCTTCATGCGCGAGGCAGACCGGTGGACCGTGAGCGAGGTCAGCAACCAGTCCACCGGCTACTGCCCGGACGTCACCTTCTGGGCGGAAGTCGCCCGCGCCCTGGACGCTGCAGAGCTCCGGCGGCCATCCGGCTTCACCCACGAGGTGGTGTTCCGGAGATGCCCCGACTGCCAGGAGCGCAACATCGTCCGTGAGGACGACTTCGTCTGCGTCTTCTGCGGCAGCGATCTTCCTGCGGCATGGAACGTGGATCCCACCGCGTGACGGCCCAAGGTCATAGCCACTCGCTGATGGCCGCGACCAGCACGGTCGCCTCGTAGCGGACGGCGAGCTTGTCGGTGCGCGTGGCGACAGCACGTCGTTTTTGAGGCGGTTGATCCCATACCCGACCGCCTGGCACTGTCGGTAGTCGACCGGGGCGAAGCGCGGCGGCCGGCCACTGCGGGAGCCGAGCTTCTGGCGGTTGCTGGCCTGGTCGGCCTTGTCCGGGATGGTGTAGCGGATCCCGCGGCGGCGCAGGTAGGCCCGGTTTTTGCGGGAGGCGTACGCCTTGTCAGCGGACCCGGTTCGGGCTGACCCGTGGCGGCCCGGCCCGAGGCGGGGCACGCGAACCTTCTCCAGCACCGGTTCGAACTGCGGCGAGTCACCGCGCTGCCCAGCAGTGATCACGGTCGACATGGGCTTCTGGCCCTGTGCGACGGCCAGGTGCAGCTTGGTGGTGAACCCGCCGCGCGAGCGACCCAGTCCGTGATCATCGGGCTCGGTGAACACCCGGCGGTTCCTTCTGCAGATCCACCGCCCACTGCTCGTCTGTGAGATCTCCCCGACCCAGGAACCGTGATCATTTACAGTCCCCGGATCCGCTTTCGATACACGGCCTAGAAGAGACGGGCCTGCTGGTGGTGCGTGAGGTTGTCCAGGATCTCGCGCAGCCACGGACTGCGGACGGCCGGCAACCGGACCAGCGTGTCCTGGAAGGTTCCCGGATCGGCATGGAACCGTTCGTAGGGGCGTGGCGTGGGTGGGTCGTCGCGGAGAACTCCGTCGGGCATGGTTCCCGACATGGGGAAGCCGAGGTGTCGCTCGGGGAAGGCCATGCACCTCCACACCCCGAACGGCAGCGGCACCGGGTATGCCCCTGCGGCCTGGCCGGACGGGTTCCAGAGCTCTCCCGTCTGCGGGTGGGTGGGCACGATGACGATGTCGGCGTCGGCATCGCGGGTGGGTAGTCCGGGTCCGGCCAGAACCGCGCGCCGGGCCGGCGGGACCGCGGGCAGCAGGGCGTCGAGGGCGCGTTGGAAGACCTCCGCGGCCAGGCCCTGCGGGACCGTCACCGGCCGGCCGTCCGAGGCGGCCAGCAGGTGGGCCAGTGCGCGGCCGACCGCCGCCTCCCATTGCGGGCTCCACGACCACCTGGGATCCACCGCGAGCAATGACCCCCATCGGGTTTTCGGCGCGCTCGGGGGCGTGGTCGGCCCTTTCGTGAGCAGTTCCGTCCAGGTGAGGATGGGGGGTTCGGCCTCGGCGTCGTCGACGGGCAGGCGGCGTACGGCGTCCGGATCGAGCCAGACCGCCTGCCACAGCGAGCAGTCGTCGATGCGATTCCCCACCGGGTGGCCACACGCCTCGCAAGCCAGGTTGGGGCCGTCGCCCCAGGCGAGACCGCAGCAGTAGCCGCCGGCCCGCTCCGGAACCAGCACCGTGCCGCGGGCATCCCCGGGCGCGAGGACCACGGTGCCGGCCGGGCCGTCGGACACGGCGTGGACCGGAGCGTAGATGCCCCGGGCTGCCGCCTCGTCCGGGTCGACCTCGTCCCACCTCCGCCACGGGTGCCCCCACGGCTCCGGTTCCACGGCGAACGTGCCCGGTTCCATGAGGACGGGGAGCTGGATCCCGTTCCCGTACTTCTGGTGGGCGTGCACCGGCAGCTCCACCTGGGACAGCGGGCCGGTCAGCCGGGCACCGCACCCGGCACACAGAAAAACGATCAATGATCCTCCGCGAGAAAAGCGGCCGTATCCTCGCAGCAAGACGGCGGACCATCCAACGTGTTTTCCTCCGCCACGCCGGACTGTGCGTCGCCACGATGCCAAGCGTCACCGTTCTCGGCTTCGATGTGCCGGGTGCCTTCCGAAGTGGGAATGCGGCTCATGTGCGTGGGGCGCACTCATGCCGGGTGATGTCCTCGCCCCGGTGCCCACACGGCGAGCGTGATCGACGGTCAGTGACGTGGTTCGATCGGCGAGCGCCCTGATCGTTACGACAACGGCCGGCGCACCGCACCGTCATCGTCCGGCCAGGCTGACACTCACGATCCGGCTTCCCCCACGTGGGGGAGGCCGGATGATCCGTGGGGTGGATGTGATCAGCGCGGGTGACGCGGAATCTTGGAGCGTCGGCAATCCGGATATACGGGGGTCACGGTGGCTGTTCCTGCGAACTCGGAGGTAGGTGGCGTTCCTGAGCCATCGACCACAAGCCCGGGGCGGATGTCGTGGTGGCGGCGGTGGCCTGTGTGGGCGCCCGTGGTCGCTGCAGTGTGGGGCGCGTTGTACGCCGCTGTCGAGGTCACCTGGGCGGTGACGGGCACCACCGTGCAGTGGAAGGAGCACTCCGCGTACGCGCCGGGGGTCCAGCTCTTCCTGGCGGCCCTCGCGTTCCTGGCCGGCGGCGCCTGCCTGGCCAGCACCCGAACTCTCGCCGGGCTCGGCCGGGTTGCGGTAGCGGCGGCGCTGATCGTGGCGCTCCCGGTGTTCGTCGTGGGAACGAACGGGCTGCCGATCTATTTCGTGACGATTGCGACGCTCTCGGGGATCGAGAGCGCCACCGGGCTGGCCCAGGTGCTGCTGAACACGGCCGGCGCCGCCCTCCTGCTGCTCGTCGGCTTGTCGTACCACCGACGGCTGCGCGGAGACTGCCCGCGATGCGGGCGGCCGCACGCCGGCGCAGCCGACGGCCCGCTCGCGCACCCAGCCGCCTCCCGAGCCCCGAGGCGGACCCGCGTCGCGGTGTACCTGCTCATGCTCGGACTCCTCCCGTGGGCGGGAGCCAAGACCATCTGGACGCTGGGCGGCCACGCGCTCGGCGTCGCGGGCGATGACTGGCAGAGGACGACGAGCGTCGGCGCGTCGGGGCCGTCGAAGGCCACCGCGGCGGCGGGGATCGATGTGACCGTGCTGGCCGCGATGGCCGGGATCTTCCTGCTGCTGGGGCTGCTGCACGCGTGGGGGCAGGTGTTCCCCCGCTGGACGCTGTTCTTGTCCGGACGGCGCGTCCCGCGCCTGCTGCCGTTGATCCCGGCCTGGCTGACCGGTATCCCCCTGACGATGTACGGGGCCGCCCTCCTCATCATGGCCCCGCTCATGGCTGCCGGTGTGCTGCCCGAGATCGAGCCGTCCCCGCCGTTCACCACCAGCTCGGGGATCACCTGGTTTGCCGAGTTCGGCGGCCTGGCATTCGCCGGCCTGGGCATCGGCCTCATCGTGGCCGCACGCTCCTACGCCGCCCGCACCCGCCCCATCTGTGCCAGCGCCACGGCAACGGAGGGACCCACGTAGCCGGGTGCCGGAATGTCAGCTCCCCGCCGGCCATCAATGAGCAACCGCGGCGGTTCCCGGTCAAAGCGCGCAAGATCGCCCGTCAGGCCGACCGGGCCTTCGCGCCCGCCCGGCAGCGACCGCGATCACCCGAAGAAGACTCCCGTCCGGTCGACCTCCCGCGATCGGTAGGACCACGGCCTCTCAGGCCGTGAACAGCGGATCGTAGCTGTGTCCCTCCGGCGTGAAGATCAGGACGAAGTCCCGCCCCAGCCGAGTCGCCACTTCCTTCAGGCGAGTCGAGGCCTCGGTCTGACCCGGAAGATCGAGGCCAAGGGCTTCCGCAGCGCGGTCTCTGCTTGCCGAGAGGCCCGGCATGTCCTCCAGGTACTCAGCCTCCAGCCGGTGTCCCTCCTCCTCCGTGAATGCCTGGCAGGCACGCCACCACGGGACGACCAGCAGAAGCCGCACGAGCTCGTGCAGGCCGATCGCGACCAGGGCCGAGCCTCCTTCGGAGTCGGCGTAGAGGATCGGTCGCTCCTCCCCGCCTTCACCGCAGAAGAAGAACGTGCCGCCGGCACCGTCGCCGGCGAATCCCTCGAGTGCGGCTCCTGAGGCAAGGTGGACTTCTTCGCCGTGATCACCGAGGTCAAGGTCGAAGTCACCCGGCCAAGCGAGGAAACGAGCGGCTTCCTCCTGCTCACGAATGGCAGCGATCAACGATTCCATGGCCGCAGCCTATGACCCACTACTGACACCCGTGATGGGGAACTGCTCAGGTATGAATGCCTCATGCGAGGTACCTTCGACGACGCGCCTCTGAACCGGCTGTTCCCTCACCTGTCGCCCGCCGACGTGGCATCCCT
Source organism: Streptomyces sp. NPDC053541 (assembly GCF_044544705.1). Lineage (NCBI taxonomy): Bacteria > Bacillati > Actinomycetota > Actinomycetes > Kitasatosporales > Streptomycetaceae > Streptomyces > Streptomyces sp. NPDC053541. The sequence goes on from NZ_JBITXM010000012.1 coordinate 33,537, forward strand.
CGAAGCAACCGCCCGCGCCGTCGACGCGACGCGCGCCGACGGAGACAGGGCCGGGTGGGACTGGACACCGGATCACGCGATCTTCCCGGGCCCGCAACCCTGGACGTCCGTCGTGCTCGGCCTGGATGTCGTCCAACGTCGGGGCCGAGGCGATGACGTAGAGTTCCAGCTCCACGTCGTGTGGACGGACTTCGGACAGCTCGCTGTCGACACGGCCGTGAACGTGGCCTGCTGGTGTGACACGGATCACGCCGGCCATGGCGTCGACGCGCTCCGCCTCGCCGTCGACGAGGAGACCCCGCTGCCGCACGCGTTCCAAACAGGTGCCGAGCGTCTGGTCGGATGGCTCGACGACCCTCGCGACGCGGACTTCTGGCGTGATCGAGCGGGCCTCCCTCCCCGCTGGTCCGTCTAGGCAGCCAAGCGAAAAGGGAGGGGCAGGCAGGCGTGCAGGTTTGGTCGTCAGGCGCGCCAGACCTCGGCGGCGGCGAGGAAGGCCGAGGACGACGGGCGGTCGGGGGTTCCTCCCCGGGTGATCGCGCCGGGCTGGGGGCGGCCGTCGACGAGGGCTCGGGCGCTTCCGCAGGGTGCGAACACCAGGCTCAGGCTGTGGTCGACGCCGGCCAGCGGGAATCGGTCGGTGGCGAAGGCGCGCCGGTCGAGCACCTCGGCCATGTGTACGTCGATGCCTCCGCCCCGGGCGTACAAGCCGGACGCGAGGTCGAGCCGGACGTGGACCGTGGACCGGTGGAACCGGGGGGTGGACCAGGGCAGGCCGTCGAGTTCGGGGAAGTGGCGTACGAAGTGATCGGCCAGCCAGAGCGCGAGGTTCGGGTCCTCCCCCACGACCCGTACTCCGTCCGGCCGCCAGAGCACGAGGGCGTTCCCCGCGCCGCGGGTGGACCACTGGACCTGCCAGGTGGAGAGATAGGCCGTGCACGAGCCCGACGCGTCGAAGAGCTGGAGGCCGGGATTGGCGCCGACCAGAATCGGCTTGCGCAGTGCGGGGTTGTCGTCCGGAGCTTCGCCGGCCGCCGACGCCGGCGTGGCGGTGGCCAGAAGGCCCATCGCGCCCAGGGCGGTGCCCATGCGCACGATGCCGCGTCGGCTGACGGGAGCGGAAGGACGGCTGCGGTCGGCGTTCGTGGGCGTTCGGGTGGAGCTCAAAGTGCCTCCTCGGTGGTGGTGACGGGGACGCGGATCACCATCCGGTGGGAGCGGTGGAGGCGGCCATGCATTCGAGTCCCTTCGAATCCATCGGCCCGTCGCGGCGGCGATGGGACACTTTCGGCATGGCGATGAGGGTGCGGCTGGACGCGCGGGCGTGGAGCAGGTCGCGGTTCGGCACGTCTCCGGCCATGGAGGTTCTCGGCGTGCTGCGGCACCGCGGCCGGCATCCGGCCGCTCACGCCCGCGCGTGGCACGCCCGGGCCCGGCGGGCACTCCCACCGGGGCAACTGGCGCTGCTGGAGGCGCTGGTGCCCTCCGATCACAGCTACGCCCCGGATTTCCTGACGCCTGTGCCGCGCCACGGCGAGTCGATGCCGGAGGTGGCTGCCCGGATCGCGGCGACGCCGGGTGAGGAGGTCGACTACCAGCTCGACGTCGCGATCCGGGGCCGGCGTGTGTGGCCGCACGTCCGCGCGCTGCACGGGAGTGAGGCGGCCTACGAGCGGTGGCGGCGTCCGATGCCCCCGGCGCTCGCGAAGGTGGCACGCGACGGCGGCGCCGCCGTGGCGAACGCTGCCGCCGAGGCCATGGCGACCCTCTTCGAGTCCGTACTGGCGCCGGACTGGCCACGGGTGCGCGCCGTCCTGGACGCCGACATCCGCGACCGCGCCGACCGGATGGCCGCACACGGCGCGGCGGCGGTGCTCGACGATCTCGGCGAGCGCATGCGGTGGACCGGCACCGAGCTCGTACTGGAGCGCGCGTACTCCGGAATCATCGACTGGGCCGACGAAGGGGTGCTCTTCGTGCCGGCCACGACGCACGTCGGTCCCGTGCTGTTCGCCGCCGAACGTCCGCACACACCGGTGCTGTTCTACCGGGCGCGCGGCACCGGCGCTCTCGGAGAGCGAAACCGGGTGGCGGGCGTGGTGAGCGCGGCGGAATCGGCCCTGACGGGACTCGTGGGCGTGACCAGGGCCGCGCTGCTGACCACACTCGACGTGCCCTCGTCGACGGTCGAGCTGAGCCGGAGAACCGGCTGGAGCAGCGCGACCGTGTCGTACCACCTCGGCATTCTGCTCCGGGCCGGTCTGGTCGATCGACACCGCCGAGGTCGCGTCGTCCGCTACGCGAGGACCGACCTCGGGACGGCGCTGGCGACGTCGTCGGCGGGAGAGCAGGCGACCGCCGCCAGTTCCCGTGCCGCGCGGCGGCCTGTGGTCTGAACCGCCCGTTCGACGGCGCGTGCCCCGGATCGCCGGTCCGGTCTGGTCAGGCCTGAGCGTGAAGCACCACGGCCTGCGCCCGGCCCCGCCGCCGTGCCGGAAAGACCGCGTCCTGCGACTGATCGTTTCCCCGGTGAAAGCGTTCACCCAGGAGACTGACTCACCCCGCGCATGCGCCACGCCGCCACTGTGCAGCGCGCTATTCCTGCGTTCGTGATCACGAACATCGTGCGTGGTCCGCCGCGCTGCACTTCGCCCCGCCCGCTTCGTTCGCCGCGCACCGGGCACCGCGCGCCAGGAGCCCAGCGAAGGGATCCCGCCGGGCGCCGCAGCGTGACCCCGTCCTCTTCCCTCCCCCCACAGACAAGGAAATGCCATGCGCCTGCGCAAGACACTCGTCTCCGCCCTGTCCGCGACCACGCTCGCCGCCGGGCTCGCTCTGACCGCCGCCGGGCCGGCCAGTGCCGCTTCGTGTCCCTCCTCCGCCTCCCCCGTCATCCCCGGCGCCAAGGCCCACTGGACACTCAGCTGCTCCGGCAACACCCTCAAGGTCTACGGCTGGGTCGAGGACACCCGCGCCGACGGTGACTGCGCCTTCGTCTTCGCCCACGCCGGAAACGGGGGCCACGACAGCGCCGACGCGTGCGGCTGGGGCGCGCGGAGCAACTTCGACATGGCGTTCCCCCGCACCAAGACCGCGGAGGTGCGCCTCCAGCTCGAGAACTGAGGTCGACGCTGAACGACACCGCCGCCGGGCAGCGCCGGGCCTGGCGGCGCGCGTCCCCGGCGAGGCACAGCGAGTCCGCCCGGGTCCGGGCACGGACGCGAGCGGCGCCCGGCCGGCGCGGCCGGTCACTCCAGGCGGATGGCGAGCATGCAGGCGTCGTCCTCGTGGCCGGCCTGGTCGGGGTCGGCGAGGATCATGTCGATGAGGTCCGCGGGGGGCGCCGCTGCCGGGGAGCGGGAGACGAGGTCGGCGAGGCGTTCGATGCCCTTGGTGACATCCTCGCCCCGGCGTTCCACCATGCCGTCGGTGTAGAGGAGCAGGAGGTCGCCGGGGCGCAGCTGGGTCGTGGTGGTCTCGTACGCGTAGCCGGGCAGCGCTCCGAGCAGGGGGCCGCGTTTGTCGGTGTGCAGGGGGCGGGCGTGGCCGTCGCGCAGGAGGATGGGGGCGGGGTGGCCGGCGTCGGCCCAGTGGAGGGTGCGGGTCTCGTCGATGTGGCCGGTGACGACGGTGGCGGTCTGTTCCGAGGGGTCGCTGCAGACGAGTTCGTTGAGCCAGGTGGTGATCTCGCCGGCGGAGGCCCCGGTCTGAGCGAGGCCCGCAACGGCGTGCCGCTGCTGGGACATGCGGGCGACGGCGTCCAGGCCGTGGCCCGCGGCGTCGCCGATGGCGACGAGGACGCGGCCGTCGGGCAGGAGCCGGCACTTGTACCAGTCGCCGCCGACGGCGGCGTCCGGTTCGGCGGGCCGGTAGGAGGCGGCCACCGTCAGTCCGACGGCGGCGAGGGCCTCGGAGTGGGTGGGCAGCAGCGCCTCGCGCAGGGCGTCGGCCACCCGGCGTTCCGCCCGGGCCTGGCGCCGGAGCCGGTCGGTCTCGAGTTCCGTCTCGGCGAGCCTGCGGCGGCTGCGGATCTGCGGGGTGAGGTCGCGGGCGACGAGGTTCAGCGCCCACGGCCGCCCGTCGGTGCCGGCGACCGGTCGTCCGAGCAGGTCGAGCGTGCGCACCTCGCCGAGGACGAGGAAGCGGATCCGCGTCCAGGCGGGTTCCTCGCCGGCGAGGACGGAGGTGAGGAACTCGGCGAAGGCGGTGAGGTCGTCGGGGAGCAGCGCGTCGCAGAGCTGTTCCAGCGGCCAGGGCATCCGGACGTCGGCGTGGAAGATCCGGCTCAGCCCTTCCGACCAGGTCACCTTTCCGGAGAGCAGGTCCCAGTTGCCCCAGCCGAGGGAGGCGAGGTACTGGGCGTCGATCGTGAGGAGTTCGGTCTGGCTCTGGACGGGCCACCAGGTCGCGAGGACCTGTTCGCCGCAGAGCGCCGCCGAGTAGAGGAGGGGCGCGCGGTGCAGCCGGCCGAGGCGCTGCTCGGTGTAGTCGACGACCCGGCCCTCCAGGGGCCCGCCGCCCGCGACGACGTCGGCGAGCGCGGCGAGGAGGCCGCTCGCGGCCGCGCCGGGCCGGGCTTCGAGGAAGCGCTGTCCGACCTGCCGGTGCGGAGCTTCCAGCCATTCGGCGGAGCGGATGCGGTTGCCGGCGACGATGCGGAAGTCCCGTACGGCTCCGGTCTCGTCGTGCACCGGTTCGAGAAGAACGGCGGAGGCGGGGATCGCGCCGAGCACGGCGCAGGTGCCGGTGGCACCGCGATCATGGGTGCTGCAGAGGCAGTCCGTGCCGGAGCGGTTCCGCGTCGGCAGGGCGGGGGCGGGTGTGAGGAGCTGGATGGGGGCGGTGACGTCGTCCCCCGGTGTGGGGGTGGCTGAGCGGTCCGCGGCACGCCGGACGGCGGATCGCAGGGCGCTGACCTCGCTTCCGATGAGGTCCTTGAGCTCTTCGATGTTTTCGGGCAGCGGAAAACCCATGATCGCCTCCCCGGAGGCCGGTGTCGCCCGGCCGACCGGCGGTCCCGGCGGCCCTGCCCGGCGCCTGACCGGCCCTGGCCCGCCCTTCCCACCAGCACGCGCGCTCGTACCCCGGTGCCAGTGCCCGATCGGGCCGGGATCATGCGCGGGTGAGTGTGCGGGTGAGTGCGCGGGTGAGTGCGCGGGTGAGGGGGCCCGCGGGCGCCGAACAGCGGGGCCGTATTCTGAGGCCGGCGAGGCACGGCACGGCTTGCCGGGGCGTCGCCGCCGTCCGGCGCCCCGGCGCCGGAGGGCGCCGCTGAGGCCGGTACGAGATGTCCGGCGCGAAGGATCGGGGAGACGACAGTGATCAGTGCGGCCGCAGCAGGAGGAGTGGCCCTGATCGAACTGGGCATGGCCCTCACGCCGGGACCGAACATGATCCACCTCGCCTCGCGAGCGATCACCCAGGGCCGTCGGGCGGGCCTCGTCAGCCTCGGCGGGACCGCCGTGGGATTCGTGTGCTACCTGGTGGCGGCGGCCGCCGGCCTGTCCGCGCTGTTCGCGGCGGTGCCGCTCGCGTACACGATCGTCAAGCTCGCCGGAGCCGCTTACCTCGCCTACCTGGCGTGGGACATGCTCAAGCCCGGTGGCCGCTCCCCCTTCGCCCCGGCGGGGGATCTGCCTCCCGTCTCCGACGCCCGCCTGTTCTCGATGGGGCTGCTGACCAACCTGCTCAACCCCAAGATCGCTCTGCTCTACGCGGCGCTGCTGCCGCAGTTCATGGAACCGCGGTCGGGTCCGGCCTGGGCGCAGCTCCTGCAGCTCGGCGCCGTGCAGATCGTCGTGGGCCTCGCCGTGAACGCGCTCATCATGCTCAGCGCGGCACGGGTGTCGGGGTTCCTCGCCACCCGGCCCCGCGTCATGGCCGCTCAGCGCTTCACGGCCGGCGGCCTGCTCGGCGTCTTCGCACTGCGCACGGCCCTGTCCCGGGGCCCGGTCTCGGCCTGAGGCCGTTGCCGACCACCGACGGCCGACTACGGACTACCGACGGCTGACGGCGGTCGTCGCGTAGGGGCCCAGCAACGGGAGGGGGCCGCACCCCGGAGCACGGGGTGCGGCCCTCTCCCGTACACGTGGTTACGCGGCCTTGCCGCCGTACGGCACCGTGATGAGCTCCATGGCGTGGCCCGCCGGGTCCATGAAGTACACGCCACGGCCACCGTCGTTGTGGTTGATCGTGCCGGGCTGCTTGCGGTGGGGGTCGGCGTAGTGCTCGATGCCGCGTTCCCTGATCTGCGCGTAGGCCGCGTCGAACTCCTCCTCGGAGATCAGGAAGGCATAGTGCTGGGGAGTGATGGCGTCCGCGGGCACCGTCGCGAAGTCCAGCGTGACGCCGTTGCTCAGGCCGACCGCGATGAACGGGCCCCATTCGGCGGTGATCTCGAGGTGGAGAAGGTCCGCGAAGAACGCGGCGGACTCCCGGTTGTCCCGGGCGTGGATGATCGTGTGGTTCAGCTCTACTGACAAGGAATGCCTCCGAAGGCATGTCCCGACACCTCCATGCCTCACCCAGCCGGTGACCGACACGCGATGTCGCCGTCGATCTTAGCCCCGGTGCGCGGAGCAAGTCCACGCCCTTTGTTGGGCGTTGAGCGGGAGGGCGCGGGGCCCTCCCCTCACCCGTGGCCCGCACCGGCGCGCCTCGGGGTGCCCGCAGTATGAGACGGCTTTCCGGGATGCGGCCCGACTGTGCCAGCATGCCGGGCATGCAGCAGCAGCTGATTATCAGCGGCGGCGTGCCGGCACCGAGTACGAGGGAGTGACCCTCCCCGCGCTCACCGCCCGCACGCAGACCTCTCGCACCTCGCGAGGGGTCTTTTCCGTTTTCCGGCCCCATCACGGCCCCATGAACAGGACCACCACCCATGGAACACACCCGGCTCACCGTCACGCTCCGGCCCGGCCACGGAGCCCTCGCGCGGCTCGCTGCCACGCTGAACAACCACCACGTGCTGGACCTGACCTACTCCACGACACCGACGGACACCGCCACGGCCACTGCCACGGCCGTCGTGCGCGTGCCTCAGCCCGACGCCCCGCGCGCGCGGCACAAGCTGCGCAGGCTCGTCGACGTGATCGACGTGACCGAGGTGGCCGAGGTGGCCGACGTGACCGAGGCGACCGCGGGCGGATGAGGGCGGCTCAGCGGGCGGACGCGCCCGTCCTCTGCTCGGGTGCTACCTGCCGTGGAGGAACGCCCGTGCGGGGACGAACACTTCGTGGCCCGTCGGGAAGCGGACCCGTACGCCTTCCAGCGTCCATTCCGTCGACGCCACGCCCTCCCGGCCGAGGTAGGCGTCGATGTCGAGCCAGTGCCCGTAGCCGTGCCCGGGATCCCTGCCGACGAACAACCGGAAGGTCTCGGAGCCGGAGAGGGAACTGCTCCGCACCAGGGCCAGGTAGTGCTCCGACCGGTCCGGGTAGGTCAGCGAGGACGGGGCGGTGCTGCGATACGTCACTTCGTCCTGCGGCCAGCGCAGGGCGGTGATCAGGCAGAGGGTCAGGGCGACGCCGCACACCAGGCCCCACAGGGCCGGCGCCGGCCAGGCCCTGCGGCGGGGGCGTGTCCGGGGTGGGTTCGGGGTGGTCGCTGACGTGTGGACGGGAGCCTCCGGAGTCGATGCGATTCAGGCGGGCTGGGCTGCGGGAGCCGACGGACACAAAGGACGCGGGACCACGCGCGATGGTTGCCGGCTTGGCTGCCGCACCAGAGCGGACAGCCAGGCCGGCTCCCTCCGTGGTGCGCTCCGCAGCGAGCGACCGGGCCCGGTCAGCGACGTCGGTGCTCCGGAACGAGGGCCTCGCACCGATCACACAGCACGGGATCGATCCACGGGGCGGCGTGCGCGTGCCGATGGGTTTTCCGGGGTGCGGCGGTCCTTACGCTGGACTGGGCATTCACGGACGGAAGGCCGGGCCATGCGGAAACTCGTGTACGCCATGAACCTGACCCTCGACGGGTACATCGCTGCGGCCGGCGACGACATCGGCTGGAGCGGGCCGCGGAATCAGGAGCTGTTCCAGTGGTGGCTCGAGCACGAGCAGGCGAGCGGCATGTCGTTGTACGGGCGCAAGCTGTGGGAGACGATGAGCTCGTTCTGGCCGACGGCCGACCAGCGGCCCGACGCCACTCCGGCGGAGGTGGAGTACGCCCGGAACTGGCGGGACACGCCGAAGGTGGTGTTCTCGTCGACGATCGACAAGGTGGACTGGAACAGCCGCCTCGTCGCCGGTGACCCGATCGCCGAGATCACCCGGCTCAAGGCCGGGGACGGCGGCCCCCTGCACATCGGCGGCGCCACGCTCGCCGGGGCGGCCATGCGGGCCGGGCTGATCGACGAGTACGTGGTCGTCGCCCATCCGGTCCTCGTGGGCGGCGGCACGCCCTTCTTCGCCGCGCTGGACGACTGGGTGCGCCTGGACCTGGTGGAGACGCGGACGTTCCCCGGCGGCGTGGTCCTGAGCCGGTACGAGACGAGGGGCTGAGCCCCCGCCCCCGGCCCCCACCGGGGCCTACCCGCCGTCGCCGCGGCGGCGCTCGTAGTGGGTGCGGCCCTTGGCGGAGTTGCCGCAGGTGGCCATGGAGCACCAGCGGCGGCGGCCGGCGCGGGAGGTGTCGACGAAGAGCCAGCCGCAGCGTCGGCCGGGGCAGACGCGGGTGCGGTCGGTCGGCAGGGTGCGCAGCAGGTCGAGGGCCTGGAGGGCGAGTTCGTCGTGGAGGTGGGCGAGGCCCGGGGGTGCGGTGTCGACTGCGACGCGCGGGGCGTCCGGCCGGAGGGTCAGGCGGGAACGGGCGACCGCCTGCTTCCAGTGCCGTTCGAGGGTGGCGAGGGCCCGCGGTGGAGCGGCGGACGCGCCGCCCTGGTCGCCCGGGTCGCCCTGGTCGGCGCGGTCGACGACGAGGGAGGTGAGGACGTCGTGGACGGACTCCCGCAGGGCGCGGACGTCGTCCAGGGCGCGGGCCGCTCCGGCGGGGTCGGCGTCGGCGAGGCGCCGGAGGTCGGCGAGCGTGGCGGGGGTGAAGTGGCCGGTGAGGGCGGCCCATTCCAGCAGGCGGGGGTAGCCGTCGAGCCAGTCGACGGGGTCCGCGTCGCGGGCCGTGACGGTGTTCACGAGGTCGACGACGACATGGCCGCCGACGAGGTCGCGGGGCTGGAAGGAGTGGGGCTGAACGGTTCCCGTCACGCGTGTCCGCCTTCCATGGCTTGCCTCTCCCTCATCCAACCGGTGTACTGATGTTATCCGGTTGGATCGGCGTGTGTGAACAGGAGGGACATCCGTGGCCACTGCCGTCGAACTCATCACGGCTCCTTGGAACCTGGGCCTGCGGCCGCCCGCACCGGGACGTGAACCGGGCACCTGGCGGGCCCCGCGGGTCCTGCGGTCCGCGGGGCTCGACGAACGGCTGCGGCCGGCCCGGGTGACGGAGCTGGAACGCCCGCCCTACGAGGCCGAGGCGCAGCCGGCGACCCGCGTCCGCAACGGCGTGACCCTGCGGGAGCACACGCTGCTGCTCGCCGAGGCGACCCGGTCCGCGCTCGCCGCCTCCCGCTTCCCGCTCGTCGTGGGCGGCGACTGCAGCATCCTGCTGGGCTGCCTGCTCGGCGCCCGGCGCCACGGCCACCGGGGCCTGGTCCACGTCGACGGGCACAGCGACTTCCGCCACCCGGGCAACTACGACGCCGCTACGGTGCTCGGCTCGGCGGCCGGCATGGACCTGGCCCTCGCCACCGGGCGCGGCGAACTGCTCCTCACGCACTGGCCGGAGGTGGGCGGGCCGCTGGTGGCGGACGAGGACGTCGTCCAGATCGGTGACCGCGAGGACATGGTGACGCCTCCGGTCACCCGGTTCACCGCCCAGGAGATCCAGCGGACCGGCATCAGGGAGCTCGGCGAACGGGTGACCCGCCGCCTGGCGGAGCGCGGACTGGACCGGACGTGGCTCCACCTCGATCTCGACGTGCTCGACGAGCGGGTCCTGCCGGCGGTGGACTCCCCCGGACGCCCCGGTCTGGACTTCGACCAGCTCGCCGCACTCCTCGCGACGCTCCTCGGCACCGGCCGCGTCGCGGGGCTCGACGTCGCCATCTACGACCCGGAGCTCGACCCGGACGGCAGGTACGCCGCCGCGCTCGTCGACGTCCTCGCCACCGCCCTGGCCCCGCTCGCGCACCTGGAGGCACCCGCGTGAAGACCCTGCTCGCCGACGGCCCGAGCCACCAGTACCCGGCCGAGATGGACCAGTTCGGTCGCCTGGGCGGCCACTGGGCGACCCTGATCACCCACCACCCCGCCGACGGCTCACCGCCCCGCCGCGTCACCGGCGAGTGGGAATTCGGCTACGCCCTGGAGGGCCGCGCGGTTCTGGACGTCTGGCGGTGGCCGGGCTCCGCGGAACTCCCCGCCACCGGTCGCGACCCCGACCAGGAGTGCGGACTGTGCGTCCGCGTCTGGGACCCCCGTCTGCAGCTGTGGCGCTTCACCTTCCACGGCACGGCTCGCGGCGACCTCGTCCACATGTACGCCCGCCGGATCGGCGACGAGATCGTGATGGAGCGCGCCACGGGCGGCGATCTGATCCGCTGGACCTTCGCCGACCTCACCCCCGACACCTTCCACTGGCGCAACGAGCGTTCCGCCGACGGCGGCCGCACCTGGCGCCTCGACCAGGAGGTCGCCGCCCGCCGGCTGGGCTGAGCGCCCATACGCCCGTACGCCCGTACGCCATGCGCCCGCACAGCCGTACGGTCAGAGGAAGTGCACGTCGAAGCGCTCCTGCTCGGGGAGGAGGCGGTCGAAGGGCATCAGGCCGTGCTGGATGCGGCCCAGGCTGCGGAAGTACGCGAAGCGGTCGATGCCGGGGGTCAGGACCGCGAGGAGATCCGCCGTCGAGCCCGCGGCGGCGCCGAAGGAGTGCGCGCGCCCGGGTGGTACGCAGACCAGGCCGCCCGCGGCCACGGTCTCCGTCCGGCCGTCCAGGGTGAACTCCATGACTCCGTCCAGGACGTAGAACAGCTCGGTCGACCGCGCGTGATAGTGCGGGCGGGCTCCGGACGCGCCCTCGCCGAGGGTGAGGCGGTTGGCGCCGAGCGCGCCGCCGGTGCTGCTCGCGTCGGCGAGCAGGTGGAAGGCCCCGCCGTGCGGAAGCGGCACCTGCTCGGCCTCGTGGGGGCGGACGATCAGCGCCGTGTCCTGCTGCTCGGTCATCGTGGTGCTCCTTGCGTCTGCGGGGGGCGGGGGGGTGAGGTGACCCCTTGGTCCGTGGTCTGGCGGTCGATGCGCCGCGGTCCATCACAGCGCGGGAAGAAGTCGCGTACCACCGGCGGTTGTCGCCCGCAGAAATCACTTTTCGTGATGAGTACGGGCGGTCGGGAAACCCGGGCGGTTTCGGGAGACCGACGCGGCGGGAGAGGGGACGGGCGGCGGCATGGAGCTGCGGCAGTTGAGGTACTTCGTCGCCGTCGCGGAGGAGGGCGGCTTCGGGCGGGCCGCGGAGCGGCTGAGCATCGTCCAGTCGGCGGTGAGCCAGCAGATCCGCCGCCTGGAACGCGAGTGGGGCGTCACGCTCTTCGACCGCACCACCCGCCGGGTTCGGCTGTCCGGGGCCGGTGAGCGGCTGCTGCCCGAGGCGTACGCGGTGCTCGCCGCCGCGGACCGCGCCCGGCAGGTGGCGGCCGACGTCGCGGGCGGGCGGGACGGGGTGCTGCGGCTGGGCACCGTTCAGGGGCCCGGTGACCGGATCTATCGCGTGGTGGGCGAACTGGCGGTGCGCTTTCCGAAGTTGCGGGTCCGGCTGCGGCGGCTGCCCGTCGCCGAGCGGTTGGCCGCCGTGCGCGCCGGGGAGCTCGACGCGGCCCTGGTACGGGCCGCTTCCTCCGCACGCGGGCTGGAACTCCTCGACGTGTGGCGCGATCCGCTGTACGTGGCGCTGCCCGCGGACCATCCGGCGGCCGGCCGGCCGGTGCTCGGCCTCGGCGCGTTGTCCGGGCTGCCGTTGCGGCTCGCCCCGCGCGAGCACAACGCGCCTTTCCACGACCTGTTCCGAAGGGCCCTGCGCGAGGCGGGGGCGGAACCGCCGGAGGGCCCGCCGTTCACGGGTCTGCAGGCGACGCTCACGGCGATCGGAGCCGCCGCTGAGCCCTCCTGGACGGTGTTCTACGAGGTCGGGCCGCTGCCGCGGTTGCCGCACGTGGCGCTGCGGCCCCTGGCGGCGCCGGCCGTGACGACCGCGCTCGCGGTGCCTCCCGGCCCGCCGGCCCCGGCCGTACGCCACCTCCTGGACGTCCTGCACACGACCGGGCCGTCACCGGGCGGCGCCGCGGCCCGTGGCGAAGCGGCGGGCCCGGACGCTCAGTTCGACGGGGACCAGTCGGCGTAGCGGATGCGGCTCAGGTCGCGGATCCCGCCGAGGGTGCCCCACTCGTCCTTGCCCAGGCGGGTGAGCGGGCGGAGCCGGGTGACCTCGGGGTGGTCGAGGTCCACGACGGCCTCGTCGACGGCGATGTGCACCACCCGGCCGAAGACGACGGTGGAGTCGCCGAGCAGGAGGGTGCTGTGCAGCTCGCATTCCAGGGCGACCGGGGAGCCGGCGACCCGGGGTGCCTTGACCCGAACGCCGGGTTCGCGCTCGATGCCCACGGCGTCGAACTCGCTGACGTCGTGGGGGAAATCCGTGGCGGTCTCGTTGATCTGCGCCATCAGCGGCTCGGTCGCGAGGTTGACCACGAACTGTCCGGTCTCCTCCACGTTGCGCAGCGAGTCCTTCCGGCCGACCGAGGTGAACTGCACGATGGGCGGCGTGACCGAGGAGATCGTGAAGAAGGAATGGGGGGCGAGGTTGTCGACGCCGTCGGCGGAGACGGTCGACACCCACGCGATCGGCCGGGGCACGACCGTCGACGTCAGCAGGCGGTAGACGGCGGTCCGGTCGAGCAGGGCAGGATCGTGTTCAATGCGCATGCGGGCCATTATCGAACACCCGGCGGCGCGGGCCGGCGGCCCGCGGTCTCACGGTCTCGCGATCTCGCGGTCTCCCTACGCGGCGAGGCGGTCCAGCGCGGCGGCGAGGCGGCGCACGGCGTCCTCGGCGGCGGTGAGCTGGGGCGGCGTCGGGTGGGTGGTGCCGAAGCGCGGTGCGCCGTTCGGGGGAAGGGTGCGCCAGTTGAGAACGGGCGACAGGGCTTCGGCGCCGGCCCCGATGAACCAGGCGAGAGGGCCGTGGGTGCGGGCGAGGGTGAGCGCGAGCACGGCCAGGGCCTCCCGCAGGTGCGCCAGGCGTTCCGTGTCCGACAGCTCTTCCTGGTCCGGCGCGGGTCCGACCGCCGCGTCGAGGCCGGTCGCCGTCTGGCGCGCCAGGGTCCGGTGTTCCGGCAAGAGCTGCCACGACTTGTCCCGGACCTGCTGCTCGGCCTCCTCGATCAGCGCCGCGACCGTCGACTGCATCCGCATCCCAGTCTCCATGACGTCACGGTAACGGGCCACCGCCCTGACGCGCCCCGGGGAGCGGGGTACGGGGACCCGCCCGGTGTGCGGGAACAGCGGGTACGTCATTCGTTCGAGTGGCTCCGGCCGGGCCGGGAGCCGTGCTCCGTCTCCGGCGCGGCTCCCCGAGGGCCGGCCCCGTCCGGGATCCGCAGCTCCGCCCAGACGGTCTTGCCGGCCCCGGCGGACGCGGTGCCCCAGCGTGCGGTGACCCGGTCGAGGATGCGAAGTCCGTGACCGTGCGGTTCGCCGGGCCGGCCCAGCCGTAGCAGTGGTGGGTCGGCCGAGGCGTCGGTGACCTCGATCCGGAGCCGGTGCGCGTCCGGGTCGAACGTCAGGTCCAGGGCGAGGGGACCACCGGCGTGCAGGGCGGCGTTCGCGAGCATCTCTGCCGCGACCAGCAGCGCGTCGCCCACGGCCAGGCTGTCCGTGTCGCATCGCCAGTCCGCGAGCCTGGCACGGGTGAAGTCGAGGCCGCGGCGCACGTACGCCGTGTTGTCCGGAGGGAACTCCAGACGGGTGTGGGCCGGGGTGGCCAGGGGTCGGGACATGAGGCGCTCCGCGCGGTGCGGTTCGGGTCTGCACCCCGTGGCCTGTGCCCCGGTTCCAGGGTTCTACACCCTCGGTGACCGGCTCTCACGGCGCATCGCCCCTTCCAGGGACGGGTGCACGGGAAGAACCAGGTCCGCCCGGGTGATGCGCAGGACGCGCCGCGCCAGGGGACTGGGCGCCACCACGATGAACGGCACCTTCCTCGCGAGCGCGCGTCGACGGGTGGTGAGCAGCACGTTCAGACCGCTGGAGGTCAGCAGGACGACGGCGGACAGGTCGACCGCGAGCAGGGTGGGAGCGACGTCGAGCGCCCGCGCCAGCGCCTCGCGGAGCTCGACCTCGTTGTCCAGGTGGAGATCACCGGACAGCGCGCACACCACTGCCTCCCCCACTCGCTTTGTTTCGATCTCCAGCCCCGCTGCCGCACGCACGGTCGAGGTGTGGTTTCGGTGAGTTGTCACGGCACGTCTCCCAGCCCACCGAAGGCTCCACCTGTGAGGGCGGGCCGGGGCATCGAAACCGCGCGAGGTGCACGGGGACAGTGCGGCGACAGCCGACGGGCATCCGGACCGCCGCGGTGACGGATCCGGTTCACCCCTACGAGTACCCCGTCCGTCCGGCCCGACACCTTGGGCCCGCGGCTTTACGTCACGCTCGGTCCCTCACTGCCGGTCGGCCCCGTCCGGCACCGCCCGTTCCCCACCGGCGTGGCGAGGAGCGGCCGGCGGGGTGCGCAGGCGCTGGCGTTCGCCCTGCGGGCCGAACATGATCAGGTACTCGACCGGGCCGCCGGGACCGGCGTTCGCCGCTCCGTGCGGGGTGCGGGTGTCGAACTCGGCCACGTCGCCGGGGGTCAGGACGAGGTCCTGGTCGCCGAGCGCGAGCCACAGCCGCCCGTGCAGCACGCACAGCCACTCCCAGCCCTCGTGGGAGGCCTGGCGGGGCCGCGTGGGCGGGTCCTGGAGGGCGGGCAGTACGTGCTTGTGGGCGTGCAGGCCGTCGACGTACCGGGTCAAGGGCAGGACGGCCTTGTCGTCGCCGAAACTCAGCGGCGTGGTGGCGCGCCGCCCGGCCTCGGGGGCATCAGGGGCCTCCGTGGGGCCCGTGCCGGCGAGCTCGTCCAGGGAGACCCCGACCCGCACTTCGTCACCCGCGGCGGCGGCCGGCTGGACCGCGACTGAGAGGACCTCGCCCCGTACCGCGGAGCCCCGGTCGAGCAGCCGTCCCTGTTCCTCGGCGGCGCCCTGGACGCCTCCACCACCTGGATGTCCGAGGCCATCGACGCCCACGCCACCACCCTCCCCGGCCTCTCGGCCTCGCACCTCCTGGACGGCTGCGGCCACTGGATCCAGCAGGAGCGCCCGGACGAGGTCAACCACCTGCTGACGGACTGGCTCGGCACCCTCCGGCACTGAGTCGAGCAGGCGAGGCCGACGCGTGCCAGGGCGGACGGCCGCGGGGATCGGCCCGCCCGCCCTCGTACAGGTCAGCCGGGCGAGAGCACGCAGAACTCGTTGCCCTCGGGATCGGCCAGCACCGTCCACGAGATCGCGGACCGGTCGAAGTCGGGGTCCGTGGCTCCCAGCGCGCGCAGCCGGGCCGCCTCGGTCGCCATGTCGCCACCCGGGTAGGGGCGGACGTCGAGGTGGACCCGGTTCCAGCCGCTTTTGGGGTCGGGCGTACGGATGAACTCCAGGTACGGGCCGACACCTTGGGCGGAGCGCATCCTGGCGTGGTCGTCGGTGACCTCGTGCACCGTCCAGTCCATCGCCTCGGCCCAGAACCGGGCCATCTCCCGCGGGTCGGCGCAGTCGACGACCACCGCGGCGATCGGCCCGGTGTCCCGGTAGATCGGTCGGGGTTCCAGGACGCAGAACTCGTTGCCCTCCGGGTCCGCCAGGACGGTCCAGGGGACGTCGCCCTGGCCCACGTCGGCCGGCGTCGCCCCGAGCTGCTTCAAGCGCGCGACCAGCTCCGCCTGATGGGCGTACGAGGTGGTGGCCAGGTCGAGGTGCACCCGGTTCTTGACCGTCTTGGGCTCCGGGCCGGCGACGATGTCGACGCAGACGGCCACCGGGTCGGGGTAGGAGAAGCCCACGGGTTCGAGGTTGGTCACGCCGGGGCCCTCGCTGTCGAGACCCCAGCCGAGCGCCTCCGCCCAGAACCGGCCGAGCGCGCGGTCGTCGTGGGCCTTCATGTTGATCTGCACGAGTCGGGTCGCCATGGCCAGGATCCTAAGAGCCCGTGCGGGCGGCGGGGGGGGCGCCGACGTCTCCGGATCTTGAGGCCGCGGCCGGCCCGTGGCAGGGTCATGCCGTGTGATCGACGAATTCGCGAAGGACACTCTGCACGGGCGGCTGCGGCGGGACCGCGAGGCGCTGCTCTGGAAACTCGACGGCCTGTCCGAGTACGACGCCCGCCGGCCCCTGACGGCGACCGGGACCAACCTCCTCGGCCTGGTCAAGCACGTGGCCACCGTCGAGGCCAGGTACTTCGGCGAGGTCTTCGCCCGCCCCTCCCCCGAGCCGCTCCCCCGGTGGCAGGACTCGGACGGCGGTGATCTGTGGGCGGCCGAGGACGAGACCCGCGACCAGATCGTCGCCTTCTACCGGCGGACGTGGGACCACGCGGACGCGACGATCGGCTCGCTGCCGCTCGACGCCCCCGGCCACGTGCCGTGGTGGCCGGAACCGCACGCGGACACGAACCTGTTCGCCGTGATGGTCCACGTCCTCGGCGAGACCGTCCGGCACGCCGGGCACGCCGACATCCTGCGCGAGGGCCTCGACGGCCGGACCGGTCTGCGCCCCGAGCACGAGCAGGGCATCGACGAGGAAGCGCGTGCGGCCCACCGCGCGCGGATCGAGCGGGCCGCGAGGTCGGCCGCACCTCGCCCCGAGTGACTGCGGGCGGCGGGCGGCCGTCGATACAGTGCATGTCATGGACATACCTGACTGGGTCCTGTGGACCAACGGCGGCCTGGCCGGCTTACAGGTCCTGGGCCTCGTACCGGTCGTACGACGGATGCGGGGTGACGACCCGGCGGAGCGTTCCAAGGCCCGTCTCGACCTGCTGGAGAGCATCGCCGGCCTGATGATTTTCGGTGGCCTGTCGCTGGTCTTCGCCGGGCTGGAGTCCGCTTTCTGGCTTACCACTGTTGGCTTCGCCTTCGTGCTCACCGTCTACGCGTGGAAGGGGATCCTGCTGCTCCGCGCCCGTCGCCGCCCGGCGGCCTGAGACTGCTGAAGGTACGGAGCGGTCAGGCGGCGTGGCCCGCCGTGGACGGAGCGGTGACGGGGCCGGCGGTGCGGGCCTGGGCGACCACGGCGTCGGTGAAGGCGTCGGGGTTGTCGAACATGATGTTGTGACCGGCTCCGGGGACGGTCACGACGTCGACACCGGCGGCCCGGAGGCCGTCCGCGCCGGGGAGGTCGCCGCTCAGCTCGCCCTGCAGGTAGACGCGCGGCACGCGCGCGTGGACGAACATCTCCCGCATCATGGGCTCGGTGCCGCGCCGGAGGTGGGCGGCGGAGCGGTGCAGGGCCAGCGGGTCGGCGAGCCGCATGGTGGCTGCCCAGGTCGGCCCTACCCGCTCCAGGACGCGGGCGAAGCCGCCGCCCCGTACGAACTCCTCCTCCGTGTACGACGCGATGCCGCTGCTGCCCGCGGCGGGCGGCGGGAACGGGTCGAGGTTGCCCTCGGTGACGACGAGCCGCCCCACGAGGTCCGGTCGGCGGTGGGCGAGGACGATGGCGACGGAGCCGCCCATGCTGTGCCCGGCGATCACCCCGCCGTGCACCCCCGCCGCGTCCAGTGCCGCGGCCAGGGCGTCCGCGTGGCTCTGGAGGCTGTAGTCGAAGTCGCGGGGCCGGTCGCTGATGCCGTGCCCCGGCAGGTCGACGAAGAGGATGCGCCGGCCGGCGAGTTCGGGCCGGGCCGCGATGTGCGCGTGGTAGACGGTCGACGCGGCGCCCAGACCGTGCACGAACACCACCGCCGGCCCCTCGCCGGCCGCCTCGGTCCACCGGATGACACTGCCCCGCTCGTCGAATCGTGCCTCGCGCACCGTCCACTCCCCTTCCGTTCCATTCGGACACTCGAATACCTCGCTGACACAGTACTACGATGACGTAGTACTACGGCAACGACATTCCGGAGGGGAGCCTGAGGGAGAATGCGGGCATGCTGGAGCTGTCGATCCTCGGATTCCTCTACGAGACCCCGCTGCACGGCTACGAGCTGCGCAAACGCATCACGGCCCTCACCGGCCACGTACGCCCGGTGGGCGAGTCCACCCTCTACCCGGCGATCAAGCGCCTGGAGAAGGCGGGTCTGCTGGTGCGGGAGACCCAGCCCGGCCCGGCGGCCGCACCCCGCCAGGTCCTCACCCTCACTCCCGCCGGCCGGGAGGAGCTCCGGCGCCGCCTCGCCGACGCGGACGGACCCGAAGTGACGGACGAGAACCGCTGGTTCACCCTCCTCGCCTTCCTGCGCCACCTCGACGACCCGGCCACCCAGGCCGCGGTCCTCCGGCGCCGCCTGTCCTTCCTGGAGGAGCCCGCCAGCTTCTTCTACGACGGCGAGCGCCCCCTGCGCGCGGAGGAACTGGACGACCCGTTCCGCCACGGCATCCTGACCATCGCCCGCGCCACCACGCAGGCGGAACTCACCTGGCTGCGCACGACGTTGGCCCGCCTGGAGGGCGCGTAGGACGGTGTCGAAGCAGGGCCTCAGGCCTGGTGTTTCGCGGGGACGGTGGCATCCTGGGCCGGTGTTCTCATCCGATCATGTGCGGGCCGTGCCCGGGCCGGCCACCCTCGCCTGGTCGCCGGTCGGCAGCTATCTGAGCGCCCGCTTCGGCTTCCATGCGTTCAGCGGACCCCGACCGGAGACCGCCGACGGCCACTTCACCGGCCGGGTCGCCCGGCACTTCGACGAGTACGACAAACGCGACTTCGCCCTCGCCACGGCGCGAGAGCTGGGTCTGGCTCCGCGCTCGTGCGCGGCCGTCGGGGACAGCCGCTCCGATCTGCCGCTGTTCGCAGCCGTCGGACTGAGCGTGGCGCTCAACGCGTCGGCGGGAGCGCGCGAGGCGGCGACCGTCGCGGTGGACGACGACGACCTGCGGGGCGTGCTGCCCGTCTTGAGTCGTCCGGTTGCGCCCACGCGCTGACGGCCGCCAGGCGGAGCCGGAGGGCGAGTCCTACGCCATCCCCGCTTGGGCGGCCGGCAGTTCGGACCGGACCAGTTCCAGGAGGCGGCCCGTCCAGTTGCGGCCGCGGCCTCCGTTGTCGCCCCAGAAGCCGGAGTCGGCGTCGTCGTAGAGCACGGTCGCGTCGCCCGTGGCGAGGAGGACCTCGGCGAGGTCGGGGTGCTGCTCGTACTTGGCGCGCAGCAAGCGGGCCATGACGGCCGTGCGGGTCCGGTCCCAGCCCTCGCGCCGCGGGGCCTTGGCCGCGAGAGCGCGGGCCTTCGCTCCGGACTCCGCGGCGACGACGGAGGCGCGCGCCTCCGGGTCGGCGACGGACAGCGCCCAGTAGGCGTGCGCCACCGAGGGGTAGGTGGCGCCGTCCAGGGTGATGGCTGCGGGGTAGTCGTTGCGCAGGGCCCGCTTGTCCGGGTGCTCGAGCGCGCGCTGCGGGTACGAGTGGTACAGCTTCACCGCGGGGGCGAAGGACTCCACCGCCCCGTCGGCCGGCACACGCGACGGCGCCTCGGCCCGCCACCTGTCCCGCTCCTCGAAGTACGCGACGGCCTCGTCGTACTCCTCCTGCGACACCTCCTCGTCGGGCATGCCGGGAAGGCGCCCGCCGGGCCCTGCCACCAGGACCCGCAGGGGGTGGTCCTTGCGGTCCATGTCGCCGAGGGCGTAGTGGCGCACGGTCTCGGGGATGGCCAGGTAGGCGGCCCTGGCCGCGGAACGGTTCTCCTCCGTGCGCTCGGCGAGGAAGACGTCCACGGCCGCCAGGCAGCGCCCGGTCGAATCGGGCCGCCCGTTCAGCTCGTCGATCGTGTCGCGGACCTCGGCGAGCAGCAGCTCCGGCGTCAGCCAGGAGTCCGGCTCCCGGAAGGTCCACCAGCCCAGGTGGTGCGCGGAGGCCGAGCCGCCGTCGGGGAGACTGGTGGCCACCCATCCGCTGCGGAGCTTCTTCTCGAACTCGTCGAGCGTGACGAGTTCCCAGCAGTCGACGAGTCCGTCGGCGTAGATGAAGAGGTCCGTGAGGAAGTACGTGCCGCCGTTGCATATGAACGCGTGGCGCCACGTTCCGGGGATGCGGACGCCGTCCGCCGTGCGATGGGTGATCCGATTGCCGATCATCCGGTCATGATGCCCGACGGCACTGACGGGCGGCACTCCGATTGATCGGCTGCCGCGCCGGCGCGGGGCCGCCTTCGCCGATGCCGTCAGGCGGCCGCGCGCCGTTCCCGCGTCCGCAGCCCGCGGACGAGCAGGCCGAGCAGTACGGCGTTGACGAGGCCGGACAGGACGACCCCGAGGGAGAACACCAGCGGGCTCAGCCAGGCGATCGAGGAGTAGTACGCGACCGGGGTCGCCACCGCCGTCGCGACGAGGCTGAACGGTGCCGTGGCCATGAGCGGCCAGATCCCGGCGAAGCCGGGGTCCGCCGTCAGGAACTCGGCGCAGAGCGAGAACCCGAGCGCCACCGCGACCACGGCGAGGTATGCCCGGGAGAGCCAGTTGTCCACCGCGGGCGCGAGCAGGGTCCGAAGTCCGCGGGGGCGGGTGCCGGCGACGGGCGCGGGGTGCGGGAGGGGCGCGATGGGGACGGTGGCCGACGTCGGGGCCGACGTCGGGTTCGGCGTGGGACTCGAGGATCTCGTGGCGAGGGCACCGAGGACGGCGGCGTTCACGAGGGCGCAGAGGGCGAGCCAGGCCGTGAAGACCGCGACCGCGGTGATGTCGGCCGCTCCGTCGATCTCGGCGCCGGGGTCGAGGGGGAGGAACAGGCACAGGAAGGAGAGGGGCGCCGTGAGCAGGAGCGGGCTTCCGGCGAAGGTGCTGTCAGGCGCGAGGAGCATGGCCGCGAACGAGACGGCGCACACCGCCAGATAGCCCCGCGAGAGCCCATGGCCCGCAACGAGCGTGAGCAGCCGGCGCAGGAGCGGGGCGCGGTGGGGGTGGGACGCAGTCGGCATCGGTTGCTTCCTCGGGTCGGTCCGTCGGTGGTGTCCACGGTGGACCACGGGGCGCGTTCGGGCATGAGTACGGGTACTCACCGGCAGGGCCGCGGAACGCACGGGTGGCGGTGCGAGAAGCTCAGCTCGGTGCGGGGTGCGGCCGGGTCTCACCGGGCGTGCGCGTTCCGCGTGTCGGCGGGATCCCGGTAGCGGTGCCGGAAGGCACGAGCCTCGCCTACCGGTCGAGGCGGAAAGGCCCCCCGTGGCTCTCCGGAGTCCAGCCCCGGGCGCGAGCGGCGCGGATGCCGGCGGCGACTTCGGCGGGGAGGACGGGAGTGGTCGGGCTGGCGAGCCAGTTGGACGGGTGGGGGCGGCTGGTGGTGATCACGAGGGTCGTGCCGGGGGTTTCGGCGTGGTCGACCGCGTAGGTCAGCGGGGACCAGGTCATGCCCTGGGCGTAGGTGGGTCTGCCGCGGAGCCTCCAGCGGTAGGTGACGCCGTCGACGGTGATCCGCCGGGAGCCCTTCCTCACCAGTGCCACGTCCGCCTCCTCCGTTGGGGCGAGGATAGCCGTGGCCGGTGCTCCGTGCGTGCTGTTGCGAGGGAATCGCACCTGGTCAGGTGCCGTACGACGGTTGTAGCCGCAATCGACTTCGTGTGTCACGGTGGGGTGCATGGAGGGGCATCGGCACACCCATGCACACGACCACCCCGACGACCACCACCGGCATCACCACCGACATCAGCATCGGCATCGTCACCACCTGCTCGCGCGGCTGTGGCATCGGGTCGGGCATCTGGTGCGGCCGCATCATCATGAGGCCGCCGCCAAGGTCGACACCGCGATGGAGGCCTCGCGGGAGGGGATGCGCACGTTGTGGATCTCCCTGGTGGTGCTCGGGCTGACCACCGTCGTCCAGGCCGTGATCGTCGCGCTGTCCGGCTCGGTGGCGTTGCTCGGCGACACGGTCCACAACGCCGCCGACGCGCTGACCGCCGTACCGCTCGGGGTGGCGTTCGCGCTCGGGCGGCGGGCGGCGAACCGCCGTTACACCTACGGCTACGGGCGTGCCGAGGACCTGGCCGGCATCGTCATCGTCCTGGCCATCGCCGGGTCCGCGGTGCCGGCCACCTGGATGGCGCTCGACCGGCTGCTGCATCCTCGTGACATCACGCACCTGTGGGCGGTGTCCGCTGCGGCCCTGACCGGCTTCGTCGGCAACGAGTGGGTGGCCCGTTACCGTATCCGCACCGGGCGGAGGATCGGCTCGGCAGCGCTGGTCGCGGACGGGCTGCATGCCCGTACCGACGGGTTCACCTCGCTGGCCGTCCTCCTCGGGGCGGGCGGCGCCGCGCTCGGCCTGCGGTGGGCGGACCCCGTGATCGGCCTGCTGATCACCGTCGCGATCCTGCTGGTCCTGAAGGACGCGGCCCGCGAGATCTGCCGCCGCGTGATGGACAGCGTCGATCCCGCCCTGCTCGACACCGGCGAGCGAACCCTGCGCGGGGTGGCGGGAGTTCGGGACGTCGGGCAGGTCCGGATGCGGTGGATCGGGCACGAGCTGCGGGCCGAGACCGACATCACGGTCGACGCCCGCCTCACCGTCGCGCAGGCCCACGAGGTGGCGGTCGCGGCCGAGCACGCCCTCATCCACGCGGTCCCGCGGCTGACGGCCGCGACCGTGCACGTCGATCCCGCCGTCCCCGCCGGGCACGACCCGCACGCCGCCCTCGCCCACCACGCCGAGCGCCCTCGGGCTGTGTCGGTGCCGGCCGGGCCGTTCAGCGGATGACGGACCCGCCGCCTCCGGCCCCGGGGGCCGTACGGGCGGTGCGGCGGTCGGGCGGATCCGGGTCGGGTCGCGTCGGGTGTGGCGGGGTGGGGTTCGGGTGGCCGGGCTACCGCGCCGGAAGCGCATCACCCTGCCCGGCCTCCGGCTCGGGCCGGCCACGGACGGTGAGGGCGCGCCGTGCTCCGGTCACCTCAAGGAGGCGGGCGACCGGGCGGCTCAGGCCGGTCAGCACCAGCGTCTTCCCGGACTGACGGGCCAGCCGGTCCAGGTCGGTCAGCAGGTGCAGGCCCTGGCTGTCGCAGAAGGTGACGTCGGAGAGGTCCACGTCGAGGCCGCAGGGGCTGGAGCGCAGTGCCACCACGAGGTCACTGCGAAGCCGGGCGACGTCGTCGAGGTCGATCTCGCCGCGCAGGCGCGCCAGAACCCTTTGCGGTCGGCGTTCGAAGGCGACGTCGAGGACACCGGAACGCGGGGTGCCGTCGAGGCGCTCCCCGGTGGCGGGGAGCGGGCGGTCGGAACGCGTACTCATGTCGCCTTGCTCCCTTCAACCGCCCCGTGTGCTCGGGGATTCCGGTCGGTCGTGGTCCAGCCGGACCGAGGGCTCCGGGCTCAGCCGGGCCGGTGGCTCCGGGCCCGACGGAGCCGGTGTCTCCCGGTCCGACAGGGCGTGCGCCTCCCGGTCCAACGGGACCTGCGTCCCCTGGCCGAGGCCGACCAGCAGGTGCAGCAGGTCCGCGATCTCGTGGTTTCCCTCGGCCGGGTGGCGGAAGAGGGTTCCGGGCGTCACGTCGTAGTGGTTGCGGCGGCCGTGGCGCGCCCGGGTGAGGTATCCGGCGTTCTCGAGGTCGGTGACGATGGCCTGGGCGGCGCGCTCCGTGAGGC
Organism: Streptomyces sp. NPDC053541; assembly: GCF_044544705.1. Classification (NCBI taxonomy): domain Bacteria; kingdom Bacillati; phylum Actinomycetota; class Actinomycetes; order Kitasatosporales; family Streptomycetaceae; genus Streptomyces; species Streptomyces sp. NPDC053541. The sequence goes on from NZ_JBITXM010000012.1 coordinate 57,400, forward strand.
GGCAGGCGTTCGCCAGGTCGCGCAGCCGGATCTCCGGATCCCGAAGGATCATGGCGAGGATCCGGGCGTGGTTCGTGACGAACGTCCAGTTGCTCCGGGGCCGCACCGTCTCCATGCCCGGATTATACGATTTGCGATTCCGGTTTCGCCAGACCTGAATCGGGGACCGGCCTTACGGCCATCGCCCGACCGGGGCGCCACACCTGATAACTTCTACACCGTTGTAGAAGTTGGGTGGCCCGGTCCTCCCCCTCCGGACCGGGCCGCCTCCGACACGTGACGGAGTGCGCGCATGGCCCTGTGGGACCGCATCAAGGAATCGGCGTCGACGATGCAGACGCAGCTGATGGCGAAGAAGAACGACCTGAAGAGCGGCGCGTTCCGGGACGCCAGCATGGCCATGTGCGCGCTCGTCGCCGCGGCCGACGGCAGCATCGACGCGTCCGAGCGGCAGAAGGTCGCCCAGCTCATCATGAGCAACGAGGTGCTGCAGAACTTCCCGGCGGAGGACCTCCAGCGCCGCTTCGAGGCCAACTGCGACCGTCTCACCGCCGACTTCGACTTCGGCCGGGTCAGCGTCCTGCAGGAGGTGGCGAAGGCCAAGAAGAAGCCCGCCGAGGCACGGGCCGTCATCCAGATCGGCATCGTCATCGGCGGCGCCGACGGCGACTTCGACAAGGACGAACAGGCCGTCGTACGGGAGGCGTGCTACGCCCTCGGCCTCCCGCCGCACGAGTTCGACCTGTAGCCCGACCGCCCGGCAGTCCGGCGGTCCGGAAGTTCGGCAGTCCGAGGGTCCGGCGGTCCGACCAGCGGTTCGGGGCGGGGCGCTTCGCCCACGGTCCCGCCCCCGCGGCGGCTCAGGTCATGGTCACGTACGGCAGGGGGCCGGCCGCCTGCCCGGCGGTCACGCGGCGGATGACCGCGATGGCGAGGATCGAGTCGAGGATCGCGAGGGCGTGGTCCACCGGCGTGTGGTAGTCGGTCTGGTGGAGTATCAGGAGGTGGACGGCGACCGAGACCGGGCCGTCGACGAGCCAGACGCACCACCAGGCGTTGATCAGCCAGGCGTCGCGGGGCGGGCCGCCGGCGCGGTGGATGTCGAGCGCGATGCGGCGCGGCACCCACCACATCGCGAGGGGAATGATCCAGGCGCCGAGGGCGAAGGCCGGGGTCCACTTGTGACTGCCGGGTGCGATCGCCTCGGCGTTGCGGCGGCAGCGGTAGAACCAGAAGAGGAACGAGAACCAGCAGGCCAGTTGGAGCCAGGCCGCGAGGAGGATCTCGTCCTCCTTCACCCAGGGCGACTCCGCGCCTCCGGTCGCGATGACGTAGACGTCGGCGATGGCCGAGCAGGCGAGGAAGCACTGGGCGACGAGGGCCGCTCCCCTCGGGTCTCGGAAGTGGTAGCGGGGCCCGGTCGCGGCGGCCGGGCCCACGGGCATGCTGTGGCTGTCCATCAGTGCTCCCCCCTGGAGTGCGACGCCCTCCCGGGTCACCCTGGAGCGGCGGCAATCCTCCGAATCGTAGGCGGACTCCGGAAGTTGACCAAGGGGCGCCGGGTGGCACCTTCACCGAGCCGGCCGATCACGGGCTGGGACGGTCGCGCGGCGGCTTCACGACCGAGCTGCACCTGGCCGTCGAGCGGCCAGAAGCCCATGGGCGATCGTGGTGACTGCCCGACAGCGCGGGGGGCTCACCTCAGTTCGAACCGGCGCCGGGGGGCGGCCGACAAGGCGTACGCCTCCCGCAGGAACCGTGCCGACGCGCGGAATTTCGGACGCTTTGGAGACTATCGGCCATTTGTGTTACTCCGAGGGCGGCGTGCCCGTTGATCTCGGGGGCCCGAAGGTTCGGGCTCCCGCGACCCACGACAGAAAGGTGCGCCAATGAAGACGCCCGTCTCCACATACGTCACCACGGTCCCGGAGACCACCTGGGTGCGGTGGCTGCCCAACGCGCTTCCCGCCGCCGGCTACACCACGCTGAAGAACTCCTCGGACGAGCCCATCGAGGTCACCAGGATCAAGACCCCGGACTACCAGAAGGTCACGATCTACCAGACGGTCGTGGACTCCGAGTCCAGGAAGATGGTCGCGCTCGACAAGATCACCATTCCGGCCAAGGGCGAGTTCAGCCTCGTACCCGGCAAGCACCACATCATGTTCGAGAAGCCGACCCACCTGATCACCCCCGGCGACAACGCCAAGGTGATCTTCTTCCTGTCGACCGGCAAGGTCGCCAAGGTCAGGATGCCCGTCCGCACCTCCCCCGAACTCGACTGATCCGCCCCCACACCACCCGGAGCACCCCCATGGGCACCTACCACCTCGACCTCGGTGACACCCAGACCGAGGAACTCGACGACGTCATCAGCCTCCTCATCGGCGAGACCGAACACGACGTCGACGCCTTCATCGCCTCCGACCAGGGCTCCACCGAGCCCCGCCAGGGCAGCCTGATCATCGTCCGCAACGACGAGCGCAACGCCGCCGCTTCCCGCTGGGTGGAGGCGGTCGAGGACCTGACCACCGAGCAGGACGTCGTCATCATCGCCGGCGACCCCGCCTCCCCCGAAGCCCGCCGCCTCCACCTCACCAAGGCCTGGGCAGCCACCAGCTTCCACGAGGACGAGGACGACGACCCCGAGGCCATCGCCCTCGCCTTCGCCGACATCACCGTCAAGTAGCACAACGACGGACGACCGGGCGCGCCACCCACACCTCAGCGCGCCCGGCGTACGGCGATCCGCCGGCCCCACCCCGGCGGGTCAACGCCTTCGGTGTGGTGCATCCCCAACCAGCCGCCTTTCAAGATCTCCTTGTGTCACACGGCCTAGAGGGGGGTCGCGGCCTTCAGGACCGCGAAGAGCGTGAGGGCCGAGTTCGCGGAGGAGAGCGCGGAGACCGTGGTGCCGGCCGCCGCGCACCAGGCGGCCAGGCCCGCGCTGGTGAAGAGCGACGGCCAGACGCGGGCGGCGGGAGCGGGGCCCAGCAGGGCCGCCACCCGGCGCGGTACGGGGCCGGCCGCGGCGAATCCCGCGAGCGTGACGGCCGGCGTGCCCGGGGAGAGCAGCGCGGCCTTGCCGACGGCTCGGGCCACGACGCGGCGGCTACCGATCCGGGTGGCGGCCTCCTCGTCGGCCCAGCGTTCGGTGGTGTAGGCGACGGCCGTGCGCAGGGGCCGCAGGAAGGGGTTGGCGCGGGCGGCGAGTTGCACGGCCAGCAGGAAGCGGTGGTGGCGGGCGTCGAGGTGGGCACGCTCGTGGGCGAAGAGGGCGCGGCGCTCGGGGCCGGTCAGGGCGGCGAGCATGGCGGTCGTGACGACGACACGGTCCGTGCGGCCCGGCAGGGCGTAGGCGTACGGCTTCTCGTCGGGCAGCACCACGACCGCGCGGGCCGGGCGGCCCGCCAGCGCGCGGTCGGCGCGGCGGCGGACACGGTGGTGGCGCCAGGCCGCCCTCGTACAGGAGGCGAGGACGGCGAGCAGGGCGGGGATGGCGAGCGTGCCGGCGACCTCGTCGTACGGGAGGGCCTCGCGGACCTCCGGGTCGGACCAGCCGTCGGGGAGCGGGTTGCCGGGGAGCTGGGCGGTGCCGACGACCATCAGCAGGGCCAGGCAGAGGGTGCTGCACACCGCGAGGACGGCGGAGAGGCCGGCCAGCAGCCAGGTGGCCGTGCGCGGGTGCAGGTGGTGCTCGGCGAGGCGGGCCACCGGCCATGCGGTGAGGGGCAGGACCAGCGGCAGGAAGACGAAGACGCCCATGTCGTCAGCCCTCCCCCTCCGCTGCCTCAGCGGCCTCCTGGGCCTCCTGGGCCTCCTGGGCAAGGAGGTCCCGCAGCAGGCGCTCGTCGTGGGGCGAGAGGCCCGTCACGAAGCTGGCGAGGACCGCTTCCCGGTCCGCCTCGGCGTCCAGGACCTTCCGCATGCGGAGGGCCGCGAGGCCGGCCTCGTCGGCCGTCGCCGTCCACTCGAACGAACGACCCGCCCGTTCCCTGCTCACCGCGCCCTTCCCGTGCAGGCGGGTCAGGATCGTGATGACGGTGGTGTAGGCGAGGTCGCCGCCGAGCCGTTCCTGCACCCACCCGGCGGTACGGGCACCGCCGGCCCGGCGCAGCGCGGCCAGCACCTGCGCCTCGAGCTCGCCCTGGCCCCGTCTCGCGTTCCTCGTCATGCCCCCGCCCTCCCGTCGGCTCGTCGTGCCCCTGCGCGGAGCGGTACATCGTACTGAGACGCCACGCCTCGGCCCTCGGCCGTTGCCCTGGCGCCGGCGGCGAGGGTGCGGGAGCCGGGGGCCGGCCGGCTGCGGGACGGGGCGCCCTTCCGAGTGCTTCTACATCACTGTAGATTTACCGTGCGCGGCACACCACGCGGGACCCGCCTCCGCGAGCAGAACCCTCCAGAGAACGGACGACCGTGTTCGGAATCAGCGAGATCGCGATCCTCCTGATCGTCGTGATCCTCCTCCTGGGCGCCAAGAAGCTGCCCGACCTCGCCCGCAGCGCCGGCAAGGCCGCGCGGATCCTCAAGAGCGAGACCCGCGCGATGAAGGCGGACGACGCCCCCCGCGCCCCGCAGGCCACCTACCGGGTCACCGACACCCGGCCCGTCCAGAACCCGCGCCCCGGCGACGCCCCCGACTCCTCGGGCGCCACCCGCGCCTGACGCCGCCGACGACGCACGCGACGGCGGAGCGGCCGGAAAGGGGTTGCCGAGGTCTGCCGCACGCCGACGGGTGCCGTCAGGTGCGGGTCTCGGGCTCGGTCCGATGCGCGGCGCCGGCAGCAGGTGTGGTGGCTCGGCCGCCGCGCCCTCGCCGTACGGCGTGAGAGCGAGGTCCGGTGCGCGGCCCGGCCGGCGGCTTCCTCGGGCAGGGGCGCGTCCGCGAAGACACGGGCCGCGTCGAACGCCTGCGTCCGGCACGCGGCGGCGGTTGTCCCCCGCGTTCCGACGCGTCCCGGCGCGAGCGGCCACCGTCACCCGCACCGGAGTCCCGGTCAACCCGAATTCATCCCCTCTGACCTCGGCTTTCGCCGCACGACAGCAAGGCGGCCGTTTGGCCGTGGCGGGCGTGGTCAGACGCGGGAGGGAAAGGAAGAACACCGTCGCGACGCCGAAGGAGCAGTCATGGGCAGCATGACCACCGGCAGCCCGCAGCACACCCTCGAGCCCGAGGACGACATCCTGGAGCAGCTCCTCCAGCAGCACGACCGGATCCGGCAGCTCTTCGCCGAGACCGTGGAGTCCCGGGGCGAGGCCAGGCAGCAGTGCTTCGACGAACTGCGCGGGCTGCTCGCCGTGCACGAGACCGCCGAGGAGATGATCCTGCGGCCGGTCGCGAAGCAGGTGGCCGGCAAGCAGGAGGCCGAGGCCCGCAACGAGGAGGAGTCGGCGGCGAACAAGGAGCTGGCCGCGCTGGAGGACCTCGACGTGCACAGCGCCGAGTTCGAGGCGCGGCTCGATGAGTTCCGCCGGGCCGTCGAGCACCACGCGGAGCACGAGGAGCGCGAGGAGTTCCCGCAGATCCGCGCGGAGTGCGACATCGAGGAACGGCGTTCGATGGGGCGCAGGCTGCGCGCCGCGGAGCGCATCGCGCCGACGCACCCGCACCCCCGGGCCGCCGGCTCGCCCGTCGCGCAGTGGACCGTCGGGCCCTTCGCAGCGCTCCTCGACCGCGCCAAGGACGCCCTGCGCGGCTGACCGGAGTGCGCCGGAGAACACGGAGAAGGCCGGACAGTCCGGACAGTACGAGAGTCGAGGAGGCCGTCATGGTCGCTCCCGCCACCGTGGCCCGAGCCCAGGGCTTGTTCAACGTCGTCGGGGGCCTGTGGCCGCTGGTGTCGTTGCGGACCTTCGAGCGCGTCTACGGCCCGAAGACGGAGGACTGGCTGCAGAAGGCCTCGGCCGGTCTGCTGACGTCGGCCGGGCTCTCGATGCTGGGGGCGGCGAAGACCCCCGAGGGCCTGCGGTACGCACGGCGTACGGGGATCGGAACCGCCCTCACGTTTCTGCTCGTCGACCTCGTCTACGTACCGCTCGGACGGATGAGCCCCGCCTATCTCATGGACGCGGCGAAGGAGACGGGCTGGCTCGTAGCCTGGTGGAAGGCCTCACGGGGCGGCCGTTGAGACCGGCCGGGCCGCGCCCCGGCGACGCCCCGGCGGGTCACCGCCGGGGCGTCGCCGTCGTGATGCGGGCGCAGGCCAGGACCACCTCGTCCAGGCCGTGGCCCTCGGCGTGCAGGGCGCGCTGGCGGTCCGCGCCACCGCCGTGGGCGAGGTGCGCGGCGATGCCGTCGCGGGCGCGGTCGAGATCGCCGGAGTCGCGCAGGGCGTCCCCGGTGTGCCGCAGCAGGGCGCCGAACACGGTCTCGGGCGAGGCGGGCCGCAGGGTCACGGGGTCGACGAGGGGGCCGCGCAGGCCGGAGCGGGCGGCGCGCCAGCCCATGAGGCGGAGGAGTCCGGTGCCGACCTGCGGGGCGGGCTCGCCGTTCCGCCAGGCGCGGGCGGCGGTCTCGACCAGGGCGCGGGCGAGGGTGGCGACGAGGGCCGTGGTGTCGGGTTCCAGGCAGACGTCGGCGACCCTGATCTCGACGGTGGGGAAGTTGCGGGAGAGCCGGGCGTCGAAGTAGAGCATGCCCGGGTCGCGCAGCACTCCGGTGGCCAGCATGTCGTCCACCCGCCGGTGGTATCCCTCCGCGTCGCCGAACGGCTCGTACGGTCCGGCGGACGGCCAGCGGTTCCAGACCCGGCTGCGGTAGCTGCTGTAGCCGCTGTCGCGGCCCTGCCAGAACGGCGAGTTGGCGCTGAGCGCGGTGAGCAGGGCGAGCCAGGGCCGGATCCGGTCGAGGACGCCGACGCCCTCGGCGTCGGAGTCCACGGCCACGTGGACGTGGCAGCCGCAGGTCAGCTGCTCGTGGGCGGTGAGGGCGAACTCCTCGGCCATCCACTGGTAGCGCAGGCCCGCGGTGCGGGAGGGCTCGACCGGGAGCGGCGAGGTGGCGAGGGCGGCGACGCAGGCGCCGGTCTCCTCGGCGCACCGGCGTGCCTCGTCGCGCCAGCCGATGATCTCGTCCCGCAGTTCCGCCATGTCCGTCATGGGGCGGGTCGCGAACTCCAGCTGCTCCTGGTTCAGTTCCCGGGTGAAGACGCCGTCCTCGACGTCGTCGTGCAGGGCGGCGGAGGCCAGGACCGCGGACGACAGGGCGAGCGGCGTGCCCGTCGTCGCGTCGACGAGCAGCAGCTCCTCTTCGACTCCGGTGGTGCGGGGCGGGGTGGGCATCGGTGCTCCTGTGTCGGTACGGCGTCGGTGCCGGCGGTACGGCGTCGGTGCCGGCCGCCGGGTCGCCGGCTGCGCCGGTCGTCGGGCGCGCCGGTCCCGGGCGGCCGGCCGGGCCCTCGGGTCGCCGGGCCTCGGCTCCTCGGGGCCCTCGGGTCGCCGAGGGCCGGGTCTTCCGGTCCTCGGGCGCCGGCTCTCGGGTCGTCGGTGCCCTCCGCGTATGCCCCGCTTCGCACGGTCGACGCACGTCAGGAGGGCCTGGGTGTCGGACGGGGAGAACGGGGCACACGCCGGGCAGTGGCGCGGTGGCGCCCGCGGTGCCGGCTCGCGCACCGCGCGCGTCGGGCGCCGCGTCCTGTCGGCACACCCGCCCCCCGAGGGCCGGACGACTGCGAGGAGCCATGGATCACTCACGCGCACCCGTGCTCGAGGCGCTGGAGCAGTTCCGCCGCCGCGGCGACGTCGTGTTCGGGCCGCCGGGCCACAAGCAGGGCAGGGGCGTCGATCCCCGGGTCGCCGCGGTCCTCGGTCTCGACGTGTTCCGCGCTGACGTGCTGCTGCTCAACGGCCTCGACGACCGCCGCCAGTCCCAGGGGATCCTGGAGCAGGCGCAGGAGCTGATGGCGGACGCGGTCGGTGCCGAGCGGGCCTTCTTCTCGACGTGCGGCAGCTCGCTGTCGGTGAAGACGGCGATGCTGGCGGCGGCCGGCCCCGGCGAGAAGCTGCTGCTGTCGCGGAACGCGCACAAGTCGGTGATCGCGGCCGTGGTCGTGAACGGGGTGGAGCCGATCTGGGTGCACCCGAAGTTCGACGCCGATCGTCATCTCGCCCATCCTCCGGAGCCCGACGACGTGCGCCGGCGGCTCGCGGAGCATCCCGACGCCAAGGGGATGCTCCTGATCACCCCGACCGACTGGGGGACCTGCGCGGACGTCCGGGGCGTGGCGGAGGCGTGCCACGAGGTGGGCGTGCCGCTGATCGTGGACGAGGCGTGGGGCGCCCACCTCCCCTTCCATCCGGACCTGCCGGCCTGGGGGATCGACGCCGGCGCGGACCTGGTCGTCACCAGCGTGCACAAGATGGGCGGGGCGGTCGAGCAGAGCTCGGTCTTCCACCTCCAGCACGACCGGATCAGCCCGGAGGCCCTGAAGCAGCGCGAGGACCTGCTGGGCACGACCAGTCCGTCCACGCTCGTGTACGCGTCGCTGGACGGCTGGCGGCGGCAGATGGTCGAGCACGGGCGCGTGCTGCTGGACGGGGCGCTCGCGCGGGCCGAGCGGCTGCGGGCGGCGATCGACGGTCTGGACGGCCTGCACCCGATGGGCGACGAGGTGGTACGGGACGGGCACGCCGCCGCGTACGACCCGCTGAAGATCGCCGTCGACGTGCGGGGGCTCGGCATCACCGGGATGCAGGCGGCGGAGTGGCTGCGCGCCGAGTGCCACGTCGACGTGGGCGGCTCGGACAGCTGCCGGATCAACGCGTCGATCACCCACTCCGACGACGACGAGACGGAGGCCCGGCTGCTGGAGGCCTTGAAGGCACTGGTGGGGGCGGCCGACGGGCTTGAGCGGCAGTCGCCCATCGACCTGCCGGAGCCCTCCGCGCTCGAACTGGAGCAGGCGCGCCTGCCGCGGGAGGCGTTCTTCGGCGAGGCCGAGCACGTGGCGCCGGAGGGGGCGCCGGGCCGCATCGCGGCGGAGACCATCACCCCGTACCCGCCGGGCGTGCCGGTGGTGGCGCCGGGTGAGGTGATCAACGCCGAGGTGGTCGCCTATCTGCGCAGCGGGGTCGGGCACGGCATGCTGATCCCGGACGCGGCCGACCCGGAACTGAACACCTTCCGGGTCCTGAGCCGCTCCTCGGGCGGCTGATCCGCGGTGCGGCTGCGGACGAGCGACCCGTCCGGGCCGGGCTGGCGGCGGGTCCGCCACGGCCGGGGCTTCCGCTATCTCGACGAGGACGGCCGTCCCCTGCCGGAGGACGATCGGGAGCGGGTGCGCGCACTGGCGATTCCGCCGGCGTGGCGGGACGTGTGGATCTGCCCGTGGCCCAACGGACACCTTCAGGCGGTCGGCACCGACGCGGCGGGCCGGCGGCAGTACCTGTACCACGAGGAGTTCCGGGCGCGGCGGGAGCTCGCGAAGCACGCGCACGTACGGGAGGCGGCCGAGGCACTCCCCCGGCTGCGCCGGGCCGTCGCGCGTGACCTGGCCGGGCGCGGCTGCAGCCGCCGGCGCGTGCTTGCCTGCGCCGCCCGGCTGCTGGACCTCGGGCTCTTCCGGGTGGGCGACGAGCGCTACCGGCGCGAGAACGACTCGTACGGGCTGACGACGCTGCTGCGCGAGCACGTCACCGTCGGGCGGGGCCGGGTGGTGTTCCACTATCCGGCCAAGGCCGGGCGGGAGATCACGGTCGTCGTCACCGACCCGGCGGCGCGTGCGGCGGTCCGCGCCCTGCTCCACCGCGACGGGGGCGGCGAGCGCCTGTTCGCCTACTGGGAGGGGCGCGCCTGGCACGACGTCCACGCGGACGAGTTGAACGCCTATCTCCAGGAACGGTCCGGGCTCGACCTCACCGCCAAGGACTTCCGCACCTGGCACGCGACGGTCCTCGCCGCCGTGGCGCTGGCGGCGCCCGAGCGGACGGGCCTCCGCTCCGCGACCGCCCGGCGCCGGGCGGTCGGGCACGCGGTCCGGGAGGTCGCCGAGTCCCTCGGCAACACCCCGGCGGTGTGCCGGGGTTCGTACGTCTCGCCGCGGGTCCTGGAGCGGTACGAGGAGGGCGTGACCATCGCCCCGGCGCTCCGCCGGCTCGGCCCGAAGCCGGCCCCGGGCAGCCCGGCCCACCAGCGGTGCGTGGAACGGGCGGTGCTCGACCTGCTGGACGGCGAGGGGGCGGAGCGGCGGTCGGACGGTGGCTGAGCACCGCCCCGGCCGGCGATGTCTGTTCCGGGGCCGGGCGGGTAGCCGCCGGGGTGAGCGCGAGACCGCGAGACCGCGAGAGCACGCGACCGCGCGAGAGCAGGGAAGGCGGCAGTGATCATGCGCACGCACACCGAGGACCGCGTGGCCGGTGCCGACCGGGACGGTCGGCACCGGCGCAGGCTCACGGACGAGGAGTTCCGGGTGCTGATGCGGGAGGCCCGGGCGGAGGCGCGCCGCCGGTTCCTGGGGGACCCGCCGTCGAGCGAGGCGGACTTCGTGCTGCGCACGCAGCACGCCGAGTTCGGCGCCGCGGCCCATTGAGGGCTGAGCCGCCGCGTTCGGGGCACTCGCCGGGACGAAGCCCGTGCATCAGCCGAGGAGGAGTGCCCCATGGACGGCATCGTGATGCTGCGCGAGGACCACAAGACCGTGGAGAAGCTGTTCAAGGAGTTCGAGCGGGCGGGCGACGACGCCCTGCGGCGCAAGCGGGAGATCGCCGACGAGGTGATCCGGGAGCTGACCGCGCACGCCTGGATCGAGGAGCGGATCTTCTACCCGGCGGCCCGCGAGGCCGCGCCCGACACCAAGGACCATGTCCTGGAGAGCGTCGAGGAGCACCACGCGGTGCTGTGGATGCTGTCGGAGCTGGACGGGATGGACCCGGCGGACGAGCGCTTCGACGCCAAGATGACGGTGCTGATGGAGAACGTGCGGCACCACGTCGAGGAGGAGGAGAGCGACTGGTTCCCCGACGTGCGCAAGGCGATGGGCCGCAAGCGCCTCGTCGAGCTCGGCGAGCGGATGGAGCAGGAGCGGAAGAACGCGCCGGCCGGCCCGCTGGAGGTTCCGAGCGCGTAGCCACGGACGGCCCCGCACCGCATCTGCACCGGCACCGGCACCCCGCGTGAGCGGTGCCGGTGCCGGTGCCTGTCGACGGGGGCGCCCCGGAGCCGCGTCCTCAGGGCTTGAAGAGGATCTTCACCGCGCCGTCGCGCTTGGCCTGGAACATCGCGTACGCCTCCGGGGCCTCGGTCAGCGGCAGCCGATGGGTGGCGAAGTCGTCGACGCCCAGCGGGTCGTCGTCGGTGAGCAGCGGCAGGAGCCGGTCGGTCCAGCGCAGCACGTTGGCCTGGCCCATGCGGAGCGTCAGCTGCTTGTCGAACATCACGAGCAGGGGCATCGGGTCCGCCGCTCCGCCGTACACGCCGGCCAGCGACACCGTGCCGCCGCGGCACACCAGTTCCACCGCGAGGTGGAGCGCGGACAGCCGGTCGACGCCGTAGCGGCGCATGAGGGGGCGGGCGACGGAGTCCGGCAGGTGGGCGACCATCGAGTGCAGGCCGCGGGCGACGGGCGCGCCGTGGGCCTCCATGCCGACGGCGTCGATGACCGCGTCGGGTCCGCGGCCCCGGGTCATCTCGCGCACCCGCTCGACCGGCCGGGCGTCCTCCTCGGACGGGTCGATGGTCTGCACGCCGCGGGCGGCGGCCCGGGATCGCCGTTCGGGCACCGGGTCGATGCCGATGACGAGGCCGGCGCCGCGCAGCCGCGCGATGCGGGCGGCCATGTCGCCGATCGGGCCGAGCCCGAGGACGGCGACCGAGCCGCCCGGCGGCACGTCGGCGTACTCGACGGCCTGCCAGGCCGTCGGCAGGACGTCCGAGAGGTAGACGAAGCGGTCGTCCGGCGGCCCCTCGGGGACCTGGATGGGCAGGGTGTCGCCGAAGGGGACGCGCAGGTACTCCGCCTGGCCGCCGGGCACCTGTCCGTACAGCTTGGTGTAGCCGAACAGGGCGGCCCCGGTGCCGTACTCCCGCACCTGGGTGGTCTCGCACTGGGAGTGCAGGCCGCGCCCGCACATCGCGCAGAGGCCGCAGGAGACGTTGAACGGGACGACGACCCGGTCGCCCGGGGCGAGGCTCCGCACCTCGGGGCCCACCTCCTCGACCACGCCCATCGGCTCGTGCCCGAGCACGTCGCCCGGGTCGAGGAACGGTCCGAGCACCTCGTACAGGTGCAGGTCCGATCCGCACAGCCCGCTCGTCGTGATCCGGACGATCACGTCGGTGGGCTCCTGGATCCGCGGGTCGGGCACGGTCTCCACGGAGACCTTCCGCCGGCCCTGCCAGGTGACGGCCTTCATCGCGGCCACCTTCCTTCCGTGTGCCGTCCCCGTGCCGGTGACGCGGTCCAGGGACCTTCAGGGGGCTTACGGGACCTTCAGGGGCCTCGCGGGGCCTCAGGGCCAGGACACCTCGCGGCGCGGTACGACGACGAGTTCGGCGGCGGCGCTGCCGGCCGGGACGGACAGGGCGTACATCACGGCGTCGGCGACGACGTCCGGGCTCTGCAGGAGCGCGGTGTCGGTGTCGGGGAAGCGCTCCATGATGAACGGCGTCTCCATGCCGCCGGCGACGACGCCGGTGACGCCGATGCCGGGGCAGTCGCGCTGTGCCTCCTGGAACAGGGTGTGGGTGAAGGCCCGCAGTCCCGTCTTGGCCGCCGCGTACGGGCCGGCCTCGGTCCAGGTGCGCAGGGCGGCGGTCGACAGGATGTTGACGATGTGGCCGCCGCCGCGGTCGGCCATCCGGCGGAAGGCCTCGCGGCACAGGTACATGGGTCCGAGCAGGTCGGTGGTGATCACCCGGGTGATCTCCTCGGCGGTGAGCTCGGAGACGGACTTGGTGACGTCGACGGCCGCGCAGTTCACCAGGACGTCCACGGGCTCGCCGGCCGCGTCGAGGTCGCCGAAGAGTTCGCCGACGGCCTCGGGGTCGCGGACGTCCAGGCCGACCGGGCGGGCCCGGAACCCTTCGGCGAGGAGGCTCTCGCACAGCTCCTTGGCCTGCTCCTGGCGTACGTCGGCCACCAGGACCGTGGTGCCGGTGGCGGCGAGCCGGCGCACGATGGCCGCTCCGAGTCCGCGTGCGCCGCCGGTGACGAGGGCCTGCCGGCCGCTGGTGGTGGTCTCCGCTTCGGTGTTCATCGCTGTGTCTCCTCCGTCGTGCGGGGGCGTGTGAGCAAGCCCACGTGAAGTCCAAGGACCTGTGGTTCAGGGCGGTTTGGGGTGGCGGGGGCGGGTGGGTGCGAGGGCTGTGACGGCGGCCACCGTGCTTCTCGGGAGCCGTCTGCCACGATGGCCGACGGCCGTTCGCCCGGTGCCGGAGCCCTCCGCGGGTCCGGCGGTCCGCGGCCGCCCGACTCCGCCTCCCGTCTCCGCCGCGCGTCCGCGCGGCACCCGGATTCCCTGTGCCTTCCTTGCGTCTGCTCCCGTCCCCGTTCCGTCGAGGCCCCCTGTCCCGCGTCCCCTCCCCGCGCCGCGCGTCCTCCCGGCCGGCGGCGCCCGCCGCCGGGGGCGACCGCTCGCCGTGGCGTTCGCTGCGCCACCGCAGCATGCGGTGGTGGGCCGCCGCGCACCTGGTGTCCAACATCGGCACCTGGATGCAGCTGACCGTCCAGAACCTGCTGGTCCTGCAGATCACCGGGTCGCCGGCCGCGGCCGGTCTGTCCCTGTCCGCGCAGGCGGCTCCCGGCCTGCTGGTGGGCCTGCTCGGCGGTGCGGCCGTCGACCGGCTGCCGCGCAAGGCGACGGCCGCGCTGGCGCAGGTGGCGCTCGGCCTGGTGGCGCTGACCACGGCCCTCCTCGTGGCGACCGACGGCCTCAGCCTGCCGGTCCTGCTGGGTCTCGCGGTCGTCACCGGGCTCATCGCCACGATCGACGGCCCGGCCTGTGCGCTGCTCGGCAACGACCTGGTGCCGGCCGACGACGTGCCGTCCGCCATCGGCGTCGGCTCGCTGGCCCACAGCGGCGGCCGGCTCGCGGGGGCGGCCCTGGCCGGTGTCACCGTGGCCACGCTCGGCACGGCCGCCGCCTACGCGGCGAACGCCGTGTCGTTCTTCTTCGTCGCGGCCGTGATCCCCTTCCTCACGCTGATACGGCCCCAGGAGGCCGCGCCGGCCGCCGACGGCACCCCCGCCGCCCGGGCCGTGACCGAGGACGGGGACACGAGCGTGCGGGGCGGCCTGGTGTTCTTCGCGCGCCGCCCGCGGCTCGTCGCTCTCGCGGGCCTGAACGCGGTGAGCGCCCTGTTCGGCCGGAACTACTCGCTGACCCTGGCGGTCCTGGTCACCGGCCCGCTGGCGGGCTCGACGGGGTCCTTCGGCGCGGTGTCGACGGCGCTCGCCGTCGGCGGCATCGTCGGCGCCGTGCTCGGCGCGCGGCTGCGGGCGCCCCGGGTGCGCCTGGTCGCGCTGCTCACGGCGGCCGGTGCGCTGCTCCAGGTCGTGGCCGGTGCCTCCCCGTCGCTGGCCTTCCTGGTCGTCCTCGCGCTGCCGATGGCGGTGGCCGAGTCGGTCTCCGACACCGCCCAGAACACGCTGTTGCAGACCGATCCGCCGCCGCGGATGCGGGGCCGGGTGCTGGGGGCGTGGAACAGCGTCCGGACGCTGTGGGGCCTGGCCGCGCCGCCCGTCCTCGGTCTGCTGATGGAGCTGCTCGGCGCGCGCGGCGCCCTGGTCACGGGCGGCGTGGTGGTCGCCGCCGCGGTGACCGGCGGCTGGCTGCTGCACGGGCGCCGGGCCGCCGCGGGCCTGCGGCCGGTGGCGGAGACGGAGCCCGTCCGTCCGGTCGTCCTGACGCGGCCCGCGCTGGAGAGCGCGGCCTGACCCGGTCACGGTCCGGCCTCCGGCCGGCCGGCGCCGGCGGGTTCCAGGACGGCGGCGAGGACCTCGTCGACGCCGATGCGCAGGAGCCGCGGGTCGGGGCGGTCGGCGTGCGGGTCGCCCGGCCGGCCGGCGTCCGCGGCGCCGTCGGGGTGCCAGAGCGCGATGTGCCGTCCGCCGTCGGAGGGCGGGCCCCACAGGGCCGGTGACACCGGGCCGTGGAGCACCACGGAGCGGGTGCCGAGGGCCGTGGCGAGGTGCGCGATGCCGGTGTCGCCGACGACGACGCAGGCGGCGCCCGCGACCAGGGCGCACAGTTCGTCGAGCGGCAGGCCGTGCGGTCCGCCGGCGACGGCGGACGGCGGGAGGCCGGCCTTCTCGGCGACGGCGCGGGCCAGCTGTTCCTCGCCCGGTCCCGCGGTGACGACGACCGGCCGGCCGGTGTGGCGGACCTGCCGGGCGACGGCGGCGAAGCGGTCCACGGGCCAGCGGCGCGCGGGGGCGGCGGCGCCCGGGTGCAGGAGCACCGGGGCCGCGCCGGGTGCCGGGTCGCGGCTGCCGTCGGGCGGGGCGATCCGGACGTCGCCGGGATCGGCGGGGAGCCCGTACCAGCGCAGCAGGCGGCACCAGCGCAGGCGTTCGTGTTCGTACGGCACCCAGGCCGGTCCCCGGATCCCGGGCACCGACGGGTGGCGGAAGGCCCACAGCGCGTCCGGTGCGAGCCGGGCGAGGAGCCGGTGGCTGGCCGGGCCGCTGCCGTGCAGGTTGACGGCGAGGGCCGGGCGGGCGGCCGCGCGGGGCAGCGTGGTGGGGACCGCGCGCTCCCGGGCGGTGGTCGGCAGCACCCGGTCCACGCAGCGGGTGAGCCGGGCGAGCGGGGCGAGTGCGGCGGGCGCGGCGAGCAGGATGTCGTGGTCGGGCAGTCCGCGGCGCAGGGCGCGCAGCGCCGGTACGGCGGTGAGCAGGTCGCCGGTGCCGAGCGCGCGCAGCACGACCACGGCCGGCCGGCCGCTGCGGGCCCGGCCGGTGCCGTACGGGGCGGGGGCGGCCCGGCCGTCGGCGTGCCGTGGGGTGGTGCGGGGGCGCGGGTCCGGGGTCATCGGTCCGCCGGTCCCGCGGCGGCGCGGGCCGCGCGGTGGGTGAGGGAGGTGGTGGAGCGCCCGTCGAGGTAGGGCAGGACGAGCGTCTGGCCGCCCCAGCGGTGGAGGGTCGCGGTCTCGGGGAGGGCGTCGGGCGTGTAGTCGCCGCCCTTGACCCACACGTCGGGGCGCAGCCGGTCGAGCAGCTGCTCGGGGGTGTCCTCGTCGAAGGCGACGACGGCGTCCACGCTGCCGAGGGCCTTCAGGACGCGGATGCGGTCGGCGAGCGGGGTGAGCGGGCGGCCGGGTCCTTTGAGGCGGGCCACGGAGGCGTCGGAGTTCACGCAGACGACGAGGCAGTCGCCGATGCGGGCGGCCCGTTCGAGGAGCCCGACGTGGCCGGCGTGCAGCAGGTCGAAGCAGCCGCCGGTGGCCACGACGGTGCCGCCGCGGGCCCGGGTCCGCCGGGCGAGCGCGAAGGCGTCGGGCGTACGGGCGCGGCCGGGGCGTGCGCGGTCGGTGTCCCGGGCCGGGGTGCCGGCGGGTCCGGGTGTCGCGGGTGCGTGGTCCGGGTCGGGCACGGCGCCCGCCCCGCCGGCGGCGACGAACGCGGCGGCCTCGGCGACCGCCCGCTCCACGGCCTCCTCCGGCAGGGCCCCGTCGGCGAGGGCGATCGTGGCGGCGGCCGCGAAGCAGTCGCCGGCTCCGCACGGGTCTCCCCCGGTCACCGGGGGCGCGGGCACGAGCAGGGGCGCGCCGGGGCCGGCCCGGGTGAGCAGTGCTCCGTCGGCGCCCAGGGTGACGGCGACGTGCACGGCGCCCCAGCGTGCGGCGAGTGCGG
This sequence comes from Streptomyces sp. NPDC053541, assembly GCF_044544705.1. NCBI lineage: Bacteria > Bacillati > Actinomycetota > Actinomycetes > Kitasatosporales > Streptomycetaceae > Streptomyces > Streptomyces sp. NPDC053541. The sequence continues at coordinate 74,187 of NZ_JBITXM010000012.1, forward strand.
CGCCCCGTTCGGCGTGGGCGCGCAGGGGTGGGCCGGCCGGCGGCTGCGGGGTTCCGGCGCAGGAGGCGGCTTCCCTGGCGTTGGGGGTGGCCAGGCGGGTGCCGGGCACCGGGGGTCCGCCGCGCGGGTGGGGGTCCCAGACGACGGGGACGCGCCGGGCGGCCGCCGTGAGGGCGGGGCGGAGGGCGTCGGGGGTGCCGCGGCCGTAGTCGGAGACGAGCACGGCGCGGGCGGAGCGCAGTGCGGCGAGGGCTTCGGCGGTGGGCGCTCCGGGGGTGCCGCCGCCGCGGTCGAGCCGGACGAGGGGCCGGCCGCCGGCGAGGACCCGGGTCTTGACCGGCTGGGTGCCGTGCAGGGGCAGCGGGACGAGCCGGATCCGGTCGCCGAGGGCCCGCCGGGCGGCGTCGGCGGCAGGGTCGGTGCCGAGGGCGGTGACGAGGACGACCTCGTCGCCGGGGTCGGTGGCGAGTCCGGCCGCGAGGCGGGCGGCGAGGCCTGCGCCGCCGGCCCGGCGGCGCAGGCCGGTCACGTCGACGACGGGCGCCGGGGCGTCGGGCGTGAGGCGGTCGGCGGTGCCCTCGATGTCCTCGTCGAGCAGCAGGTCGCCGACGACGACGAGCGGCCCGCGGTTCACGACGTCCCTCCGAGGACCGTGGGCCGCAGGCCGCTGCGCGGCACTCCGTCGAGAGCCGGGCGGGGCCGTTCGGCGGGCGCCCGGAGCTCGGGGAGGGAGGCGTCGAAGTAGGTGCACAGCAGGTGGACGGCGACCAGGTGTGTCTCCTGCACGGTGGCGGTGGTCGGGGCGTCGACGCACACGGCGTCGTCGGCGGCCCGGGCGAGCGGGTTCGGGGCGGGACCGGTGAGCGCCCAGACGGCGAGGCCGCGGGCGCGGGCCGCCGCGGCGGCGGCGAGGAGGTTCGGGCTGCGGCCCGAGGTGGAGAGCAGCATGAGCAGGTCTCCGGCCCGGCCGTGCGCGGCGACCTGGCGGGCGAAGACCTCCTCGAAGCCGTAGTCGTTGCCGATGGCGGTGACGCTTGACGTCTCGGCGTGCAGGGACAGGGCCGAGTAGGCGGGCCGTTCCTCGCGGTAGCGGCCGACGAGTTCGGCGGTCAGGTGCTGGGCCTGGGCCGCGCTGCCGCCGTTGCCGGCGGCCAGCAGCCGGCCGCCGTCGGTGAGCACGTCCGCGAGCCGGCCGCCCCAGCGCGCGAGGCGCGCCAGTTCGGTGCCTTCGAGGCCTTCGAGCGCGAGGCACAGGGACCGGCAGTGCCGGCGTGCCTCCAGGTGGGTCCGGGTGTCGTCCATGAGGGGTCGGCCAGGACCGTGGCGGCCGGGCCGCACCTCCTTCCTCGGTCGGTGGTCTGCCCGCGGGGTCGGTCAGCGTGCTCCGGCCGCGGGCGCGTGCGACGCGGCCATGACGGCGCGGTACGACTCCTCCGTGGCGGCCGCGACGCTGGCCCAGGAGAAGCGGCGCAGGACCCGCTGCCGCCCGGCCGCGCCGTACCGGGCGCGCAGGGCCGGGTCGGCGAGCAGCAGCCGTACCGCCGCGGCGAGCGGCCGGGGCCGCCCGGGGGGCACGTGCAGTCCGGTCACGCCGTGCACGACGGAGTCGAGCTGGCCGCCGACCGCGCTCGCGACGAGGGGCCGGCCGCAGGCCATGGCCTCCAGCGGCACGATGCCGAACGGCTCGTAGTCGGCCGGGCAGAGGATGACGTCCGCGCTGCGCATCAGCGCGGGTACGGCGGGGCGGGGCACGGCGCCGGTGAAGCGCACCCGGTCGGCGACGCCGGTGTCCTCGGCGAGGGCGCGCAGCCGCCGTACCTCGGGATCGGTGTCGAGGGCGTCGGGCGGCGGGCCGCCGGCGATGACGAGTTCGGCGCCGGGGAGCAGGCGGAGGGCCTCGACGGAGACGGCGGCGCCCTTGCGCGGCACCAGCCGGCCGAGGTGGAGCAGCCGGTGCCGGTACGGGCCGCGGGGCGCGACCGGGCCGTCCGGCCGGAACACGGTGGGGTCGACGCCGCAGGGCACGATGTCGGTCTTGGAGCGGGGGATGCCCATGGCGGCGAGTTCCTCGACCTCGTCGCGGCAGGTGGCGACGATCCGGTCGCAGCCGAGTCCGACGCGCCGCTCCCAGGAGATCCGGGCGGGCGGGCTGGTGTCGGCGTCGCCCTGGTGCCGGCGCTTCACGGTGCCGAGGGCGTGGTACGTGTGCAGGAACGGGACGCGGATCTGCTCCGTGGCCCAGAGGCCGGCGAGTCCCGACATCCAGAAGTGGGCGTGCAGGACGTCGGGCGGTTCGTCGTACCACTGCTCGGCGAGGTAACGGGCGAACGGCGCCATGTGGGGCAGGAGTTCGTCCTTGGGCAGGGGCGCGGCGGGGCCGGCGGGCACGTGGTGGACGAGCACGCCGGGGCGCAGCGGCACCGTCACGTCGAGGGCCGGGTCGTCGCGCCGGGTGTAGACGGTGACCTGGTGTCCGCGGTCGGCGAGGGATCCGGCGAGCTGGGCGACGTGGACGTTCTGTCCGCCGGCGTCGACGCCGCCGAGGACGGCGAGCGGGCTGGCGTGCTCGGAGACGAGCGCGATCGCGAGCCGCTCCCCCGGCGCGGCGGCGCCGTGGTGCGGGGTGCGGCCGGTGACGGGGGTCCCGGCGAGGTCAGGGGCCGTGGCCGGAGTCCGGTGCGGCAGCGGGGCGCCGGCCCCGGTCCCGGAGGTCCGGGGGGTCCGCGCGGTGCGCGGGGTCCGGGGAAGGGAAGTCATGAGCATGCCTCCGCGATGACGCGCTCCCAGTCGGCCAGGAAGCGCTTGAGTGCGTAGTGTTCGAGGGCGGCCTGCCGGGCCCGGGCGCCGTCGGCGGCGGCCTCGGCGGGTTCGGCGAGGTAGCGGCGGGCCGCCCGGGCGAGGACCTCGGGGCGGGTGGACAGGGTGCCGGCGCCGGCGGGGACCGCCTCGACCGCCTCGGTCGTCGCGAGGGCGACGACGGGCATGCCGAGGAGCATGGCCTCGATGAGGGAGAGGCCCAGCGAGGTCCAGCGCACGGGGTGCAGATAGAGCCGGCGTTCGGCCATGGCGGCGTGCAGGCGTTCCTGGGGCAGCTCCCGCGCGCGGCAGCGGTCCTCGGGCAGGCCGAGTCGTGCGGCGAGCCCGTCGGTCTTCATGCCGAAGACGTCGAGGGGCGCCTCGCGCGCGAGGGCGGGGAGCAGGTCCGTACCGACGAAACGGCCGCGGCGCACGGGCTCGTTGACGACGACGGCGGCGCGCGGCAGCCGTCCGGTGTAGCGGTGGCCGGGGTCGACGACGCCGTGTTCGACGACGACGGTGCGGGTGCTGCCGTTGTCCCACATCAGGCGGTTGAAGTGGGTGACGTGGACGAGGGTGAGGTCGTCGCGGTCGGCGGTCGGGTGCCGGGTCAGCGGCACCTCGCCGCGGGGCGTGTTGTGCTCGACGTACACGGCGGGGACGTCCCGGCCGGGCCGCCGTCCGCCCAGCCAGCGGGCGGCCAGCTCCTCCTCGTGCGGGCGTTGCAGCACGACGAGGTCGACGTCGGCCTCGCGGAGGCGTTCCGGCGGGAGTTCGAGGACGGTGGCGGGCCAGGAGAAGGTCTGCGCCCGGCCGCGCCCGTCGGGTCCGCGGTCGGGGGTGACCGGCACCAGGTAGGTGTGCGGGCCCTGGACGAAGGCGGTCGCCCACGAGCCGTGGACGTGCCACAGCAGGATGTTCATGCGCTCATCGCTCCTCTCGCGCTCGCGGGCACGGCGGCCGGGTCGTCCTGAAGGAGGGCGGCGACGGCCGCCACGACCTCGTCGTCGCCGACCGCGTCCAGGCACGGGTGTCCGGGGACGGGGCAGGTGCGGGCCCGGGTGAGCGCGCAGGGCGCGCCCTGGTCGCCGAGCAGGACGTGCGGGACGCCGTAGGGCCGCCAGCGCTCGGCCGGGACGACCGGTGCGAACAGGCAGACCACGGGGGTGCGGACGGCGGCGGCGAGGTGGGCGGGCCCGGTGTTGCCGGTGATCACGGCACCGGCCCGGGCGAGGACACCCGCCAGGTCGCCCAGGCCGGTGGTCGCTCCCCCGAGGTCGGTCCCGTGGCGTCCGGCCACGAGCGCCGTGGTGCCCTGCTCGGCGCGGGAGCCGGTCACGACGACCCGGTGTCCCGCCGCGTGGAGGGCGGCCACGGCCCGCGCGGCGCGCGCCGGGCTCCAGGCGCGGGCGGGCACGGCCGCCCCGGGGTGCAACACCACGTACGGGCGGGGGAGGTCGAGGCCCGGGGGCGGGTCGGGGGCGTGCCCGTCGCGGGTGCGCGGGCCGCCGGGGAGGACGACGCCGAGCCCGCCGTCGTCCCCGCGCGGCAGGGTGAAGCCGGCCGCGCGGGCCAGGTCGAGCGCGGCCTCCGCCTCGTGCCGCCCGGCCCGCCGGCGGTGCCGCAGGTCGAGCAGGGCGCCCGGGTAGTCCTCGCTGTCGGCGCCGATCCACGGCACTCCGGCCAGGCGCAGCAGCAGCGCGATCGGCAGCGGGCTCTGGTGGTACGAGACGAGGACCAGCGCGCGGTCGAAGCGGCGGGCGGCCAGCGTGTCGACGAGCCGCGCGCAGTCGGCGGCCGAGACGGGCGGCGCGTCGAAACCGACCCAGGGCGCGTCGTACTCGAGGACCTCGTCGACGCCGGGCAGCATCCTGGCGGCCGGCGCGCCGCGCGGCCCGCAGAGCATCGCCGTGCGCGAGGACCCGGCCGCCACGGCCCGTACGGCGGGCCCGGCGAGCAGCACGTCGCCGACGCTGTCGAGCCGCACGACGAGCGTGCGGGGGCCGGCCGTCACGGCGCACCGCCCGCGATCGGGGACGCCGTGGCGCGGGGGCGGAAGGGCGTGGCGAGCGCGAGGTCGACGGCCGTGGGCAGGTCGGGGGCCGTGCGGGGGGCCTCGGCGACCTCGGCGGGCAGGGTGGCCGGGGTCGGCACGAGCACGCCCTGCGCGCCGGCGGCGGTGGCGGCGGCCATGTCGCTGCCGATGTCGCCGATGACGACGGTGCGGGAGGGGCGGGCGCCGAGCCGGGCGCAGGCGGCGAGGACGAGCCCCGGCGCGGGCTTGCGGCAGGCGCAGCCGTCGCCGGGGCCGTGCGGGCAGACGGCCCACACGGCGAACGGGCCCAGGAGGAGGTCCACCCGGTGGTTGACGGCCTGCACCTGACGGCGGGTCAGGAGGCCGCGGGCGACGCCGGACTGGTTGCTGACGACGCCCACCGCCATGCCGAGGGCGCCCAGCCGGGCCAGGGCCTCCTCGGCGCCGGGGCGGGGCCGTACGCGGCGGGGGTCGCCGTTGTAGGGGACGTCGACGACGAGGGTGCCGTCCCGGTCGAAGAGCACGGCGTCGGGACCGTCGCGGTGGGCGGCCCGCCACACGGAGGTGCCGACGGCGCCGGGGCGGCCGGTGAACAGCCAGGGCCGGGGGGTCGGTGCGGTGGTCATGCCGTCGCCTCCCGCCAGGGTCCGGGAATCGATGGGCTGGCCGCCCCGGGTCCCGCCGGTACGGGCGCGACCGCCGGTCCCGTCTCGTGCGGGCGCGTGCCACGGTGGGCGACGACGCCGCGCAGCCAGTGCCAGGGGGTCGGTGCCGTGGTCATGCCGTCGCCTCCCGCCAGGGTCCGG
>NZ_JBITXM010000012.1:79921-393430 GCF_044544705.1 Streptomyces sp. NPDC053541
CATGCCGTCGCCTCCCGCCAGGGTCCGGGAATCGATGGGCTGGCCGCCCGCGGCCCGGCCGGTACGGGCGCGACCGCCGGTCCCGCCTCGTGCGGGCGCGTGCCACGGTGGGCGACGACGCCGCGCAGCCAGTGCCAGGGGGTCGGTGCCGTGGTCATGCCGTCGCCTCCCGCCAGGGTCCGGGAATCGATGGGCTGGCCGCCCCGGGTCCCGCCGGTACGGGCGCGACCGCCGGTCCCGCCTCGTGCGGGCGCGTGCCACGGTGGGCGACGACGCCGCGCAGCCAGCGCCGGGTGGTCGGTGCGGTGGTCATGCCGTCGCCTCCCGCCAGGGTCCGGGAATCGATGGGCTGGCCGCCCGCGGCCCGGCCGGTACGGGCGCGACCGCCGGTCCCGCCTCGTGCGGACGCGTGCCACGGTGGGCGACGACGCCGCGCAGCCAGTGCCAGGTGGCGGCGGGCGGGATCGCGGCACTGGTGAGGAGCATGTCGAGGACCTCCGCGCGGGTGCGCGGTCCCGGCCGGATGCGGGCCAGGGCGAACTCCGCCGTGCCGGCGGCCCACAGCGTGCCGCACAGGGCGGCGGCGCGGGGCCGGCCTGTCAGGGCGCAGCCGAGCGCGGCGAGGCCGGCGGCCGTGACCGCGCGGTGGCGCGGAAGCCGGCCGGGCGGGGCGCCTGCGCGCTCGCGCCAGTCGGGTCCGTGGAGGCGGCGCATCAGGACGTCGTCGCCGTTGCCGGCCTGCTGGCGCACGGACAGCCAGCGGCCGCCCTGGCGGGGCGGGTGGGCGGTGCGGCGACGGCCCTGGGCGAGGGTCCAGCCCTGGTCGAGGAGGCGCAGGGCCAGGTCGGCGTCCTCCCGGAAGGCGCGGCGGAAGCGTTCGTCGAATCCGCCCACCCGTTCCAGGGCGGTCCGGCGCACCGCCATGTCGGCGGTGATCCAGCGGGCCGTGGCCAGCGCGGCGGTGTTGCGTTCGGCGTCCGTGGGGCGCCGGTCGGCGGGCAGGGGGACCTCGATGCGGGCCGCGACGGCGGCGTCGGTGTCCGGCCGGCCGGTCAGGTCCCGGGCGAGCTCCGCGCCCCAGTGCGGGGACGGGACGACGTCGTCGTCGAGGAAGACGATCCACGGGACGTCGCCGGCCCGCCGGAACCCGGTGTTGCGTGCGGCGGCGGGTCCGCGCGCCGGTCCCGGCACCACGGTGGTGCGGTCGCGGAGCACGGCGGGCAGCGGCAGGGCGGGCACGGTGCCGTCGCGGCCGGGCCGGTCGTGCACGACGATCACGCGGTCCGGGGGCACGTCCTCGGTGGCCCGGGCGAGGGCCGTCAGGCAGTGCCGGAGGCTGGGCCGTCCGAGCGTGGGCACGACGACGGCGTAGCGGGGCGGGGCGCCGTGCCCGGGGGCCGGGCGGGGGCCGTGGGCGGGGCGCGGGTCGTGGGCGGGGCGCGGGTTCACCGGACGCACCCCCCGCCGCCGATGTTCTGCGGCACGTCGGCGTCCGCGCCGGGCGCGCTCTCGCCCGCGCCGCGGTCGCTGCCGTCGACGCCCATGTGGTCGCCTCCGTAGACGGTGGACGCGCCGTTGGCTCCCGTGGCTCCCGTCGAGTCGTCCGCGCCGGTGTGGAACAGGGCGCTGCGGCGCACCGCGAAGGGTCCGATGGCCAGCAGGTCGACCGGTGTGGAGCCGAAGCACTCCAGGGCGTCGCGCGGGTCGTCGACCATGGGCCGGCCGGCGGTGTTGAGGCTGGTGTTGACGACGACGGGCAGTCCGGTGCGCCGTTCGAACTCCTCCAGCATCCGTGCGACGAGCGGCTCGTGCCGCCGGTCGACCGTCTGTATCCGGGCGGTGCCGTCCACGTGCACGACGGCGGGGATGCGCTCGCGCCAGGCGGGGGCGACGTCGTGCACGAAGAGCATGTACGGGCTGGGCAGCGGGCCGTCGAAGATGTCGGCGGAGCGCTCCGTCAGGACCATGGGGGCGACGGGCCGGAACTGCTCGCGGCCCTTGATGTCGTTGAGGCGCTCCAGATTGCCCGCGTGGCCGGGGTGGGCGAGCAGGGAGCGGTGCCCGAGCGCCCGGGGTCCGTACTCGGAACGGCCCTGGAACCAGGCGACGATGCCGTTCGCGGCGAGGGTCTCGGCCACGGTGGCGGCGATGTCCGGGGGCCGTTCGAAGGGAATGGCGGCGGTCTTGAGGCGGCCGGCGATCTCGGCGTCCGACCATCCGCGTCCGAGCGCGGCCCCGGGCATCGGCACCGGCTGCTCCCCCGCCTCTGCCGTGGCCAGCAGCGCCCCGCCGAGGGCGGTCCCGGCGTCGCCGGCGGCCGGCTGCACCCACACGCGGGAGAACGGTCCCTCGCGGGCGACACGGGAGTTGGCGACGCAGTTGAGGGCGACGCCGCCGGCCAGCGTGAGCAGTTCGTCGTGGGTCCTGCCGTGCAGCCAGCGCACCAGGTCGAGCAGGGTCTCCTCCAGGACCAGCTGGGCGCTGGCGGCGAGGTCGGCGTGCCGGGCGGTCCAGGGCGCGTCGGCCGCGCGCGGCGGGCACAGTTCGGCCCAGGGGACGCCGTGGGCGCGGAAGCCGCCGTCGCCGGTGGGGTGCACGTACCGGCGGATCTCCGCGGCCATCCGCGGCGAGCCGTGCGAGGCGAGCGCCATCACCTTGAACTCGTCGGAGGAGCGCAGGAATCCGAGGTGTTCGGTGAGCTCCTCGTAGACGAGACCGAGGGATTCGGGCAGCAGCTGGGCGCGGAGCGGTTCGAGCCGGTCGCCCTGGCGGCTCGCGGCCAGGTGGGAGGCGCGTTCGCCACGTCCGTCGAGCACGAGGACGGAGGAGGTCTCGGCGCCCTCGGCGGCGTACGCGGCGGAGGCGGCGTGCGCCATGTGGTGGGGGACGAACCGGACGGCCCCGGGGTCGAGCCCCGGCAGCGCGGTGGCGAGGAAGCCGGGGGCGTGCCGGGCGTAGGCCTGGCGCAGGCTGTCCCAGGGGTCGTCCAGGCCCAGCGTCTCGGCGGGGCAGGCGATTTCGGGGTCGTACGAGTAGGTGACGAGGTCCAGGTCGGCGGGCCGCAGTCCGGCCTGCTCCAGGCACCAGCGGGCGGACTGTTCGGGCAGTTCCCAGGCGGAGAAGGGCACGGGCCGCTTGCCGTGCTTGCGCCGCGAGAAGCGCTCTTCCTCGGCCGCGGCGACGGTGACGCCGTCGACGACCAGGGCGGCGGCGGGGTCGTGGAACAGGGCGTTGATGCCGAGAACGCGCATGGCGGGGCCTTCCGGTGGGGCCTTCCGGGGTGGGGGGCGGCGGGAGCGGGGCGGCTCGGTTCAGCCGGGCAGCCCGGGCGGATCCGCGCGGCGGCCCGAGGTGGGGGAAGGGGCGGCGGCCGGGGCCTCGCCGCCGGAACTGTGGAAGGCGTCGGCGCCGTCGGCGCCCGCCGTCCGGAACCATTCGATCGTCCGGCGCAGGCCCTGCTCGGCGTCGACGAGCGGCCGCCACTGCAGCTTGTCGCGGGCCAGGGTGATGTCCGGGCAGCGCACGGCGGGGTCGTCGACGGGCCGCTCGACGAAGCGGATCCGGGAGGGCGAGCCGGTGAGGCGCGCGATCCAGCGGGCCAGTTCGAGCATGGTGATCTCGGCGGGGTTGCCGATGTTCACGGGCCCGCGCATGCCGTGGGCGGCGGCCGCGAGGACGCCACGGACGGTGTCCGACACGTAGCAGAGCGAGCGGGTCTGGCGGCCGTCGCCCGTCACGGTCAGCGGCTCGCCGGCGAGCGCCTGGCGGACGAAGGTCGGCACGGCGCGTCCGTCGAGGCCGCGCATGCGGGGCCCGTACGTGTTGAAGAGCCGCACGATCAGGGTGTCCGTCCCGCGGGCGCGGGCGGTGGCGGCGGTCAACGCCTCGCCGAAACGTTTCGCCTCGTCGTACACGCTGCGCGGGCCGACGGGGTTGACCCGGCCCCAGTAGCGCTCGCTCTGCGGGTGCTCCTCGGGGTCGCCGTACACCTCGGAGGTCGAGGCGAGCACGAAGCGGGCCCCGTGCGCATGGGCCAGCGCGAGCGCGTTGCGGGTGCCGAGGCTGCCCGTCTCCAGGGTGTGCAGCGGCAGGCGCAGATAGTCCGCCGGGGACGCCGGCGAGGCGAAGTGCAGCACCAGGTCCACCGGCCGGTCGACCGTGAACGGCTGGCGGACATCGGCCTCCACGAGCCGGAATCCGTCGTGGCCCCGCAGCTCCGCGACATTGGCGGGGCGGCCCGTACTGAAGTCGTCGACGCAGGTCACGTCCGTGCCGTCGGCGAGCAGTGCGGCGCAGAGGTGGGATCCCACGAATCCGGATCCTCCCGTGACGACGGCGTGTTCCCAGCGGGGCGCGGGGGCCATGGCACATCTCCTCCCTGCGGAGGGCGGGTCTTCGGAACTGGCGTGGCAGGGGAATCGATCGGGCACTTACCCGGGTCGAGCAGCGCTACTCCTCGTATGCGGAGGCTTCTCCACGAAACTGTGCAAAGCGGAACAAGTCAGTAGAAAGTGACTCAGTGGCGCGGTCCCGGGGTAGGTGCTGCTCGACACTTCCGGCCGAACGGCCGGGCCCGGACCGAGGAGATGGCCGCGATGGACACGCGGATCGAAACGGAAACCGCCGACGAGATCTTCTGGCACGACAGCACGCTGTGCACGCACCGACCCGCGGTCACCACACCCGAGGCGGGGTCGCCGGACGAGAGGGACGACCTCGACCAGGAGCGGAACGTCGTCCTCGGTGAGGAACGGAACATCTTCCGCGGCGAGGACTGACCCCCGCCCACACCACCCGCCGTGGGGGGGGCCCGCGCCCCCCCCCCCCGCCCGCCCCGCTTCCTCGTCTCCCGGTCCTGGTGCCGTTCCCGGCTCCGGCCGGTGACCCGGTTCCGCTCCCCGGAACGTCGGTGCGGCCCGATCGGGCCCTGCGGTACCCTGACGCCATGCGTGCCGTACGCCTTCTGCTTAGCGAGCCGCGCTGATCAGTCCCGACGGATGAAGATCCGGTCGGCATCGGCGCGGCGTCCCCTCCTGTGCGAGGGGATTTTTCATTTCGTGGCAGTGCTGGCAGTGGGCAGAGACGATCGATGGAGCTTCAAGGATCATGACCGAGATCAACACGGCTGCCGAGACGGCGGCCCCGCATCGCTACACGGCGGCCCTGGCCGCCGACATCGAGGCACGCTGGCAGGACGCCTGGGACGCCGAGGGCACCTACGAGGCCCCGAACCCCAGCGGCGACCTGGCCGGGGACCCGGCCCTGGCGGCCCGCCCCAAGAAGTTCATCATGGACATGTTCCCGTACCCCTCCGGTGCGGGCCTGCACGTCGGCCACCCGCTGGGCTACATCGCCACGGACGTCTTCGCCCGCCACGCGCGCATGACCGGCCACAACGTCCTGCACACCCTGGGCTTCGACGCCTTCGGCCTGCCCGCCGAGCAGTACGCGGTGCAGACCGGCACGCACCCGCGCGTGTCCACCGAGGCCAACATGGAGAACATGAAGGCCCAGCTGCGCCGGCTGGGCCTGGGCCACGACAAGCGCCGGTCGTTCGCCACGATCGACCCGGAGTACTACAAGTGGACCCAGTGGATCTTCCTGCAGATCTTCAACTCCTGGTACGACGACGAGGCCAAGAAGGCCCGCCCGATCGCCGAGCTGGTCGAGCAGTTCGAGAACGGCACCCGTGAGGTCCCCGGCACCACGCGCGCGTGGAGCGAGCTGACCGCCGCCGAGCGCGCCGACGTCCTGGGCGAGTACCGCCTGGCGTACGCCTCCGACGCCCCGGTCAACTGGTGCCCCGGCCTGGGCACCGTCCTGGCCAACGAGGAGGTCACCGCCGACGGACGCTCCGAGCGCGGCAACTTCCCCGTCTTCAAGGCCAAGCTGCGCCAGTGGAACATGCGCATCACCGCCTACGCGGACCGCCTGCTGGACGACCTGGACGGCCTGGACTGGCCCGAGGCCATCAAGCTGCAGCAGCGCAACTGGATCGGGCGCTCCGAGGGCGCCCGCGTCGACTTCCAGGTCGGCGAGGCCGGCGCGATCACCGTCTTCACCACCCGCCAGGACACCCTGTTCGGCGCCACCTACATGGTGCTGGCCCCCGAGCACGACCTGGTCGAGAAGATCGTCCCGGCCGCCTGGCCCGAGGGCACCCACGAGGTGTGGACCGGCGGGCACGCCACCCCGGCCGAGGCCGTCGACGCCTACCGCAAGCAGGCCGCCGCCAAGTCCGACGTCGAGCGGCAGGCCGAGGCCAAGGACAAGACCGGTGTCTTCACCGGCGCCTACGCGACCAACCCGGTCAGCGGCGAGCAGATCCCGGTCTTCATCGCCGACTACGTCCTGATGGGCTACGGCACCGGCGCGATCATGGCCGTCCCGGCGCACGACAGCCGCGACTTCGCCTTCGCGCGCGCCTTCGAACTGCCCATGCGCTGTGTCGTGGAGCCCTCGGACGACCGCGGCACCGACCCGTCCACCTGGGACGACGCCTTCTCCTCCTACGAGGCCAAGCTGGTCAACTCCTCGAACGAGGACGTGGCCCTGGACGGCCTGGGCGTCGTCGAGGCGAAGGAGCGGATCACCGCCTGGCTGACCGAGCGCGGCATCGGCGAGGGCACCGTCAACTTCCGCCTGCGCGACTGGCTGTTCAGCCGCCAGCGCTACTGGGGCGAGCCCTTCCCGATCGTCTACGACGAGGACGGCGTCGCCCACCCGCTGCCCGAGTCCATGCTGCCGCTGGAGCTGCCGGAGGTCGAGGACTACTCGCCGCGCACCTTCGACCCGGACGACGCGGACACCCAGCCGGAGACCCCGCTGTCCCGCAACGAGGACTGGGTCAACGTCACCCTGGACCTGGGCGACGGCCCGAAGAAGTACCGCCGCGAGACCAACACCATGCCCAACTGGGCCGGTTCCTGCTGGTACGAGCTGCGCTACCTGGACCCGCACAACGACGAGAAGCTGGTCGACCCGGCCATCGAGCAGTACTGGATGGGCCCGCGCGAGGGCATGCCGACCGGCGGTGTCGACCTGTACGTCGGCGGTGCCGAGCACGCCGTGCTGCACCTGCTGTACGCCCGCTTCTGGTCCAAGATCCTGTTCGACCTGGGCCACGTCTCCTCCGCCGAGCCCTTCCACAAGCTGTACAACCAGGGCATGATCCAGGCCTTCGTCTACCGGGACTCCCGCGGCATCGCCGTCCCGGCCGCCGAGGTCGAGGAGCGCGACGGCGCCTACTGGTACCAGGGCGAGAAGGTCAGCCGCGTCCTGGGCAAGATGGGCAAGTCCCTGAAGAACGCGGTCACCCCGGACGAGATCTGCACCGAGTACGGCGCCGACACCCTGCGCCTGTACGAGATGGCCATGGGCCCGCTGGACGTCTCCCGCCCGTGGGACACCCGTGCCGTCGTCGGCCAGTACCGTCTGCTGCAGCGTCTGTGGCGCAACATCGTCGACGAGACGACCGGCGAGGTCACCGTCGTCGACGAGCCCGCCGACGAGGACACCCTGCGCGCCCTGAACAAGGCCATCGACGGGGTCTCCCAGGACATGGCGGCGATGCGCTTCAACACCGCCATCGCCAAGATCACCGAGCTGAACAACCACCTGACCAAGTCCGGTGGCGCGGTGTCCCGTCCGGTCGCCGAGCAGCTGGTCCGCCTGGTCGCGCCGCTGGCCCCGCACATCGCCGAGGAGCTGTGGCACCGCCTGGGCCACTCCGACTCGGTCGTCCACCAGGACTTCCCGGTTGCCGACCCGGCCTACGTGGTGGACGAGACCGTGACCTGCGTCGTGCAGATCAAGGGCAAGGTCAAGGCCCGCCTGGAGGTCTCCCCGTCGATCACCGACGCGGAGCTGGAGGCCCTGGCCCTGGCGGACGAGCACGTCGTCGCGGCGCTGGGTGGCGCGCAGATCCGCAAGGTCATCGTGCGCGCGCCGAAGCTGGTCAACATCGTCGCCGGCTGAGTCCGGCCAGCCGGCCGCCAGCCGCCGGCCCGTGCGGCCGACCGGCTGAGGCCGTCGGCCGCTGACGCGGCCGTCCCCTAGGGGTGCGGTGGGGGCAGGTTGGGGGTTCCTTCGGAACCACCGGCCTGCCCCTTCCGTTTACCGTGGAGGAACCACAATCCAGGCCGGAGGGGCGACGCTCATGGAAGCCGCGATCACGATCATGGCGCTGCTCTTCGTCGCCATGGTGGCGCTCGGGATCTACGCCACGGTGAAGGTCGCCAAGGCCGCCAAGCGCGGTGTCGACCGCACCATCGACCAGGCCCGGCGCACGGTCGAGGACACCACTCTGCGTGCCAAGAGCCTGGGCCAGACCGGCGTCGCCGGCGAGCTGGCCCAGCTGAGGCTCTCGCTGCGCACCTCGATGCGCGCCACCCAGGACTCGCTGCACGCGGGCGTCGCCGAGGACGCCTCCCTGAAGGAGTCCCTCGATCTCTTCGAGCGCCTGAGCGCCCATGGGCGGGAGCTGGACGAGGACCTCAAGCGGCTGGAGCGCGAGCCCGACCGGGCACATGTCGCGGCCCTGCTTCCCGACCTGCGCCGGCGCACGGAGCAGATCACCCACTCCGCCGACGCGCTGCGCTTCGCCGCCCGCGACCGCGCCCGCCGGTTCGCCGAGGACGACCTGACCTCGCTGAGCGCGCAGATCGACATGGAGGCGGGCGCCCTGCGGCACTGGACCACCGCCACGGACGTTCCCGGCGCGGCCGCCGGGCCGGAGCAGCGCCAGGGGCAGGGGCAGGCGTGGACCGGCGCGGAGGGCGGTGCGGCAGGCCCCTCGTCCGGGCAGCCGCAGGCGATTCCGGCACCGGACCCGCGCAGCACGGCCTATCCGTGGGAGAAGTCGACCCGGCCCGAGACGACCACCTGAGCCCACCCCGTCATCAGAGCCGAGACCGTCGCCCGGTCACGCCCGGACCGTCTGCCGGCCGGTGTCGCGCGGGCGCGCGGGCGCGCGCGTTCGTGGGGGCAGCGGGGGGATTCGGTGCGGGTCGCGAGGCGGGCCGCGCTCGTGCCGGGGGCCCGGGCTGCCGTGCGGCGGCCCCTCCGGGTAACCTCCCGCTCATGTCCCGGCATGTCGCGATCGTCACCGATTCCACGGCCTACCTGCCAGCCCAGGCGATGGAGCGGCACGCCATCACCGCCGTTCCGCTCACCGTCGTCATCGGCGACCGCGCGCTGGAGGAAGGCACCGAGATCTCGGCCCGCTCGCTCGCCGAGGCCCTGCAGAAACGCCGCCAGGTGACCACTTCCCGGCCCGCCCCCGAGGTCTTCGCGGCCACCTACCGGGCGGCCGCCGAGGCGGGCGCGCACGGCGTCGTCTCCCTCCATCTGTCCGGCGAGATCTCCGGCACCTACGACGCCGCCGTGCTCGCCGCGAAGGACGCCCCCGTGCCCGTACGGGTCGTCGACACCCGCATGGTCGGCATGGCCCTGGGCTTCTGCGCCCTGGCGGCGGCCGAGGTCGCCGAGGCGGGCGGCTCGCTCGACGAGGCCGCCGCGGCCGCCGAGAAGCGGGCGTCCGGCACCTCGGCCTTCTTCTACGTCGACACGCTCGACTACCTGCGCCGCGGCGGCCGGATCGGCACCGCCCAGGCCCTCCTCGGCTCGGCGCTCGCCGTGAAGCCGCTCCTCGAACTCGAGGACGGGCGGATCGAGCTGCGCGAGAAGGTGCGCACCGCGTCCAAGGCGATCGCCCGGCTGGAGGAGATCGCGGTCGAGCGGGCCGGGGCCGGGACCGTCGACGTCGCCGTGCACCACCTCTCCGCGCCCGAGCGGGCCGCCGCGCTCGCCGAGCGGCTCCGTGAGCGCCTTCCCTCCGTCGCGGACTTCCAGGTCACCGAGGTCGGCGCGGTCATCGGCGCGCACACCGGACCGGGGCTGCTCGCCGTCGTGGTCTCGCCCCGCTGACGCGCCACCATCCCTCGAACGGGTGATGGAGTTATCCACAACGCGCCGGTTTTCCACGGAAATCGAGCGGCCCGGCCGAGGGGTTCCGCGGCGGCCTACCGTCGACGTCATGACTCTTCGCACGCAGATCGCAACACGTCGTAGCGGGCCCACGAGCGGCCCGGGCCGGGCGCCCGGTTCGGACGGCAGGGCACGGACCCGGGCCACCAAGGACCGTCGCCGGCGCACGGCCGGCACGGCCGTCTCTCCGACCTCGGTACGAAGCCGGGGCGAGGCCCTGTTCCCGACGCCCGCCCCACCACCCCAGGCCCCCGCGCCGCCCCCGGCACCCGCCGCGCCCCCGGCACCACCTCCGCCCGCCCCGACGCGGGCGCCGCAGGCGGGGCCGGATCCCGAGGCGGACCGGGAGCGGGCCGGGGCGCCACCGGCCTTCTCGCGCGGGGAGCTGGCCAGGCTCGCGCTGCGGGACCGGCTGCCGCTGTGGGTGCAGTCCCGGTGCGGGCTCGAACGGCGCTCGCTGGCCGCGCTCGCCGTGGTCCTGGCCGTGGCAGCGGGCGGGGCCGGGGCGTACTTCTGGACCGGGCGGCCGCAGGAGATCAGGGCGCCCGAGGTGGTCGCGGCGGTCAGGCCGCTGCCCGGGATCGCGCCGGCGGCCCCCGACCCGGGGCCGGCCCCGAGGCCGTCCGCCGGCTCGTCCTCCGCTCCGGGCCGGAGTCCCGGCACGGCGGCGGTGGTCGTGGTGGACGTCGGCGGAAAGGTGCGCAGCCCCGGGGTGTTCACACTGCCCGCCGGATCGCGGGTCACCGACGCGCTGCGGGCCGCGGGTGGCATCCGCCCCGGCGCCGACCTGACGGGCCTGAACCGGGCCCGGGTGCTGATGGACGGCGAACAGGTCGTGGTCGGGCTGCCCGCACCCGCCGGCGGCGGGACGGCGGGCGGTGTCACCGGGGTCACCGGCGCCGGCGGATCGCCGGGCGGCACGGCGGCGGCCGCGACCGGCCCGGCCACCCCGCTCAGCCTCAACACCGCGACGGTGGAACAGCTCGACGCGCTGCCCGGGGTCGGCCCGGTCCTCGCCCGCCACATCGTGGAACACCGCATGCGGCACGGCGGGTTCAGGACGGTCGCCGAGCTGCGGGACGTCAACGGGATCGGCGCCCGCCGGTTCGCGGACCTCGCACCGCTGGTCCGGCCGTGACCGCCGTGAGTGCCCCGAGTCCCGCGACCGTCCCGGGTGACGTGGAGGCGGACATCCGGGACGGACCGGCACGGGACGAGGGACCCGCGGATCTGCGGCTGGTGCCCCCGGCGCTCGCCGCCTGGGGCGGGGCGGCCGTCGCGGTGGGGGTGGCCGGCTGGTGGACGGTCGCGGGTGTGCTGCTCTGCCTCGGCGGGGCGGGACTGCTCCTGGTCCCGGCCGCCCGGCGGGGGCTGCGGGCGACCGCCTGCGCGGGCGTGCTGCTCTGCGGGGCCGCGGGCGCGGCGTCCGCCGGGCTGCACGCGGCCGACCTGCGGCGCGGACCGGTGCCCGAACTCGCCCGGGACGAGGGGCGGGTGACGGCCGAGCTGACGGTCACCGCCGATCCGCGGCTCACCGTGCCGACGGTGCGCGCCGGGCGGGCGGCGCCGGTGTCCGTGGTCCTGGAGGGTGAGGTGACGCGGGTCGAGACACCGGACGGCGCCGCGCACCGGACCAGGGCCCCGGTCCTCGTCCTGGTGACCGCGGGGGACGGGCGACAGGAGTGGCTGCGGCTGCTGCCCTCGACCCGACTGCGGGTGGCGGGACGGATGGCGGTCCCGGCCCGACCGGACGACCCGTTCGCCGCGGTGCTGCGGGCGGACGACTCGGGGCCGCCGCGGATCACCGGGCCGCCGAGCGCGCTCCAGCGCACGGCGGGCGGTCTGCGGGCCGGGCTGCGGGAGGCGACCGAGGGGCTGGCGCCGGACGCCCGGGCCCTGCTGCCGGGCCTGGTCGTGGGCGACACCTCGCGGGTCGGACCGGAGCTGAAGGAGGCCTTCGAGGCCACCGATCTGACCCATCTGCTGGCCGTCTCGGGATCGAACCTGACCGTCGTCCTGCTGCTGCTCATCGGCCGGCCGGGGACCGCCCAGCTGGTCGAGCGCGGTGGGCTGGCTCCCCGGATCGGGCTGCCGCTGCGGGCCACGGCGGTGGCAGGGGGAGTGCTCACGCTGGCGTTCGTGGTGGTGTGCCGCCCCGATCCCAGCGTGCTGCGGGCCGCGGCCTGCGGGCTGGTCACACTGCTCGCCGTCGCGACCGGCCGGCGGCGCTCGCTGATCCCGGCGCTGGCCGCGGTGGTGCTCGTCCTGGTGCTCTACGACCCGTGGCTGGCGCGGAGTTACGGCTTCCTGCTCTCGGTCCTCGCCACCGGTGCGCTGCTCACCGTCGCCCCGCGCTGGAGCGACGCGCTGCGGCGGCGCCGGGTGCCGGGGCGGATCGCGGAGGCGGTGGCCGCGACGCTCGCGGCGCAGGCGGTGTGCGCACCGGTCGTGGTGGTGTTCGCCGCCCGGGTGAGCCTGGTCGCGGTGCCGGCGAACCTGCTCGCGGAGCCGGCCGTGGCCCCGGCCACGGTCCTCGGTTTCCTCACGCTCGCCCTCGCGGCGGTGTGGCCGGGGGCGGCCGGGGCGGTGGCCTGGTGCGCGGGGCTGCCGGCCGGGTGGATCGCGGGGGTGGCCCGCACCGGGGCCGGGCTGCCGGGGGCGGAGACGCCCTGGCCGGAGGGCTGGTGGGGCGGGCTGCTGCTCGCGGCGCTGACCGGGCTCGTGCTGGTCGCGGTGCGGCGGCTGCCGGGGCGCCGGTGGATCGGTGCGGGCTGTGCGGTGCTGCTGCTCCTGGCGGTGGTGCGGCCGCCGCCACTGGTCCGGGTGGTGACGGGGTGGCCGCCGCCGGGCTGGGTGTTCGCGATGTGCCAGGTCGGGCAGGGCGACGCCACGGTGCTCGCGGCCGGCGGGGACACCGCGGTGGTGGTGGACGCGGGGCCCGAACCTGCCTCCGTGGACCGCTGCCTGCGGGACCTGGGGGTGCGCCGGATCCCGCTCCTGCTGCTCACCCACTTCCACGCGGACCATGTGGCCGGGCTGCCTGGGGTGCTGCGCGGGCGGGCCGTGGGGGTGATCCAGACGACCGGGCTGGAGGAGCCGCCCGAGCAGGCGGAGTTCGTGCGGCGGACGGCACGTGCGGCCGGGGTGCCGGTGGTGCGGGCCGGGGCGGGGGAGCGGCGCCGGCTGGGCCCGCTGGAGTGGGCGGTGCTGTGGCCGCCGGCCGACGGGGGCACCGTGGCGGACGGGCCGAACGACGCCAGCGTCGCCCTGTCCGTACGGGCGGCCGGCGGGGTGAGCCTGCTGCTGCTCGGCGATCTGGAGCCCCCGGCGCAGCGGCTGCTGCTCCGGGCGCATCCGGGCCTGTCGCCGGTGGACGTGCTGAAGGTGGCGCACCACGGCTCGGCGCGCCAGGACCCGGGGCTGTTGCGGGCGGTGCGGCCGCGGCTCGCGCTCGTGTCGGCGGGCCGGGACAACCCCTACGGGCATCCCTCGCCACTGACGGTGGGGGCGCTGCGGGAGGGCGGGGCGCGGGTGCTGAGCACGGACCGGGACGGGGCGATCGCCGTGAGCGGTGCGGGCTCCGGACTGGTGGCGCACACGCTGCCCGGCGGGCCGGAGCCGCCCTGAAGCGTCTAAAGGAATGCTTGTAAAGGAATCTTTCTAAGGATATGTTTTCATCATGACGGAGCAGCCTCGCAGCATCCAGCTCACCGACCCGCGCGCCCTGCGCGCCTACGCCCACCCGACCCGGATGACCCTGGTGGGCCTGTTGCGGCGGGAAGGTCCGTTCACCGCCACCCGGGCCGCCGAGCTCACCGGGGAGTCCGTTGCCAGCTGCTCGTACCACCTGCGGATACTCGCCAAGTACGGGCTGGTGGAGGAGGCGCCGGGCGGCAAGGGGCGGGAGAAGCCCTGGCGGGCGACGGCGCGGTACACCGAATGGCCCGACCACAGCGAGGACCCGGCGGTCGCCCAGGCGGCGGACGCGCTCAACGTGGCCATGGCCGAGCAGTACTTCGAGCGGATCGTCCGGGCCGTGGAGCGCCGGCACACCCTGCCGACGGAGTGGCAACGGGCGGAGGAGTTCAGTGACGCCCTGGTCCACCTCACACCAGGGGAGCTGGAGGAGCTCGGCGAGCGGATGGCCGAGCTGCTGCGCCCCTACGAGGAGCGCGAGGCCGACCCGGCGCTGCGGCCCGAGGGAGCCCAGCCGGTGGCCCTCCTCCGCCTCGCGTTCGTCGAGCGGCTGCCCCCGGCCGACGGGGAGGAGTGAGCCATGGCCCTCTCGGCCCGCGTGCCCGGGCTGCTGCGGGAGAAGGCCTTCCGCCGCTACTGGACGGGTCAGACCGTCTCCCTCATGGGCGACCAGATCTCCCTGATGGCCCTGCCGCTCGCCGCCGTCCTCGTCCTGGGCGCGGACGCCGCCGAGATGGGCTGGCTGAAGACGGCCGAGCTGCTGCCGGCGCTGCTGTTCAACCTGCCGTTCGGTGCCTGGGTCGACCGGCAGGCCCGGCGGCGGCGCGTGATGATCCTCGCCGACCTGGCCCGTGCCGCCCTGCTGCTCACCCTCCCGGCCGCCCATCTCATCGGCCTGCTGACGCTCGGCCAGCTCTACCTCGTGGCCTTCGGGGTGGGGGTGCTCACGGTGCTCTTCGAGGTGTGCAACGCCACGCTGTTCGTGGCGCTCGTGCCCACCGAGCGCTATGTGCAGGCGAACTCCCTCGTCAACGGCAGCCGTTCGATGGCCTGGCTGGCGGGGCCCGGTGTCGGAGGCATGCTGGTGCAGGTGCTCACCGCGCCGCTCGCGCTGTTCGCCGACGCGCTCACCTATCTGCTCTCGGCCGGTTACCTGGCCCGGATACGGCCGGCCGAACCCGCCCCCGCGCCCGTCGCGAAGGGCCACTTCACCGAGGGTCTGCGCTGGTTGGTGCGCAACCCGTCGATGCGGGCGCTGTTCGCCGCATCCGGCACGGTCCAGTTCTTCAACTTCATGTTCCACACCCTCTCCGTGCTCTACGCCACGCGGGAACTCGGCCTGAGTCCCGGCCTCCTGGGCGCGGTGCTCGGCACCGCCGCCGTGGGCGGGCTGATCGGAGCGGCCTGCAGCGGGGCGGTGGTGCGGCGAATCGGGATCGGCCCCTCGCTCGTGGCCGGATTCCTCGGCTTCACCCTGCCGTTAGTGCTCATACCCACGGCGCAGGGGCCCCTGCCGCTGGTCGTCGGGCTGCTCTTCGTCGCCGAGTTCCTGTCCTGCGCGGGCGTGATGCTCGTCGACATCGCGGCGGGCTCGCTGCAGATGGCGCTGATACCCGACGCCATCCGGGCCCGGGTGATGGGCGCCTTCCGCACCCTCAACCACGGCTTCCGCCCCCTCGGCGCACTGGCCGGCGGCTTCCTCGGCACCGTCCTCGGGCTGCGTCCCACGCTCTGGATCGGGACCGCGGGCGCGGTGCTGGCCGTGCTGTGGGTGCTGCCGTCGCCGCTGCCTCGGCTGCGGAAGCTGCCCGAGGGGCCCGAGGAGACGTGCCCGCTTCCGACACCGGAACCGGAGTTCCCTACTCCGGCGAAAACGGACCTCCGGTAACACTTCCGCCGTTTGCCTCGAACGCCACAAGGGTGATCGAATGCGTTTTCTCATCGAAATTCGTTGAATCGCAAACGTCAGCTGGTTTTCCGGGGGTACGGAAGTGTTCGGTCTGTTCGGCAAGCGTGGTGCGGGAGCCTCCCGGGGCGGTCCGCTGGCGGGGATAGCGGTCCCGTCCTCGGCGGGGGTGCTGAGCTGCCGGGTGCTGGACCCGGTCGACGAGCCCGTCCGCCAGGCGGAGTTCACCGTCACCGACACCGCCGGACGCAGGGTGCTGACCGGCGAGACCGATCCGTACGGCAGCGTCCTGGCGACCGTGCCGGCCGGGGAGTACCGGGTCGCGGTCACCGCCGAGGGGTACACGCCGTACCACGCCAACACGCTCGTCGAGGAGTCCGGGCACGCCGGCCTGGGTGACGTCCGGCTGCAGGTCGCGCCGCAGCAGACGCTGCCCGAGCCGGGCGACTGGGAGATCGACCCCCTGCACTCGCAGGTCGGCTTCACCGCCCGGCACATCGGCCTCGCCCGGATCCACGGCCGGTTCAACAGCTTCGCCGGCGCGGTCCGGATCGCCGAGCGGATGGAGCAGTCCGCGATGCACGTCGTGATCGACGCGGCGTCCATCGACACCGGCGTGCAGATGCGCGACGACCACCTGCGCTCCGGCGACTTCCTGGACGTCGGGGCCTATCCGACGATGGAGTTCTACAGCGACCGGTTCGTGCACAAGGGCGGCAGCCGGTGGGCCGTCACCGGCGCGCTCACCCTGCACGGCGTCAGCCGCACCGTCACCCTCGACACCCAGTACCTGGGCCTCGGCAACGGGCTGCAGGGCGAGACGCGCGGCGCCTGCCGGGCCACCACCGAACTGCACCGGGAGGACTTCACCCTCACCTGGCAGACCCTGCTCGCCCGGGGCATCGCGGCCGTCGGCTCCAGCATCACCATCGACCTCGACATCCAGATCGTGCCCAAGTCCTCCTGAGGCCGCCCGCCCGGCGCCCAACGCCCGGCGGGCGTCAGGGAGCCTCCAGCCAGCCCTCGTACTCGGCGGCCAGCTCGTCCAGGGCCGCCGGGTCGAGGCGGCCCTCCGGGTCCTCGACCACGACCAGCCACTGGGCGTCCTCGGCGTCGTCCTCGCCCGCCAGGGCGTCCCGGACGAGCTGGGGCTCCTCCGCCACGCCGAAGCGGTCCGGCAGCTCCTCGGCGACCTCCTCGGCCGCGTCGCGGTCGGGCAGGACCAGTACGTGTCTCATATCGCTCACGTGCACATTCTCGACGATGGCCGGGCTGTCGGTGGCGCGTGGGATCCTTGACCGCGATGGCCACCAAGAAGTCTTCACCCGACGACCTCCTCGCCCCGCTCACGCTCGCCGTGGGCCAGGAGGACCTGCTGCTCGACCGCGCCGTGCGCGAGGTGGTGGCGGCCGCCAGGGCCGCCGACGCCGACACCGACGTGCGCGACCTCGCCCCCGAGCAGCTCCAGCCCGGCGCGCTCGCCGAGCTGACCAGCCCCTCGCTCTTCGCCGAGCGCAAGGTCCTGGTCGTGCGGAACGCGCAGGACCTCCCGGCCGACACCATCAAGGAGATCAAGGCCTACCTCGACGACCCGGCCGAGGAGATCACCCTGGTGCTGCTGCACGCCGGCGGCGCCAAGGGCAAGGGCCTCCTCGACGCGGCCCGCAAGGCGGGCGCCCGCGAGGTGGCCTGCCCGAAGACCACCAAGCCCGCGGAGCGGCTCACCTTCGTCCGCCAGGAGTTCCGCGCCCTCGGCCGCTCGGCCACCCCCGAGGCCTGCCAGGCGCTCGTCGACGCCATCGGCAGCGACCTGCGGGAGCTGGCCTCCGCCGTCGCCCAGCTCACCGCGGACGTGGACGGCACCATCGACGAGGCCGTCGTGGGGCGCTACTACACGGGCCGCGCCGAGGCCTCCTCCTTCACCGTCGCCGACCGGGCCGTCGAGGGCCGCGCCGCCGAGGCCCTGGAGGCCCTGCGCTGGTCCCTGTCGACCGGCGTCGCCCCCGTCCTCATCACCAGCGCCCTCGCCCAAGGCGTCCGCGCCATCGGCAAGCTCTCCTCGGCCCGCGGCGGCCGCCCCGCCGACCTCGCCCGCGAGCTCGGCATGCCGCCCTGGAAGATCGACCGGGTCCGCCAGCAGATGCGCGGCTGGACCCCCGACGGCGTCTCCCTGGCCCTGCGCGCGGTCGCCGAGGCCGACGCGGGCGTCAAGGGCGGCGGCGACGACCCCGAGTACGCGCTGGAGAAGGCCGTCGTCACGATCGCCCGCGCCGCCCGCATGCGCCGCCCCTGACGCACGCGGCCCGGCCCGCCCCGGCCCGTACGGCACACGGAAAAGCCGCGGGCCCCGCCGCCTCCTGGGGAAGGAGGACGGCGGGGCCCGCGGGGTGCTGCTCGGGTGGCCCGTACACGCGTGGCGAACGCGTCTCGCGTACGAGCCGGGGTGGCCGCCGGGAGCGGTTAGAGGGCCCGCTGGAGTCCCGTGCGGCCGGTCACATCAGAGCTCAGCCCTGGAGGGTGGCAACCTTGGTGGCCAGCGCCGACTTCTTGTTGGCGGCGGCGTTCTTGTGGATGACGCCCTTCGAGACAGCCTTGTCGAGCTGACGCGAAGCGGCACGAGCGGCCACGGTGGCCTTCTCGAGGTCGCCGGCGGCGACAGCCTCGCGGGCCTTGCGGATCGCGGTCTTGAGCGACGACTTGACGGCCTTGTTGCGCAGGCGCGCCTTCTCGTTGGTCTTGTTCCGCTTGATCTGGGACTTGATGTTCGCCACGAAAAGAGCCTTTACAGGTTCGATGTTTCTTCAGGATGTGCCGCGCAGCTGAGAGGGCACACGAGACACAGCTGTCCACGGTATCAGCCCCCCTCCAGACCGCCCAAACCGAGCACCGGCCCGCAGTCATGGGACGATGGAGCCTACGTATCCGTTCTGAACATCGCCCGAGACGAGAACCCTGCGTGCCCGCGACTCCTACCAACGTGCCCGAGCCGAGCCGTACCGACCCGGCTCTGATCCGCAATTTCTGCATCATCGCGCACATCGACCACGGCAAGTCGACCCTTGCCGACCGGATGCTCCAGCTGACCGGAGTGGTCGACCAGCGGCAGATGCGCGCCCAGTATCTCGACCGGATGGACATCGAGCGTGAGCGCGGCATCACGATCAAGTCCCAGGCGGTCCGTCTGCCCTGGGCCCCCACCGAGGGGCCCGAGCAGGGCAGGACGCACATCCTGAACATGATCGACACGCCGGGGCACGTCGACTTCACCTACGAGGTCTCCCGTTCGCTCGCCGCCTGCGAGGGCACGATCCTGCTGGTGGACGCGGCCCAGGGCATCGAGGCGCAGACCCTGGCCAACCTCTACCTGGCGATGGAGAACGACCTCACCATCGTCCCGGTGCTCAACAAGATCGACCTGCCGGCCGCCCAGCCGGAGAAGTTCGCCGAGGAGCTGGCCAACCTCATCGGCTGCCAGCCCGAGGACGTCCTCAAGGTCTCCGCCAAGACCGGCATGGGCGTCGAGGCGCTGCTCGACCGCGTCGTCCGCGACATCCCGGCCCCCGTCGGCAACGCCGACGCCCCGGCCCGCGCGATGATCTTCGACTCGGTCTACGACTCCTACCGCGGCGTCGTCACCTACGTCCGGGTCGTCGACGGCCAGCTCAACAAGCGCGAGCGCATCCGCATGATGTCGACCGGCGCCACTCACGAGCTCCTGGAGATCGGCACCAACTCGCCCGAGATGCTGCCGTCCGACGGCCTCGGCGTCGGCGAGGTGGGCTACCTGATCACCGGCGTGAAGGACGTCCGCCAGTCGAAGGTCGGCGACACGATCACCTCGCAGAGCAAGGGGGCCGAGGAGGCGCTCGGCGGCTACAAGGACCCGAAGCCGATGGTGTTCTCGGGCCTCTACCCGCTCGACGGCTCCGACTACCCCGAGCTGCGCGACGCGCTCGACAAGCTCCAGCTCAACGACGCCGCGCTGGTCTACGAGCCGGAGACCTCCGCCGCCCTGGGCTTCGGCTTCCGCGTCGGCTTCCTCGGCCTGCTCCACCTCGACGTGATCCGCGAGCGCCTGGAGCGCGAGTTCGGCCTCGACCTGATCGCCACCGCCCCCAACGTGGTCTACCGCGTCGTGATGGAGGACCGCAGCGAGCACACGGTCACCAACCCGAGCGAGTTCCCCGAGGGCAAGATCGACCAGGTGTTCGAGCCGGTCGTGCGCGCCACGATCCTCGCCCCCTCCGAGTTCATCGGCTCGATCATGGAGCTCTGCCAGACCCGGCGCGGCACCCTCCTCGGCATGGACTACCTCTCCGAGGACCGCGTCGAGATCCGCTACACCCTCCCGCTCGCCGAGATCGTCTTCGACTTCTTCGACCAGCTGAAGTCCAAGACCCGCGGCTACGCCTCGCTCGACTACGAGCCCACCGGCGAGCAGAGCAGCTCGCTCGTGAAGGTCGACATCCTGCTGCACGGCGACAAGGTCGACGCCTTCTCGGCGATCACCCACAAGGACGCCGCCTACGCCTACGGTGTGCGGCTCGTCGCCAAGCTGCGCGAGCTCATCCCGCGGCAGGCCTTCGAGGTGCCCATCCAGGCCGCCATCGGCTCCCGGGTCATCGCCCGCGAGACCATCCGCGCCATCCGCAAGGACGTCCTCGCCAAGTGCTACGGCGGTGACATCTCCCGCAAGCGGAAGCTGCTCGAGAAGCAGAAGGAAGGCAAGAAGCGCATGAAGATGGTCGGCTCCGTGGAGGTCCCGCAGGAGGCCTTCATCGCCGTCCTCTCCAGCGACGAGTCGGCCGGCAAGGCCAAGAAGTAGCCGCCCCGTGCCACCGCGAACGGGTCTGCGCGCCAAGGGCGTGCAGACCCGTTCGTTATATGCAAGCCCTTACGCGCCAGTCCCCGGCGCTCTACTCTGAAGCCGCTCGAAGGTTACTCGCCAGTTAGTTACGCCCCGCCTGACCGCACCGCCGCCGCCCGGAGGACGTCGTGAGCGACACACAGACCCTGATCGAGAACCGGCCGCCGTCCGTGGCGGCGCTCTTCCTGGAGCGCGTGGAGCGGACCCCGGACGCCGAGGCCTACCGCTACCCGGTACCGGCCGCCTCCGGCCAGGGTCCCGACGAGTGGAAGTCGCTCAGCTGGGCGCAGGCCGCCGAGCGTGTCCACGCCATCGCCGCCGGCCTCATCGACCTCGGCGTCGAGCCCGAGGAGCGGGTCGCCCTCGCCTCCGCCACCCGCGTCGAGTGGATCCTGGCCGACCTCGGTGTCATGTGCGCCGGCGCCGCCGTCACGACCGTCTACCCGCAGACCAACGCCGAGGAGTCGGCGTTCATCCTCTCCGACTCCGACTCGCGCGTCCTGATCGCCGAGAACGCCGCCCAGCTCGCCAAGGCCGTCGAGCGCCGGGCCGAGCTCCCCCACCTCCACCACGTGGTCGTCATCGACGCCGACGGCGTCGACACCGGCGACGAGTGGGTGCTCACCCTCGCCGACCTGGAGGCCCGCGGCAAGGCCTACCTCGACCAGCACCCCGAGGTGGTCAAGGAACGCGTCGCCGCGATCACCAAGGACCAGCTCGCCACCCTCATCTACACCTCCGGCACCACCGGCCGCCCCAAGGGCGTGCGGCTGCGCCACGACAGCTGGTCGTACATGGCCAAGGCCATCGCCGCCACCGGCCTCGTCACCCAGGAGGACGTGCAGTACCTCTGGCTGCCGCTCGCCCACGTCTTCGGCAAGGTCCTCACCTCCGGCCAGATCGAGGTCGGCCACGTCACCGCCGTCGACGGCCGCATCGACAAGATCATCGTCAACCTGCCGGTCGTGCAGCCCACCTACATGGCGGCCGTCCCCCGCATCTTCGAGAAGGTCTACAACGGCGTGGCCGCCAAGGCCCGCGAGGGCGGCGGCGCCAAGTACAAGATCTTCCAGTGGGCGGCCGGCGTGGCCCGCGAGTACGCCCGGGTCACCCAGGACAACTTCCGCCGCACCGGCGCCGCCACCGCGCCCTTCGGCCTCAGCGCCAAGCACAAGGTCGCCGACGCCCTCGTCTACAAGAAGCTCCGCGAGGCCTTCGGCGGCCGGCTGCGCGCCGCCGTCTCCGGCTCCGTCGCCCTCGCCCCCGACATCGGCTACTTCTTCTCCGGCGCCGGCATCCACATCCTGGAGGGCTACGGCCTGACGGAGTCCTCCGCCGCCTCCTTCGTCAACCCCGGCGAGGCCTACCGCACCGGCACCGTCGGCAAGCCGCTGCCCGGCACCGAGGTCCGGATCGCCGACGACGGCGAGATCCTGCTCCGCAGCCCCGGCATCATGGAGGGCTACCACGGCCTGCCGGAGAAGACCGCCGAGGTCCTGGAGTCCGACGGCTGGTTCCACACCGGCGACATCGGCGAACTGTCCGCCGACGGCTACCTGCGGATCACCGACCGCAAGAAGGACCTCTTCAAGACCTCCGGCGGCAAGTACATCGCCCCGACGGAGATCGAGGGCCAGTTCAAGGCCGTCTGCCCCTTCGTCTCCAACATCGTGGTCCTCGGCGCCGACCGGAACTACTGCAGCGCGCTCATCGCCCTCGACGAGCCCGCCATCCTCGGCTGGGCCGCCGAGCACGACCTCGCCGGCAAGAGCTACGCCGAGGTCGTCGCCTCCCCGCAGGTCGAGAAGCTCGTCGAGGGCTACGTCGCCCGCCTCAACGAGGGGCTGCAGCGCTGGCAGACCATCAAGAAGTTCCGCCTCCTGCCGCGCGACCTCGACGTCGAGCACGGCGAGCTCACCCCGAGCCTCAAGATGAAGCGCCCCGTCGTCGAGCGGACCTACCAGCACCTGATCGACGAGATGTACGAGGGCGCGCGGGAGGCCTGACCTGCGGATCTCCCTCGCGGAGGGAAGTTTTCCACAGGCTCGGCGGGGCCGTCGGGCAGTACGGGACAATGGCTGCATGCCTTCCGTACTGCCCGATGGTGAGCCCATGCCCGAGGACGGAGCGCTGCCCGCGAGCGCCCTGCAGGGCGCCGGGGAGCGACCGCTCGGGTTCTATCTGCACGTGCCGTACTGCGCCACCCGGTGCGGTTACTGCGACTTCAACACCTACACCGCGAGCGAGCTGCGCGGTGCCGGCGGGGTGCTCGCCTCGCGGGAGAACTACGCGGGGCAGGTCGTCGAGGAGATACGGCTGGCCCGCAAGGTGCTCGGCGACGACCCGCGCCCCGTGCGGACCGTCTTCGTCGGCGGCGGCACGCCCACGCTGCTCGACGCGGACGACCTCGTCACGATGCTCGCCGCGATCCGGGACGAGTTCGGGCTCGCCGAGGACGCCGAGGTGACCACGGAGGCCAACCCGGAGTCCGTCGACCCCGCGTATCTGGCCACCCTGCGCGAGGGCGGCTTCAACCGGATCTCCTTCGGCATGCAGAGCGCCCGGCAGCACGTCCTGAAGGTCCTCGACCGCACCCACACGCCCGGCCGCCCCGAGGCCTGCGTCGGCGAGGCGCGCGCCGCCGGCTTCGAGCACGTCAACCTCGACCTCATCTACGGCACCCCCGGCGAGACCGACGAGGACTGGCGGGCCTCGCTCGACGCGGCGATCGGCGCCGGACCGGACCACGTCAGCGCCTACGCGCTGATCGTCGAGGAGGGCACCCAGCTCGCCCGGCGGATCCGGCGCGGCGAGATACCCATGACCGACGACGACGTGCACGCCGACCGCTACCTGATCGCCGAGGACGTGCTGTCCGGGGCGGGCTTCCAGTGGTACGAGGTGTCCAACTGGGCCACCTCGGAGGCCGGCCGCTGCCTCCACAACGAGCTCTACTGGCGCGGAGCCGACTGGTGGGGCGCCGGCCCCGGCGCCCACAGCCACGTCGGCGGGGTGCGCTGGTGGAACGTGAAGCACCCGGGCGCCTACGCGGCCGCGCTGGGCGAGGGACGCTCCCCGGGCGCCGGACGCGAGGTCCTGTCGGACGAGGACCGGCGCGTGGAGCGGATCCTGCTGGAGCTGCGGCTGCGCGAGGGCGTCGAGCTGGGCCTGCTCAAGCCGGCCGGCCTGGCCGCGGCCGGGCGTGCCCTCGCGGACGGCCTCCTGGCCCCGGAGCCGTACGCCGGGGGCCGCGCGGTCCTGACCCTGCGCGGGCGGCTGCTGGCGGACGCGGTGGTGCGGGACCTGGTGGACTAGCGCCTGTCCGGCGGATCAGGGCCGGACCCGGCCCTGATCCGCCGCAGGCCCCCGCGCCGTTCGCCGCCACGCGCGGGGGGCCGCTACGGCGCCGTCACGAAGTCGATCAGTTCCTCCACGCGGCCCAGCAGCTCCGGTTCCAGGTCCTTGTAGGAGGTGACCCGGGACAGGATGTGCTGCCAGGCGGCGCCCGTGTGGTCCGGCCAGCCGAGGGCGCGGCAGACGCCGGTCTTCCAGTCCTGGCCCCGGGGCACCGTGGGCCAGGCCGGGATGCCGAGGGCGGCGGGCTTCACGGCCTGCCAGACGTCGACGTACGGGTGCCCGACGACGAGGACGTCGGGGGAGGAGACCTGGGCGGCGATGCGGGACTCCTTGGAGCCCGGGACCAGGTGGTCGACCAGGACGCCGAGCCGGGCGTCCGGTGCGGGCGCGAAGGCGTCGACGATCGCGGGCAGGTCGTCGACGCCCTCCAGGTACTCGACGACGACGCCCTCGATCCGCAGGTCGTCGCCCCAGACGCGCTCGACCAGCTCCGCGTCGTGCCGGCCCTCGACGTAGATGCGGCCCGCGCGGGCCACCCGGGCCCGGGCCCCCGGGACGGCGATCGAGCCGGAGGCGGTGCGGGTGGGGCGGGAGGGGGCGGGGCGGGAGGGACGGACCAGCGTCACCGGCCGCCCCTCCAGGAGGAAGCCGCGCGGCTCCATCGGGAAGACCCGGTGCTTGCCGAAGCGGTCCTCCAGGGTCACCGTGCCCGCCTCGCAGCGGATCACCGCCCCGCAGAAGCCGGTCGAGACCTCCTCGACGACCAGGTCGGGGTCGGCCGGCACCTCCGGCACGGGGGCCGAGCGCTTCCAGGGCGGGGTGAGATCCGGGTTGTAGCTGCGCATGGCCCCGATTCTCGCCGATGGGGCGTCAGTCTCCCGTCACCGCCCGCTCGTTCGGGCGACGCCGCGTCGCCGGGCCCGCGCCCCGCCCACCCCGCCGCCCGCTACGAGACCGCGAAGCGGCGGGCCAGTTCGTCCCGCTGGCGCCGGACGAACGCCGCGTCCACCGCCGCGCCGTGCCCCGGCACGTACACCGCGTCCTCGCCGCCCAGCGCGAGCAGCCGGTCCAGGGCGGCCGGCCAGCGGGCCGGGAGGGCGTCCGGGCCGGCCTGCGGTTCGCCGGACTCCTCCACCAGGTCGCCGCAGAAGACCACCTCGGGGGCGCCCGGCACGCAGAGTGCCAGATCGTGGCCGGAGTGCCCGGGGCCGACGTTCGCCAGGAGCACCTGGCGGTCGCCCAGGTCGAGCGTCCACTCGCCGCTCACCAGGTGCCGGGGCGCGACGAGGACCTCGGCGGCCTCCGCCGCGGCCGCCTCGTCCACCCCGTGCCGTACCGCGTCCTGCCGCAGTTCCTCGGCCTCCCGCCGCAGCAGCGCGTCCACGCCGACCGCGCCGAACACCTCCGCGCCCGCGAAGACCGCCGTGCCGAGGACGTGGTCGAAGTGCGGATGGCTGAGTGCGATGTGCGTCACCCTGCGGCCGCCCGTGAGAGCCGCCACATCCGCGTGGAGCTCGGCGCCCTGCGCGAGCGTGGCGCCCGTGTCGTACAGCAGCACCCCGTCCCGCCCGATCACCAGGCCCGCGGTGGCGTCCCAGCCCGCCAGCCTGCGGCGTCCCACGCCCTCGCCGAGCCGCTCCCAGCCGTAGGCTTCCCAGTCCACGTCCCGCGTCACGTCCATGCCGCGACGCTATCCGGTCCGGCGCGGTCGACGCCGCCTCCTTGCCAGGAGCGATGCCCGCCGCCGTACACTGGCCGCGGGATCGCTGGCACTCGGACAGGGGGAGTGCCAAAAGCGGAGCAACCGGAACCGGAAACAGCTGGAGGTGCGCGCGATGCTCAGTGAACGCAGGCTCGAGGTGTTGCGCGCCATCGTCCAGGACTACGTCGGCACGGAGGAGCCCGTCGGCTCCAAGGCGCTCACCGAGCGCCACCGGCTCGGCGTCTCTCCGGCCACCGTGCGCAACGACATGGCGGTCCTGGAGGAGGAGGGCTACATCGCCCAGCCCCACACCAGCGCCGGCCGCATCCCGACCGACAAGGGCTACCGCCTCTTCGTCGACCGGCTGGCCGGCGTCAAGCCGCTGTCCACCCCGGAGCGGCGGGCGATCCACAACTTCCTCGACGGGGCCGTCGACCTCGACGACGTCGTCGGCCGCACGGTCCGGCTGCTCGCGCAGCTGACCCGGCAGGTCGCCGTCGTGCAGTACCCCTCGCTGACCCGTTCGACGGTGCGGCACGTGGAGCTGCTCTCGCTGGCCCCCGCCCGGCTGATGCTGGTGCTGATCACCGACACCGGCCGGGTCGAGCAGCGGGTCATCGACTGCCCGGCGCCCTTCGGCGAGACCTCCCTGGCCGACCTGCGGGCCCGGCTCAACAGCCGTGTCGTCGGCCGCCGTTTCGCGGACGTGCCGCAGCTGGTGCAGGACCTGCCCGAGTCGTTCGAGGACGCCGAGGACCGCGGTACGGTCTCGACGGTGCTCGCGACCCTCCTCGAAACCCTCGTGGAGGAGCACGAGGAGCGGCTGATGATCGGCGGCACCGCCAATCTCACCCGCTTCGGACACGACTTCCCCCTGACGATCAGGCCCGTCCTGGAAGCCCTGGAGGAGCAGGTCGTGCTCCTCAAGCTGCTCGGCGAGGCCAAGGAATCAGGCATGACCGTGCGGATCGGGCACGAGAACGCCCACGAGGGCCTCACGTCCACGTCCGTCGTCTCGGTCGGCTACGGTTCCGGCGGCGAGGCAGTCGCCAAACTCGGCGTGGTCGGACCGACCCGCATGGACTACCCCGGAACGATGGGAGCGGTACGCGCAGTGGCACGTTACGTCGGACAGATCCTGGCGGAGTCGTAAGTGGCCACGGACTATTACGCCGTACTGGGCGTACGCCGCGACGCGTCGCAGGACGAGATCAAGAAGGCCTTCCGCCGACTCGCCCGTGAACTTCACCCGGACGTGAACCCGGACCCGAAGACGCAGGAGCGGTTCAAGGAGATCAACGCCGCCTACGAGGTGCTCTCGGACCCGCAGAAGAAGCAGGTCTACGACCTCGGCGGCGACCCGCTGTCCGCCTCCGGCGGCGGCGCGGGGGCCGGTGGCTTCGGCGCGGGCGGCTTCGGCAACTTCTCGGACATCATGGACGCCTTCTTCGGTACGGCGTCCCAGCGCGGCCCGCGGTCGCGCACCCGGCGCGGCCAGGACGCGATGATCCGCCTGGAGGTCACCCTCGAGGAGGCGGCCTTCGGCACCACGAAGGACATCCAGGTCGACACGGCCGTCGTCTGCACCACCTGCTCCGGCGAGGGCGCCGCGCCCGGCACCTCCGCGCAGACCTGTGACATGTGCCGCGGCCGCGGTGAGGTCTCCCAGGTCACCCGGTCCTTCCTGGGCCAGGTCATGACCTCGCGGCCCTGCCCGCAGTGCCAGGGCTTCGGCACCGTCGTCCCGACCCCGTGCCCCGAGTGCGCGGGCGACGGGCGGGTCCGCTCCCGCCGCACGCTCACGGTCAAGATCCCGGCCGGTGTCGACAACGGCACCCGGATCCAGCTCGCCGGCGAGGGCGAGGTCGGCCCCGGCGGCGGCCCGGCCGGCGACCTGTACGTGGAGATCCACGAGGTCCCGCACGAGGTCTTCCAGCGTCGCGGCGACGACCTGCACTGCACGGTCACGCTGCCGATGACGGCGGCGGCGCTCGGCACGAAGGTGCAGCTCCAGACCCTGGACGGTCTGGAGGACGTCGACATCCGCCCGGGCACCCAGTCCGGCCAGTCGATCCCGCTGCACGGCCGCGGCGTCACCCACCTGCGCGGCAACGGCCGCGGCGACCTGATCGTGCACGTCGAGGTCCAGACCCCGACCAAGCTCGACCCGGAGCAGGAGCGCCTGCTGCGCGAACTGTCCAAGCTCCGCGGCGAGGAGCGCCCGCAGGGGCAGTTCCAGCCGGGGCAGCAGGGGCTGTTCTCGCGTCTGAAGGACGCGTTCAACGGGCGCTAGGCCGGCGGGTGGCCCGGTTGCCGGGGGTCCGGGGGTTGTCCCCCGGGGCGGCACAGGCAGCCGGGGCAGCAGGGGCTGTTCTCGCGTCTGAAGGACGCGTTCAACGGGCGCTGACGTCCCCACGTCGTCGAAGGGCGCCCCTCACTCTCCGTGGTGAGGGGCGTCCCTCGCGTTTCGGGCGGGTCGGCGGGGCATGACACGATGCCTGCATGTCCACCGCACTGAACGATCTCGCGCGTCTTCCGATCGTGCAGGCCCCCATGGCGGGTGGCGCCTCCTCTCCCGAGCTCGTCGGTGCCGTGTGCGAGGCCGGGGGGCTCGGCTTCCTGGCCGGCGGGTACAAGACGGCCGGCGGGCTCTACCAGGAGGTCAAGCGGGTCCGTGCGCTGACCGCGCGGCCCTTCGGGGTGAACCTGTTCATGCCGCCCGGCGGGCAGCCCGCCGACCGCGCCGCCGTGGAGGTCTACCGGCACCAGCTGGCGGGCGAGGCCGGCTGGTACGAGACCGAGCTGGGCGATCCGGACCAGGGCCGGGACGACGCGTACGACGCCAAGCTGGCGATCCTGCTCGACGACCCGGTGCCGGTGGTCTCCTTCACCTTCGGCTGCCCCGACCGGGACGCGCTGGACGCGTTCGCCCGGGCCGGTACGTACACGATCGTCACCGTCACCTCGGTCGAGGAGGCCCGGACCGCCGAGCGGGCCGGGGCGGACGCGATCTGCGTGCAGGGCGTCGAGGCCGGCGGGCACCAGGGCACCCACCGGGACGACCCGGCCGACGCGCCCGGCGGGGGCGGCGGGCGGGGCCGCGGGCTGCTCGCGCTGCTCACCGAGGTCCGGGAGCACGTGCGGCTGCCGATCGTCGCGGCCGGCGGGATCATGCGCGGCCGGCAGATCGCCGCCGTGCTCGCGGCCGGTGCCGACGCGGCCCAGCTGGGCACGGCCTTCCTGGTGTGCCCGGAGTCGGGCGCGCATCCGCTGCACAAGCGGGCGCTGACCGATCCGCTGTTCACCCACACGGAGCTGACCCGGGCGTTCTCGGGGCGTCCGGCGCGCGGTCTGGTGAACCGTTTCATGCGGGAGCACGGGCCGTACGCCCCCGCCGCCTACCCCGAGGTGCACCATCTGACCGCCCCGCTGCGCAAGGCGGCCGCGACGGCCTGCGACCCGCAGGGGATGGCCCTGTGGGCCGGCCAGGGGCACCGGCTGGTGCGCGAGCTGCCGGCCGGGCGGCTCGTCGAGCTGCTGGCCGCCGAGCTGACGGCCGCGCGCGCCGACCTGGGCGCCCCCCTTTCCACGGCCCCGGGCCAGTACCGGGAGCCGGTCTCCTCCCCGTCCCCGTCCCCGTCCTCCTCCAGTGACAGGAGTTCCTCGTGACCGCACCCGTCTTCGTCGTCGACGCCGTGCCCGCCGTCGGCGGCTTCCTCCTCGACGGGCCCGAGGGCCGGCACGCCGTGTCCGTGAAGCGGCTGCGGGCCGGCGAGGAGCTGGTGCTCACCGACGGGCGCGGCGGCTGGGCCCGGTGCGTGGTCGCCGCCGCCGAGGGCAAGGACCAGCTGACGGTCGAGGTCACCGCCGTCCACGCCGACCCCGAGCCGGCGCCCCGGATCACCGTCGTCCAGGCCCTCCCGAAGGGCGACCGCGGCGAACTCGCCGTCGAGACCATGACGGAGACCGGGGTCGACGCGATCGTGCCGTGGGCGGCGTCCCGCTGCATCACCCAGTGGAAGGGCGAGCGCGGCCAGAAGGCGCTGGCCAAGTGGCGGGCCACCGCCCGCGAGGCCGGCAAGCAGTCCCGCCGCACCCGGTTCCCCGAGGTCGCCGAGCTGATGTCCGGCAAGCAGGTCGCCGCGCTGCTCGCGGAGGCGGACTTCGCGGCCGTGCTGCACGAGGACCGGGACCACCCGAGCGGCGCGCTCGCCACCGCCGAGCTGCCCGCCGAGGGCTCGGTCGTGCTGGTCGTGGGGCCCGAAGGCGGGGTGTCGCCGGAGGAGTTGGCGCTGTTCGAGGCCGCCGGGGCCGCGCCGTACCGGCTCGGGCCGAGCGTGCTGCGCACCTCCACGGCGGGCACGGCGGCCGCGGCGCTCGTGCTGGGGCGGACCGGCCGCTGGTCCTGAGCGCCGCTGGTCCTGAGCGCCGCCGGTCACGCCCCCTGGCGGGCGCGGCCGGTGGTGGGCGCCGCTGTCGGCGCGCCCGGATAGCATGCGCGTGTACGGATGATGATCGACGGAGGCGAGGAGGCCCGGGCCATGGCCGGAGAGCCGCAGAGCGACTGCCTGTTCTGCAAGATCGCGGAGGGGGAGGTCCCGGCGACGATCGTGCGCGAGACGGAGACGACCCTGGCGTTCCGCGACATCAACCCGCAGGCGCCGTCGCACGTCCTGGTCATCCCGCGGCTGCACTACCCGGACGCCGCCTCGCTCGCCGCCGCCGCGCCGAGCGTCGCCGCCGACGTGCTGCGCGAGGCCGGTGAGGTCGCCGCGCAGGAGAAGGTCGAGGGCAGCGGCTTCCGCATCGTCTTCAACACCGGCGCCGGCGCCGGCCAGACCGTCTTCCACGCGCACGCGCACGTGCTGGGCGGCCGCGGCCTCAACTGGCCGCCCGGATAGACGCACCGCCCGGAAGACAGAACGGCAGGACCCTCCCGTGTCCGTACGCGAACTGGTCGTCCTCGGCACGGCCAGCCAGGTCCCGACCCGGCAGCGCAACCACAACGGTTACGTGCTGCGCTGGGACGGCACCGGCATCCTCTTCGACCCCGGTGAGGGCACCCAGCGGCAGATGCTGCGGGCCGGGGTCGCGGCGCACGACCTGCACCGGATCTGCGTCACGCACTTCCACGGCGACCACTCGCTCGGCCTCGCCGGGGTGATCCAGCGGATCAACCTCGACCAGGTGCCGCACCCGGTCACCGCGCACTACCCGGCGAGCGGGCAGCGCTTCTTCGACCGGCTGCGGTACGCGACGGCGTACCGCGAGACGGTGCGCCTGACCGAGGCGCCGGTCGCCGCGGACGGGGTCCTGGCCGACACCGGGGCGTACGTGATCGAGGCGCGCCGGCTCTCGCACCCCGTCGAGTCGTACGGCTACCGGCTGGTCGAGCCCGACGGGCGGCGGCTGCTGCCGGAGCGGCTCGCCGCGCACGGCATCAAGGGGCCCGACGTGGGCCGGCTCCAGCGCGAGGGCGTGCTCGGCGGGGTGAGCCTCGACGAGGTGAGCGAGGTGCGGCGCGGGCAGCGGTTCGCGTTCGTCATGGACACCCGGCTGTGCGAGGGGGTGCACGCGCTCGCCGAGGGGGTCGACCTGCTGGTCATCGAGTCGACCTTCCTCGACGAGGACGCCCGGCTCGCCGCCGACCACGGGCACCTGACGGCCGGCCAGGCGGCGGCGGTCGCGCGGGACGCGGGGGTGCGGCACCTGGTCCTGACGCACTTCTCGCAGCGCTACGCGGACCCGGGGGAGTTCGAGCGGCAGGCGCGGGCGGCGGGGTTCGAGGGGGAGCTGAGTATTGCCCAGGACCTGATGAGGGTCCCCGTACCGAAGAGATAGCACCGAGAACCATGCCCGTACCCAAGGCCGAACTGCACCTGCACATCGAAGGCACCCTGGAACCCGAGCTGGCGTTCGCGCTGGCCCGGCGGAACGGGGTGACGCTGCCGTACGCGGACACCGAGGCGCTGCGCGAGGCGTACCGCTTCAGCGACCTGCAGTCCTTCCTGGACCTGTACTACGCGCTGATGGCGGTGCTGCGCACCGCCGAGGACTTCACCGAGCTCGCCGACGCCTATCTGGCGCGGGCCGCGGAGCAGGGCGTGCGGCACGCCGAGATCTTCTTCGACCCGCAGGCGCACACGGCGCGCGGGGTGCCGATGGGCGTGGTCGTGGAGGGCCTCGGCGCCGCCCTGGACCGTGCCGAGGAGCGGTACGGGATCTCGACCCGGCTCATCATGTGCTTCCTGCGCGACGAGCCGGCCGCGTCGGCGATGGCCACCCTGGAGGCGGCGAAGCCGTATCTGGACCGGATCGTCGGCGTCGGTCTGGACTCGGCGGAGGTCGGGCACCCGCCGGCGAAGTTCCGCGAGGTGTACGAGGAGGCGGCGCGGCTCGGGCTGCGGCGGGTCGCCCACGCGGGCGAGGAGGGCCCGGCGTCCTACATCCGCGAGGCGCTCGACGTCCTCGGCGTGGAGCGGGTCGACCACGGCCTGCGCTGCCTGGAGGACCCGGACCTGGTGGACCGGCTGGTCCGGGAACGGGTGCCGCTGACGCTGTGCCCGCTGTCGAACGTGCGGCTGCGGGCGATCGACGTCCTGGCGGACCACCCGCTGCGGGAGATGCTGGCGGCCGGTCTGGTGGCGACGGTCAACTCGGACGACCCGGCCTACTTCGGCGGCTACGCCGGCGACAACTTCGACGCGGTGCGGGCCGCGCTCGGCCTCGGCGAGGAGGAGCTGCGCACCCTGGCGCGCAACTCCTTCGAGGCGTCCTTCCTGGACGACGACGAGCCGCGCCGGGCGCGGTACCTCGCGGAGGTCGAGGCGTACGAGTTCGAGCGGGCGTAGGGCCTGCCCCGCGCGCCTGCCCCGTGCGGGCCCCGCGCCTGCCCCGTGCGGCCTGCGCGCGGCCTCGTGCGGGCCCCTATCCCTTCCCCGGCCTCGCCAGGCGGAAGGACGACTTCGCCGGGCGGCGGCGGGGGGTGGTCGGCGTGGCCGGGACCGGCAGCGGGGCGATCTCCTGCTCCGGGGCGCCCATCTGCGGGACCAGGCCGGTGGGGGTGGTCGTCGCGGCCAGGACGGCCGCCGGGGCGCCGCCGCGGCGGCGGACGGAGCCGGGGACGAGCGGGCGGCCGGAGGCGTGGCGGGCCACGGCGGTCATCGGGACGGCGACCAGGAGGAGCAGGGCGCAGAGCGTCAGGCCCATGCCGGGGTAGCCGGCGGCCTCGGACAGGAGGCTGCCGACGACGGGGCCGCAGGCCACGCCGAGCGAGGACGCCGAGCCGACCAGGACCGCCCAGCGGCCCCGCGGGTCGAGGGAGGCGGCGAGGCCCAGGAGGTAGGACAGGACCACCGGGTAGACCGTGTTCCAGGCGATCTCGCCGGTCGCGAAGGAGGCCGGGCCGCGGGCCGCCGAGCTGAGCAGCACACAGGCGGCGATGAGTGCCGTGCCCACGCCGATCGGCACCGCGCGGCCGAGCCGGGAGCCCAGCGCGCCCGCGCCGATCACCCCGAGCAGTCCCGCGCCGAGCGCCAGCGCGAACACCAGGCCGAGGGCCACCTCCGAGAGCCCCGCCTGGGTCAGGCCGATCCGGCCGCTGACGCCCCACAGCGCGTTCTGCGCCATCGACCACAGGAGGATCGCGCCCGCCAGGACCGTGCCCGCCGCGCGCTGCGGCAGGCGGCCCTTCGCGCCCGCTCCGGGCACCGGCGTGGCCCGGGTGCCGCGTCCGTCCGGGAGCCAGGCCGTGCTCGGCGCGACGAGCAGTGCCGTGCCGGCGATCGCCGCGAACGGCAGCGTGTGCCCGCCGCCCAGGTGCGGCAGGGTCAGATAGAGCGCGCCCGCGGTCGCGGAGACCGAGAGCAGCCCGAGGGCCGAGGCGCGGTGCGGGTCCGGGCGGCCGGCGATGCCCGCCGCGGCGACCGCCGTCGCCGTGCCGGAGCCGAACCCGCCGACCACCGCGCCCGCCACGACCAGCGGCACGAGCGAGCTCGCCGCGGCCGTGCCGTATCCGAGGAACATCAGCAGCAGTCCGGCCCGGGCCGCCCGGCGGGGGCCGATCCGCTCGACCCGGGCGGCCAGCGCGAAGCCCGCGGAGGCCGAGCCGAGCAGCAGGATCGAGCCGACCAGACCGGCTTGGGCGGGACCGAGGCCGAGGCCCGCGGACAGCCGGCCGACGACGGTCGGCAGCAGGTACGGGGCGAGGTATCCGGCCGTGAAGAGGGCGACGAGAGCGGTGACCGCCCCCAGGACACGCGGAGGGCGCGACGGCATGGGCGTTCCAGGAACTGAACGGGGAAATGAGATGGCGCCCGGTTGGCCACGGGGTCGCGGCACCATGTGTATCAAGCATCCGAGTGGGCGGAGAAGGCGTTATCCCCCGATTCGGTCTGTGATGTGGGTCACGATCGGTTTGGAAAAGGATTCACGGGGTATCCCATGGCGATCTCGTTGCGTCAGCCCCGTCTCACCGTCCCCTTCGGGCACACTGTCCGGATCAGCACCATGCGATCCGCCGCACCACGAACGGGGAGCCTGCCGTGACCGAACGCGACACCGACGTCGACCCGCTCGGGCGGCTGCGCGAGCCCACCGACCCCGAGTGCGACGTCTTCCTCACCGGCACCGTCTTCCTCGACATCATCTTCACCGGGCTCGACAGCGCCCCCGTCCGCGGCACCGAGTCCTGGGCCCGCGGCATGGGCTCCAGCCCCGGCGGCGTCGCCAACATGGCCACCGCGCTCGCCCGGCTCGGCCTGCGCACCTCGCTGGCCGCCGCGTTCGGCGACGACCACTACGGCGAGTACTGCTGGGACGCCCTGGAGCAGGGCGAGGGCATCGACCTCTCGCTCTCGCGCACCGTGCCCGGCTGGCACTCGCCCGTCACCGTCTCCATGGCCTACGAGGGCGAGCGCACGATGGTCTCGCACGGCCACGCCGCCCCGCCCCTCGACGGCACGCTGCCCGCCGGCCCGCTCGCCTGCCCGCCGCACGCGCGCGCCGCCGTCGCCTCCCTGGTGCCCGGCCGCAGCGAGGAGTGGGTGGCCCGGGCCGCCGGGGCCGGCGCCAAGGTCTTCGCCGACGTCGGCTGGGACGACACCGGCCGCTGGGACCTCGCCGGACTGACCGACCTGGAGCACTGCGAGGCCTTCCTGCCCAACGCCGCCGAGGCCATGCGCTACACCCGCACCGAGTGCCCCCGGGCCGCCGCCCGCGCCCTCGCCGACAAGGTGCGCTACGCCGTCGTCACCCTCGGCTCCGAGGGCGCCTACGCCGTCGACGGCGCCACCGGCGAGACCGCCGAGGTGCCGGCCATCCAGGTCGAGGCGCTCGACCCGACCGGCGCCGGGGACGTCTTCGTCGCCGGCTTCGTCACCGGCACCCTGGCCGGCTGGCCGCTCGCCGACCGGCTCGCCTTCGCCGGGCTCACCGCCGCCCTCTCCGTCCAGGAGTTCGGCGGCTCGCTGTCCGCGCCGACCTGGGGCGAGATCGCCGCCTGGTGGCAGCACGTCCAGGGCCACGAGTGCCAGGACCCGGCCGCGCTGCGCGACCGCTACGCCTTCCTGGAGCGGCTGCTCCCCGCCCCGGCCCGCCCCTGGCCGCTGCGCCGGGCCGTCCCCACCATCGGCTTCCGGCCCGCGCCCGCGCCCTGAGGACCCGCCCCCGCGCCCTGAGGACCCGCCCCGCGCGCCGGGGACCCCGCCCCCGTAAATCCGTTCAGGGATGTCCGGGGCGAGTCGTAGGCTTGGTATCCGAGAGGTTGTCGAGCAGCGAGAACCCCGCAACGGGAGGTATGCGCAGGCCACAGTGCCGGCCCATGACTCAGACACCCACAGCCCACACCCCCGCGCCGGGGCAGGCCCGCGCCCAGTTCAAGGTCCCCGCCAAGCACCCCATGGTGATGGTCCTGGGTTCCGGAGACGCCCTGCTGCGCGTGATCGAGGAAGCCTTCCCCACCACCGACATCCACGTGCGGGGAAACGAGATCAGCGCGATCGGTGACGCGAAGGAAGTCGCGCTCGTTCAGCGCCTGTTCGACGAGATGATGCTGGTGCTCCGCACCGGACAGCCGATGACGGAGGACGCGGTGGAACGATCGATCGCCATGCTGCGGGAGGAGACCGACGGACAGGGCGCGGCCGAGACGCCCTCCGAGGTGCTCACCCAGAACATCCTCTCCAGCCGCGGCCGCACCATCCGCCCCAAGACGCTCAACCAGAAGCACTACGTCGACGCCATCGACAAGCACACCATCGTCTTCGGCATCGGCCCCGCCGGCACCGGCAAGACCTATCTGGCCATGGCCAAGGCCGTCCAGGCCCTGCAGTCCAAGCAGGTCACCCGGATCATCCTGACCCGGCCGGCGGTCGAGGCGGGCGAGCGGCTCGGCTTCCTGCCCGGCACGCTCTACGAGAAGATCGACCCCTATCTGCGCCCGCTCTACGACGCGCTGCACGACATGCTCGACCCCGACTCCATCCCCAAGCTGATGGCCAACGGGACGATCGAGGTCGCGCCGCTCGCGTACATGCGCGGCCGGACGCTCAACGACGCGTTCATCATCCTCGACGAGGCGCAGAACACGAACCCCGAGCA
Source organism: Streptomyces sp. NPDC053541 (assembly GCF_044544705.1). NCBI lineage: Bacteria > Bacillati > Actinomycetota > Actinomycetes > Kitasatosporales > Streptomycetaceae > Streptomyces > Streptomyces sp. NPDC053541. The sequence goes on from NZ_JBITXM010000012.1 coordinate 116,036, forward strand.
GATGAAGATGTTCCTCACCCGCCTCGGCTTCGACTCGAAGATCGTCATCACCGGTGACATCACCCAGGTCGACCTGCCCGGCGGCACGAAGAGCGGTCTGCGCCAGGTCCGGGACATCCTGGAGGGGGTCCCCGACGTGCACTTCTCGGCGCTCACGTCGCAGGATGTCGTACGGCACAAGCTCGTCGGCCGTATCGTCGACGCGTACGAGCAGTACGACAGCCGCAACGGCGGCCGTCAGGACAGCCGCAACGGGAAGTAGAAGCAGCAGCACATGTCGATCGACGTCAACAACGAGTCCGGCACCGAGGTCGACGAGCAGGCGATCCTCGACATCGCCCGCTACGCGCTCGCGCGCATGCGCATCCACCCGCTCTCCGAGCTCTCGGTGATCGTCGTGGACGCCGAGGCGATGGAGCAGCTCCACATCCAGTGGATGGACCTGCCGGGCCCCACGGACGTCATGTCCTTCCCGATGGACGAGCTGCGCCCGCCGTCGAAGGACGACGAGGAGCCCCCGCAGGGGCTCCTCGGCGACATCGTGCTCTGCCCCGAGGTCGCCAAGAAGCAGGGCGAGGACGCCCCCACCCGGCACTCCATGGACGAGGAGCTCCAGCTGCTCACCGTCCACGGAGTGCTGCACCTGCTCGGATACGACCACGAGGAGCCGGACGAGAAGGCCGAGATGTTCGGTCTGCAGGCCGCCATCGTGGACGGCTGGCGCGCGGAGCAGGGCCTGACCGGCCCGTCTCCGGCGCCCACCGTCTCCTGAGCGGGCGGTCATGAACGCTCAGCTGATCCTGGGCGCGGTCGCCCTCGTCGTCGTCGCCTGGCTCGCCGCCTGCGCCGAGGCGGGCATCGCCCGCGTCTCCAGCTTCCGGGCCGCCGAGGCCCTGCGGTCCGGGCGGCGCGGCGCCGAGAAGCTGGCGCAGGTCGCCTCCGACCCGACCCGCTACCTCAACGTGGCGCTGCTGGTCCGGGTCGCCTGCGAGATGGCGGCCGGCGCCCTCGTCACCTACGCCTGCCTGGAGGAGTTCCCGGAGACCTGGCAGGCGCTGCTCGTCGCGATCGCCGTCATGGTGCTCGTCTCCTACGTCGCCGTCGGCGTCTCGCCGCGCACCATCGGCCGCCAGCACCCGCTGAACACGGCCACCGCCGCCGCGTACGTGCTGCTGCCGCTGGCCCGGGTCATGGGCCCGGTCCCGCAGCTGCTCATCCTCATCGGCAACGCGGTCACGCCCGGCAAGGGCTTCCGCAAGGGCCCCTTCGCCTCCGAGGCCGAGCTGCGGGCGATGGTCGACCTGGCCGAGCAGGAGTCGCTGATCGAGGACGAGGAGCGCCGCATGGTGCACTCGGTCTTCGAGCTCGGCGACACCCTGGTGCGCGAGGTGATGGTGCCGCGCACCGACCTGGTCATCATCGAGCGCTACAAGACGGTCCGTCAGGCGCTCACCCTGGCGCTGCGCTCCGGCTTCTCCCGGATCCCGGTGACCGGCGAGAACGAGGACGACATCGTCGGCATCGTGTACCTGAAGGACCTGGTCCGCAAGACGCACATCAACCGCGACGCCGAGGCCGACCTGGTCTCCACCACGATGCGCCCCGCGGCCTTCGTGCCCGACACCAAGAACGCCGGCGACCTGCTGCGCGAAATGCAGCAGGAGCGCAACCACGTCGCCGTCGTCATCGACGAGTACGGCGGCACGGCCGGGATCGTCACCATCGAGGACATCCTGGAGGAGATCGTCGGCGAGATCACCGACGAGTACGACCGGGAGCTGCCGCCCGTCGAGGAGCTCGGCGACGACCGCTACCGGGTCACCGCCCGCCTCGACATCGGCGACCTCGGCGAGCTCTACGGCTTCGGCCCCGACGAGTACGACGACGAGGACGTGGAGACGGTCGGCGGACTGCTCGCCAAGGCCCTCGGCCGGGTGCCGATCGCCGGCGCCAACGCCGTCGTGGAGCTGCCCGACGGGCGGACCCTGCGGCTCACCGCCGAGTCCCCGGCCGGCCGCCGGAACAAGATCGTGACCGTGCTCGTCGAGCCGCTCGGCAAGACCGGCGAGGGAACCGAGGGGGAGGCCGCCGAGCGATGACGCCCGAGCAGCTGCGCGCGTTCTGCCTGGACTTCAACGGCGCGACGGAGGAATTCCCGTTCCGCCCGGAGATCTCCGTCTTCAAGGTCGCCGGGAAGATGTTCGCGCTGGCGACGCTCGACGCCGAACCGCTCAGCGTCAACCTCAAGTGCGACCCGGACGAGGCCGTGCGGCTGCGCGGGGAGCACCCGGCGATCACCCCCGGCTGGCACATGAACAAGCGGCACTGGAACACCGTGCGCGTGGGAGAGCTCCCGGACCGGCTGGTCCGGGAGCTCGTCGAGGACTCGTACGACCTGGTGGTCGCCGGTCTTCCCCGGGCGGTACGGCTCCGCCTCGACCGGCCCTGACCGTCAGGCCCGCCGCCGCAGGCCGAGGGCGACCAGGACGGCCGCGCCGAGCACGATCGCCGCGTCCAGCGCGATGACGGTGCGGACCCCGGAGAACAGGTCGCCGCCGGTGGTGGCGAGCACGCCCAGCATCGGGATGCCGACGGTGAGGCCGACCTGCTGGGTGGTGGTGACCAGACCGGTGGCCAGCCCCTGCTCCTCGTCGCGGACGCCGGAGGTGACGGTCACGCCGTACGAGATGATCGCGCCGAGGTGCAGCATCGAGGCGGCCGAGACGGCGACGGTGGCCAGGACGGCGCCGGACTCGCGGCCCACCAGGAGCAGCGCGGCCGTCAGCAGGCCCTGCCCCGCCAGCGAGACGACCAGGGTGCGGCGGGCGCCGAGCCGGCCGATCACCCGCGGGGTGACCATGCCGGCGAGGACCGAGCAGGCGCCCTGGACGCCGAAGACGATCCCGGAGGCGAAGGCCGACAGGCCGAGGGTCTCCTGGAGGTACAGGGTCAGCACGAAGACGATCGTCGACATCATCGAGAAGGTGACCAGACCGCCCAGGTTGCCGAAGGCGACCGTGCGGCGGCGCAGCACCGGCAGCGAGACCAGCGGCGCCGGGTGCCGGGACTCGACCACGCCGAAGGCCAGGAGCAGCAGCACGCCGAGGACGAGGGTGACCAGGACGTCGGTGCCGCCGAAGCCGTGCTCGGCCGCCGTGGTCAGGGCGTAGATCAGAAAGAGCAGTCCGCCGGTGACGGTCACCGCGCCGGGGACGTCGAGCCGGGGCCGCTCCGGGGTGCGGGACTCGGGCAGCAGGCCGGGCGCGAGCGGCAGCACGATCAGCGTGAAGACGGCGAGCAGGCCCATGGTGGAGCGCCAGCCGAGGGTGTCGGTCATGACGCCGCCGAGCACCATGCCGATGGTGAAGCCCAGCGACATCAGGGTGCCGGAGATGCCGAGCGCCCGCTCCCGCAGCGGCCCCTCGGGGAAGACGGTGGTCAGCAGCGCCATGCCGGTGGGCACGATCGCCGCCGCGCCGAGGCCCTGCAGGGCACGGCCGGCGAGGAAGGCGCCCGGGCTCCAGGCCAGGGTCGCGAGCAGGGACGCGGCGCCGAAGAGGACGAGCCCGGCCAGGAAGAGCCGCTTGCGGCCGAACAGGTCGCCGATCCGGCCGAAGAGCAGCAGGAAGCCGCCGGAGGGCAGGGCGAAGGCGGTGACCGCCCACTGGAGCGCGGACGGCGCGAAGCCGAGGTCGGCCCCGAGGACGGGCAGGGCCACGTTGAGGACGGAGAAGTCGAGCGCCACCATGAACTGGGCGGCGCACAGCACGAACAGGACGAGGCGGGCGCGGCCGGTGAGGACGGGCGCGGCGGGGGACTGGTCCTGTCGCTCGGTCGGGGGAGAGGTCACGGTTGCCATGGCCACGACTCTCGCGGCACGGGAACAACGGTGGGGAGCGGGAACTTATCCTGTTGGTCGCACCACCAGGCATCCAGGGGGAGGAAGCACACGTGGCCACGGCACTGGAGTCCACCACCGCCAAGGCACACCGACTGGCCGAGCTCCGCGAGTTCCTGATGAGCCGCCGGGCCCGGGTGAGCCCCGCCGAGGCGGGCCTGCCGGACGGCGGCAGGCGCCGCACCCCGGGGCTGCGCCGCGAGGAGGTCGCGGTGCTCGCCGGGGTCGGGGTGTCCTGGTACCAGTGGCTGGAGCAGGGCCGGGACATCACGGTGTCCCCGCAGGTCCTGGACTCGGTGGCGCGGGTGCTGCGGCTGAGCCCCACGGAGCGCCGCCATCTGTACGTGCTCGCCGCGCTGAACCCGCCGGCACCGGAACCCGCCCCGGAGGACCGGGACATGTGCGAGGGGCTGCGGCGGCTGATCGACGCGTGGATGCCGTTCCCGGCGCACATCATGGACCAGTACTGGAACACGGTGATGTGGAACGACGCGGCGGCGGTCGTGCTCGGCATGCGGCCGGAGATCGTGCAGAACTGCCTGATCGCCTTCTTCACCGACCCGCTCTACCGCGAGCGGGCGACGAGCTGGGAGGAGCTGGCGCCGAAGGTCGTGGCGCAGTTCCGGGCCGCCTGCTCGGAGTGCCCGGACGACGAGGGCTTCCGCCAGGTGGTGGCCGAGGCCAAGGAGGCGAGCGCGGAGTTCGCGGAGCTGTGGGAGCGGCGGGACATCCTGCCGGGCGGGCAGAACCGCAAGGAGATGGCGCACCCGCTGGTCGGTCCGCTGGTGGTCGAGTCGACCCAGCTCAGGGTCCCGGCCCGGCCCGACCTCGTCATCGTCCTGCACACCCCGCTCCCGGAGGCGGACACGGCCGCGAAGCTGGAGTGGCTGGTCTCCCCCGAGGGACGGCGCGGGGCGATGTTCCCGGTGGCCGGCTGAGCCCGTAAGGGGCCCTCTGACCAGGGATTTTGGTGTTCTCTTGGGGAAGTGGGGGCCTCGCCGCGGCGATGTCGGAGGGTCCGGATATCCTCACGCAGCACAGCACCGCAGGACGCGGTCGTGCTCGTCCCCGTCGTCCTTTCTCACCCTCGAGGACCCCCGCCCCATGCGTACGCGTATCACCCGTGGCCTGTCCGCCGTCGTCGCCGTCTCCGCGCTCTCCCTGACCGCCGCGTGCGGTGGCGGGGACGACACCAAGAAGGACGGCGCCGACAAGCCGGCCGCCGGGACGGCGACCACCGCCGCCCCCACCACCGAGGCCCCGGCCGCCAAGCCGCTGACGGCCGCCCAGATGAAGGCCGCGGCCCTGGAGCTGAAGGACCTGCCGGCCGGCTGGAAGACCAAGAAGGTCGAGAACGACAACATGGTCTACAAGGCCGACAAGGCCGAGTGCCAGCCGCTGGCCGCCATGGTGAGCGCCGGCATCGACGGCGCCACCCAGGGCGCCAGCGTCGACTTCGCCATCGGCAAGAACGCCTCCGAGCTCAGCCAGGAGGTGGCGACCTTCCCGGCAGCCGACGGCGCCGCCGACTACACGAAGAAGATCGCCGCGGCGCTGGACGCCTGCGCGAGCTTCAGCGTCGAGGCCGAGGGCCAGAAGATCAAGGTCGAGTCGAAGAAGCTCACGGCCCCGCAGGGCGCCGAGGAGGCCCTCGCCTTCGGGCTGACCCTGGAGGTCGCGCCGGGCGTCAAGCTCGGCCCCAGCCTGGCCGTCGCCCGCCAGGGCGCCGGTGTCTTCCGCATGGTGCACCTCGCGGACGCCGGCACGGCCAAGAAGGACTTCGACAGCCTGGCCAAGACGGCCACCGAGAAGTTCGCCAAGGCCGCCCAGGGCTGAGCCCCGACCCCGGGACCGGGGGCTCGGCCCCAGGGCTGAGCCCCGGCCCCAGGGCCGAGCCCCCGGCCCGGGGAAGAGGCCCCCGGCCTATCCTCGGATCATGACACTCAACCGCGAGCACGAGGACCTCGGCGCCGAGGACCTGAAGATCATCACGCTGGCGCGCAGCGCCCGCGCCCGCAACGGGGTCGCGGAGGGCGCGGCGGTGCGGGACGAGACCGGGCGCACCTATGTGGCCGGGACCGTCGCCCTGGAGTCGCTGAAGCTGAGCGCGCTGCAGACCGCGGTCGCCATGGCCGTGGCCAGCGGCGCGGAGTCGCTGGAGGCCGCGGCCGTGGTCTCCGCCGCCGAGACCCCCTCGGACCTGGACCGCGCCGCGGTCCGCGACCTGGGCGGGCCGGAGACGCCGGTGCTGCTCGCGGGGCCCGACGGGCGGCTGCGCGTGGCGGTTACGGCGGGCTGAGCGTGACCCGCGGGGCCCGGTGTCCGTCGGACACCGGGCCCCGCGCCGTTCCTCACTCGCACTCCTCCGCACTCCCTCGTACTCGCTCACACCCGCTCACACACGGGCCTTGTGCTCTTGTGAGGAATGCGCGTCAATGACTGCGACCGGTCCGACGGACCGTCAGATCTCCGCCGTTCTCGCGGAGTCTCCTCCACGCAGTGTCCGCACCCCTGCGTTCTCTCGGAATCGGAAGGGGTTCGACCTCGCCATGAGAAGCAGCAGCAGATTAGGGATCTTCGCGGCGCTGTCCGGGACGCTCGCCGCTGCGGCCCTCGCCTTCGCGCCGGGCGCCGCCGCCGTCTCCCCGGGCTCGGCCACCGCCACGTACGACTGCGGAAGCTGGGGCGGCGGCGGTGCCACGCTCACCGCCACCCAGAGCGGCACCGCCGCGACGATCACCCTCACCTCGGCCGTGAAGACGCCGATCGCGGTCGGCGCCGACCAGATCAGCGCCACCCTCACGATGGCCAGGGCCGGCGGCGGCACCCGGACCTTCACCGGGAAGAAGAACCCGCCGCTCGCCGCCAACCAGTCCGTCACCATCGGCCCGCTCAGTGGGACCGTCGCCTCCGGCGACAGCCTCAACTCCTACTTCGCGGGCACCGCGCTCAAGATGGTGATCTTCGGTGTCACCGTGAACTGCGACGCGCTCACCTCGCAGTCGCCCGGGCCCTTCGTGTTCAGCTGAGCCCGCCCCTCGCACGACGGACCGGTGCCGCCCGTGGTGGCACCGGTTCCCGCCGTGACCTGCGCAAACGCGCCTGGCGGCCGGAGCCCGCAGCCTGATCTTGACAGTATCTGATGGGTCATCAGTCGATGGATTTCGCTTCCATTGACTTCTCTCGGCCCGCACCCGTCAATGGCGCCCTCTCATCCCTCAGGAGGGGCCCACATGGCACTCGATCCCAGCCGCACGGCCACCCGAAGACGGCGCCGCTGGACCGCCGCCCTCGGCGCCACCGCGCTCGCGCTCACCGCGGGCGGGGCGCTCGCCGCCCCCGCCGGGGCGGTCACCACCGCCTCCTCGGCGGTCGACTTCGCCACCCACTGCGTCCCGCCGCCGATCGCCGGCATCCCGCCCATCGACGGCACCACCACCGCGCAGATCACCGTCGACAACACCGCGCCCAAGGTCGGCGACACGGTCACCGTCACCTACACGGTCACCAAGCCCGCCGCCTCCAACCCGGTCGACCTCGCGCTGCCCGAGAACATCATGACCCCGAGCGGCAAGGTCACCCTGGGCGGCGCCCAGACCGGCTCGGTCACCGTCACCGGCGAGAAGAAGAACCCGCCCGTCCCCGGCAAGGGCGCCTTCCCGCCCTTCTCGATGACCGGCACCTTCACGGTCACCGCGCCCGGCGCGATCCAGCTCTCGCCCGGCGACTACAACATCCACACCTCCTACATCATGGAGCTGGACACCCCCTGCACCGTCTCCAGCCCGCCCGCCCCGGTCTCCGAGACCGTCACCGCCACCGCCCAGCCGGGAGCCAACGAACGGGCCCTCCAGCTCGACAGCGCCTCCGGCGCCCCCGGCGTCCGGGTCACCGTCAGCGGCACCAAGTTCACCCCGCTCACCGAGGTCACCGTCACCGGCCGGGCCGGCGCCGCCGAGACCGCCGACCGGATGACCGTCACCACCGACAGCGAGGGCGGCTTCGCCGCACGCCTCAAGGTGACCGACCTCGCCACCACCGGCATCGTGGCCTACGAGGGTGCCGCCTGGGACCCGCAGAAGGGCGCAGGCCCCGTCGCGTACCAGGTCGTCGACGACACCCCCGCCCCGCCCGGCAGCCAGAAGATCAGCGCCACCGTCAAGGCCGGCACCCTGTCGATGACCCAGGCCGGCGATGCCGTCGCGCTCTCGGCCGTCGACTTCGGCACCGGCGGCGCGGCCACCGGAGCCCTGCAGACGGTGACCGTCAAGGACTTCCGCGGCGGCCCCGCCGGCTGGTCCCTCACCGGCAAGGTCACCGACTTCACCGGACCCGGCGGCGCCATCGGCGCCGGGAAGCTCAGCTGGACCCCGGTCTGCGCCACCAAGGCCGGCAGCCCCAGCACCTGCGTCGCCGGCACCGCCGGACCCGTCGGCGGCACGGGCGCGACCCTCGCCTCCACGCCCAACGGCACCGTCACCGGCGGCGAGTTCACCGTCGACGCCGGGCTCTCCCTCGACGTGCCCGCGTTCACCGCGCCGGGCTCGTACGCGGGCGTGCTCACGCTGACGCTGTCCTGACCCGCACGACACCGCCATGACGAAGGGGCCCGCACCCGTGCGCACGCCGTACGCCCTCCTGCGACACGTCCTGGCCCTCCTGGGCGCCCTGCTGCTGCTCGGCGCCCAGGAGGCACCCGCCGCCTCCGCCGCGGACAACGGCGAGTGGGCCGTCTACCCGGCCGCCTCGCAGCTCGGCAGCCGCCCGTACTTCTACCTCTCGGCCGACCCCGGCGCCACCGTCACCGACCGGGTCACCGTCGCCAACAAGACCGCCGCCCCGCTCACCTTCCTCCTCTACGGCGCCGACGCCTACAACACCGAACGCGACGGCGGCTTCGCCGTCCGCACCCGCCAGGAGCAGCAGACCGGCACCGGCGCCTGGATCCGGCCCGCCCGCGACCGGGTCACCGTCCCGGCCCGCTCGGCCGTCACCGTCCCCTACACCCTCACCGTCCCCGCCACGGCCGAGCCCGGCGACCACGCCGGCGCCCTCGTCGCCCTCGACGAACGGATCGCCCGCGCCGGCACCGGCCGCGACGCCGTCGCCCTCGGCGTGCAGCGCGCCGTCGCCGCCCGCGTCTACCTCCGGGTCGGCGGCCCCACCGTCCCCGCCCTGTCCGTCGAGGACGTCACCCTCGTCCAGCACCGGCCGCTCGTCCCCGGCACCCGCACCAGCCGCGCCGTCGTCTCCTACACCCTGCACAACCGCGGCAACGTCACCCTCGACCCGCGCGTCGCCCTCCGCGCCGAGGGCGCCTTCGGCCGCACCCTGCTCACCCGCGACCTCGGCCGGCTGCCCGCCGCACTGCTGCCCCGGCAGAAGATCCGGCTCACCGCCGAGTGGACCGGCTCCCCCCAGCTGGACTGGGGCGACGTCACCCTCACCGCCACCGCCGAGGACGTCCGCGCATCCGGCCGGGCCGGCTTCCTCGCCCTGCCCTGGCTGCCGCTCGCCGTCCTGCTCACCGGCACCGCCGGCGGGGCGCTCGCCCTGCGGCTGCGCCGCCGCCGCAGCGCGCGCGGGGACGCGAGTACGTGAGGGGGGCGCTCATCGGGGACAATGGCCCCCATGAGCGTTCGCACCCCTGAGACCGATGAGACCCAAGCCCCCCACCGGGCGGGCTTCGCCTGCTTCGTCGGACGCCCCAACGCGGGCAAGTCCACCCTCACGAACGCTCTCGTCGGCCAGAAGGTGGCGATCACCTCCAACCGGCCGCAGACCACCCGGCACACCGTCCGCGGCATCGTGCACCGGCCCGACGCCCAGCTCGTCCTCGTCGACACCCCCGGCCTGCACAAGCCCCGCACCCTGCTCGGCGAGCGCCTCAACGACGTCGTCCGCACCACCTGGGCCGAGGTCGACGTGATCGGCTTCTGCCTGCCCGCCGACCAGAAGCTCGGCCCCGGCGACCGCTTCATCGCCAAGGAACTCTCCGAGATCCGGAAGACCCCCAAGGTCGCCATCGTCACCAAGACGGACCTGGTCGACTCCAAGACCCTCGCCGAGCAGCTCATCGCCGTCGACCGGCTCGGCAAGGAGCTGGGCATCGAGTGGGCGCAGATCGTGCCCGTCTCCGCCGTCGGCGACAAGCAGGTCCAGCTCGTCGCCGACCTGATCATCCCGCTGCTCCCGGAGTCCCCGCCGCTCTACCCCGAGGGCGACCTCACCGACGAGCCCGAGATGGTCATGGTCGCCGAGCTGATCCGCGAGGCCGCGCTCGAAGGCGTACGGGACGAGCTGCCGCACTCCATCGCGGTGGTCGTCGAGGAGATGCTGCCCCGCGAGAACCGCCCCGCCGACCGCCCGCTGCTCGACATCCACGCCAACGTGTACATCGAGCGCCCCAGCCAGAAGGGCATCATCATCGGCCCCAAGGGCAAGCGCCTGAAGGAGGTCGGCATGAAGTCCCGCAAGCACATCGAGGCCCTGCTCGGGACCCCGGTCTTCCTCGACCTCCACGTGAAGGTCGCGAAGGACTGGCAGCGGGACCCGAAGCAGCTGCGGAAGCTCGGCTTCTAGGCCCGAAGGGCCTTGAGCCGCAGCGGCTAGGCGCCCTCCTTCAGGACGCGCTGGATCAGCTCGCGCTGCTCCGGGGTGAGGTCCGGGTCGCAGCACGTCACCGTGCGTCCGTCGACCGTGATCTCGTAGCTGAAGCCGTCCGGGACCCCGCGGCTCTCGCGGGGCTCCGCGGCGAGCGCCGCGCGGGCCAGGTCGTGGACCCGCTCGGCGTCGGCGAGACCGGAGGTGTCCACCTCGGCCTCCCGCGCGATGCCCGCGAAGCCGCCGGTGCGTCGTACTCGGATGCGCATGGGACCTGTCTACCAGCGCCCTCAGGTGGTCGGCACGCCGACGAGCGACCAGGCCTTCAGGACCGCCTGCACCTCGTCGCCCTCGCCGAAGAGCCGGCGCGCCGACGCCACGGTCGCCCGCGCGAACTCGTTGAACCGGGCCTCCTCCGTCAGGGTGCCGCCGGTCATCACGTCGTACCAGATCCTCCCGGCCCGCTCCCACGCGAAGCCGCCGAGCTCGGTGGCCAGCAGGTAGAAGGCGTGGTTGGGGATGCCCGAGTTGATGTGCACCCCGCCGTTGTCGGAGCTGGTGCGCACGTAGTCGTCCATGGTGGCGGGCTGCGGGTCCTTGCCGAGGACGTCGTCGTCGTACGCCGTGCCCGGCTCCTTCATGGAGCGCAGCGCGACGCCGTTGTCGATGGCCGGGCCGAGCAGCCCGGCGCCGATCAGCCAGTCGGCCTGCTCGGCCGTCTGGCCCAGCGCGTGCTGCTTGACCAGCGAGCCGAAGACGTCGGAGACCGACTCGTTGAGCGCCCCGGACTGCCCGAAGTAGGCGAGGTTCGCCGTGTGCTGGGTGAAGCCGTGCGCCAGCTCGTGGCCGATCACGTCCACCGGGATGGTGAAGTCGAGGAACAGCTCCCCGTCGCCGTCGCCGAAGACCATCTGCTCGCCGTTCCAGAAGGCGTTGTCGTACTTCTCGTCGAAGTGGACGGTCGCCAGCAGCGGCATGCCCGCGCCGTCGACCGAGCGGTGCCCGAAGGCCTTGAGGAACAGGTCGAAGGTGGCGCCGAGCCCCGCGTAGGCCCGGTTCACGGTGGTGTCCGCGACCGCCGGCTCGCCCTCGGCGCGCACCTCGACGCCCGGCAGCGCCGTGCCGTGCCGCGCGTCGTACAGGGTCCGCCGCGGCTTGTCCGAGGGGGAGCCCTCCGGGGCCGGCGGCGCCTCCTCGCGGGCCGAGCGCTGGGCGGTGTCCATCAGGAGGGTCCGCTGCGCGGCCTCCGCGTAGACCGGGTTCTCCGACTCGGCGAGCCGCTCCAGCATGTGCGGAGGGACGATCGTGCAGAAGTGGGGAGTCATTGCAGCAATGTGGCACTGCGTGCTGCCGCTGTCACGACCCGCGACGACGATTGGCGAAATGGAGTGATGAGTCACCTTTCGCGCTTGACGCGGACGCCGTCCCGCATACTGAAACGGGACGTCCGCCTCCGCCGGGCCTGGGCTACAGTGACGCACATCATGCGTTTCGGGCTGCTTCTCCTTAGCTGCCGCGGCGAGGGCCTGTAGTCGTAGGCCGACCCCCTCCCCGCGGGTTTCGGTGTTGCGTTCGACAGTCGGCCGTCCTTTCCGCAGGACCCTCCGAGGAGCCCTACGCAATGTCCCAGTCGCCGTTCATCAGCCGTCCGACGCCCGTCACCAACGCCACGCACCTGCAGAAGCCGTCGGGCATGCCCGTGCACAAGTACGGGCAGTACGAGGCCGTCGACATCCCCGACCGCACCTGGCCCGAGCAGCGCATCACCAAGGCGCCGCGCTGGCTGTCGACCGACCTGCGCGACGGCAACCAGGCCCTGATCGACCCGATGAGCCCGGCCCGCAAGCGCGAGATGTTCGACCTGCTGGTACGCATGGGCTACAAGGAGATCGAGGTCGGCTTCCCGTCCTCCGGCGAGACCGACTTCGCCTTCGTGCGCTCCATCATCGAAGAGGGCGCGATCCCGGACGACGTCACGATCTCCGTCCTGACCCAGGCCCGCGAGGACCTGATCGAGCGGACCGTGGAGTCCCTGAAGGGCGCCAAGCGCGCCACCGTGCACCTCTACAACGCCACCGCCCCGACCTTCCGCCGGGTCGTGTTCCGCGGCTCGAAGGACGCCATCAAGCAGATCGCCGTCGACGGCACCCGCCTGGTGATGGAGTACGCGGAGAAGCTGCTGGGCCCGGAGACCACCTTCGGCTACCAGTACAGCCCCGAGATCTTCACCGACACCGAGCTGGACTTCGCCCTGGAGGTCTGCGAGGCGGTCTGCGACGTGTGGCAGCCCGGCCCCGGCCGCGAGATCATCCTCAACCTGCCCGCCACCGTGGAGCGTTCGACCCCGTCCACGCACGCGGACCGCTTCGAGTGGATGTCCCGCCACCTGACCCGCCGCGAGTACGTGTGCCTGTCCGTGCACCCGCACAACGACCGCGGCACGGCCGTGGCCGCGGCCGAGCTGGCCATCATGGCCGGCGCCGACCGCATCGAGGGCTGCCTGTTCGGGCAGGGCGAGCGCACCGGCAACGTCGACCTGGTGACGCTGGGCATGAACCTGTTCTCCCAGGGCGTCGACCCGCAGATCGACTTCTCGCAGATCGACGAGATCCGCCGCACCAGCGAGTACTGCAACCAGATGGAGGTCCACCCGCGCCACCCCTACGCGGGCGACCTGGTCTACACCGCCTTCTCCGGCTCCCACCAGGACGCCATCAAGAAGGGCTTCGACGCCATGGAGGCCGACGCGGCCGCCCAGGGCAAGACCGTCGACGACATCGAGTGGGCGGTGCCCTACCTGCCCATCGACCCGAAGGACGTCGGCCGCTCCTACGAGGCCGTCATCCGGGTCAACTCGCAGTCGGGCAAGGGCGGCATCGCGTACGTCCTGAAGAACGACCACAAGCTGGACCTGCCGCGCCGCATGCAGATCGAGTTCTCGAAGATCATCCAGGCCAAGACCGACGCCGAGGGCGGCGAGGTCACGCCGGCGGAGATCTGGTCGGTCTTCCAGGACGAGTACCTGCCGAACCCGGACAACCCGTGGGGCCGCATCCAGCTGCGCTCCGGCCAGTCGACCTCCGACACCGACGGCACCGACACCCTGAAGGTCGAGGCGGTCGTCGACGGCGTCGACACCGTCCTGACCGGCGCCGGCAACGGCCCGATCTCCGCCTTCTTCGCCGCGCTGCAGGCGATCGGCGTGGACGCCCGCCTGCTGGACTACCAGGAGCACACGATGAGCGAGGGCGCGTCCGCGCAGGCCGCCTCGTACATCGAGTGCGCCATCGACGGCAAGGTCCTGTGGGGCATCGGCATCGACGCCAACACCACGCGCGCCTCGCTGAAGGCCGTCGTCTCCGCGGTGAACCGCTCCGCGCGCTGACGCCGCCCCGGCACGCGCCTCCGGCGGACCGCCCCGCACCCCTTCCGTGGGTGCGGGGCGGTCCGCCGTTCCGCACCGGCGCCCCCGCCACCCCGGAGGGTGATCTCGCGACGACCGGTTCCGCGCCCGGACCCGCCGGCACCGGCGCCGCGGCGGCGCGCGCCCCGCACGGCGGCGGCTTCCTGGCCTCTGCGAAGCCCCGCGAGCGCCCCCTGTGGGGCCCCGCCGGGGCCCGCGCGCGGCACGGCGGGTCTCGGCCAACTACGCGTTCTTCTGCTGACGAGGTGCTGACGCCACATCATCGATGTGGCTAACATCACGCCAACGCCGGCAGTGCTGCCGGGTCGTTGGAGGAGGTGCGGCGTGCGATCAGCGCGGAAGTCCCGTGAGCGAAGCCTGGTTCTCTGCGGAATCCGTACCTCCTGGAACACGATCGGCGACGGCGAGTTCTTCTGCGAGGAGTGCGGCGGCGACCGCAACTACCGGCGCCGCACCGGCCGCCGCCGGTTCGCCCTCCTGGGCGTGCCGCTGCTGCCCCGGGGGCAGGCCGGCCCGGTCGTCGAGTGCGCCGCCTGCCACACCCACTTCGGTACGGAGGCGCTGGCCCACCCGACGACCAGCAGGTTCTCCGGGATGCTGCGCGACGCGGTGCACACCGTGGCCCTCGCGGTCCTCGCCGCCGGCGGCACCTCCTCCCGCACCGCCGTCGACACCGCGGCGACGGCCGTCCGCGCGGCCGGGTACGCGGACTGCACCTCGCTCCAGCTCGTCGAGCTCGTCGAGGCACTGGCCGCCGACACCGGCCGCTTCCTGCCGGACGTGAGCAGCGGGGGCGCGGCCCTCGCCATCGAGCTCCACGAGGCCCTCGAACCGCTGTCCCCGCACCTCGCCGCCGCCGGCCGCGAATCGATCCTGCTCCAGGGCGCCCGCATCGCCCTCGCCGACGGCCCCTACACCCCGGCCGAGCAGGAGGTCCTCACCACGGTGGGCAACGCGCTCTCGCTGCCGGCCGAGGACACGGCGCGCCTCCTGGAAACGGCGCGCAAGGTCGGCTGAGGGCGGAGGCGGGCTCCAGAAGGCCCCTGGGCCGGACACCCGCGCATGCCCGTTGCCCTGCGGACATGGCCGCCCGCGCCGGCCCGTTGCCCTGCGGGCGGGGGTGTCGGTGGCCCTGATCTGGGCGGGCCTCGTCGAGGGCCTCGGCCTTCGCGGGGCGGGCGTGACGGGCGGTCTGGTCTCTGGGCGGCCCCCCGCGCTGGCCCGTTGCCTTGCGGGCATGGACGCCTGCGTCGGCCTGTTGCCCTGCGGGCGGGGGTGTCGGTGGCCGCCGGCCTGGGCGGGCCCTGGCCTTCGCGGGCCTGGCGGGCGGTCTGGTCTGTGGGTGGCGCCCGCGCTGGCCCGTTGCCTTGCGGGCACGGGCGCCTGCGTCGGCCTGTTGCCCTGCGGGCGGGGGTGTCGGTGGCCCTGGTCTGGGCGGGCCTCGTCGAGGGCCTCGGCCTTCGCGGGGCGGGGGTGACGGGCGGTCTGGTCTTTGGGCGGCTCCGCGCGAGGCGCCCGCCCGGCCCGTTGCCCTGCGGGCGGGGTGGCGGTGGCCCTGGTCTGGGCGGGCCCTGGCCTTCGCGGGCCTGGCGGGCGGTTTGGTCTGTGGGTGGCGCCCGCGCGAGGCGCCCGCCCGGCCCGTTGTCCTGCGGGCGGGGGTGTCGGTGGGCCTGGCCCTGGTGGGGCCCCGGCAGACCCGGCGGGCCGGACGCCTACGCAGGCCCGTGGCCCTGCGGGTCCGGCCGGGGCCCCCGATCCGGGTGAGCCCCTACCTTGCCGCCGCCGCCAGCCGGGCCCGGACGCGGGCCGCCTCGTACGGGACGCGCAGGTCCCGCCAGAGCGCGAGGGCCCGACGGAGCGCGGCCGGGTCGTGGGTCAGGGTGCCGCGGGCGGTCGTGGCCAGGGCGGTGAGCAGCGCGGCGTCCGGGGCGGCGAGTGCCTCCAGGTCCCGTACGGCCTGCCGCGCCGTCTCGGGATCGCCGAGCGCCAGGGCGGTCTCGGCGAGCGCGGCCAGCAGCCGGGCCCGGCCGAGCCGGTCGTGCGCGGGGTCCGGCAGGCAGTCCAGCGCGATGCGCAGTCCGGCGAGCGCCGCGTCACCGCGCCCCTGCCGGAGCCGGAGCAGCCCGAGCCCTGGCTGCGGCACCCGGCCGAGCCCGTAGGCCCGGGCGAAGGAACGCTCCGCCTCTGCCGTGCGCCCCTGCCTCCGCTGGATCTCGCCGAGGAGGTACGAGGCCTCCGCCACCGCACCGCGCGCGTCCGGGCCGGCCTCCTGCACCACGAGTCGTACCGATTCCTCGGCCCGCGGCCAGGCGCCGCGCAGTTCCAGCACGGCGACGTGGTGGACCCGGCACAGCGGCCGGAAGGGGTGCGGGCCGGGCGGCTGGCCGGCGCACCAGGCCATGGCGTCGTCCGCCCAGGTGCTCGCGCGCCGCAGATCGCCGGCGCGCAGCGCCTGCCCGGCGAGGAGGGAGTGCAGCCGCCCGGTGACGGCGGCGCTCAGCTCGCCCCGGGCCGCGGCGGCCCGGGCCGCGTCGAGCAGCGCGAACGCCTCGGCCCGCCGGTCGTGGGCCAGCAGCAGGGACGCCTCGGCCTGCCGGGCCAGCGCGAGCAGGTCGGCGCTGCCCGAACGGGCCGCGAGCCGGGCCGTCCGGCGGACGGCGGCGAGCGCGGCGGCCGGGTCGTGGTGTTCCTCGGCCCGCGCGGTGTCGGTCCAGGCGAGCAGGCCCTGCTCGGGGCAGTCGGGCCGTCCGTCGAGGTCGTGGTGGGCCCGGCGCAGCCAGCCCGCGGCGGCGGCCGGACGCCCCAGCCGGTGGTACGCGTCGGACAGCCACCACGCGGTCAGCCCCGCGCCCCGCCCGTCGCCCGCCGCGACGTACCCGGCGTGGGCCCGCAGTCGTGCGGCGACGGCCTCGTCAAGCCGCCCGGACCACCAGGCGGCATCGGCCAGCGCGACGAGCCCGTCGGGCCCGAGCGGCCGCCCACCGGGCCGCCGGTCGGCGGCGTGCAGCAGCGCGTAGGCCGCGGGCCAGTCCGTGGCGGGCAAGCCCGTGGCGGTGGCGGCAGCGTGTGCGTGCGCGGCGACGGCCATGGGAACGACTCCTTCCCGGCCCCATCAAGGATAGGACCGGGAAGGGAGGGCGGCCGGTTCGGCCGGGAGGCGGAGCGCCACGGCTTGATCAGCAGGCGCGGCGGGGCGCCTGGGGCAACCCGGCCAGGCCGGGGCGACCGGCTGAGCGGTCACGGTGCCCCGGCAGGTGGGAACCCCCGGGCAGGCAGGCGGCCCCCCGGGCAGGCAGGGCCCCCGCCTGGCAGGCAGGGCCCCCGCGTGGCCGGACCCCCCGGCCGGCAGGCCCTTCAGCCGAGGTCGACGCCGCTCGCGCGGAGCATCTCCTCGCGCTCGACGATCTTCACGCGCTCGCGGCCCTGCGCCTCGCCGAGCGCCTTCTCGGCGGCGTCGAGCCGGTACCAGCCCTCCCACGTCGTGTACGTGACGCCCTTGCCCTCCAGGAAGGACACGACGGCCTCCTCCTCCGGGGACTCCGGCGTGAGCAGCCGGCCGTTGGCGTGGTCGTCGAGCAGGTTGGCCACGGTCTCGTTGGCGTCACCCTTGGTGTGGCCGATGAGGCCGACCGGGCCGCGGCGGATCCAGCCGGTGACGTAGGTGGAGGCCATGTGCGCGCCGCCCTCCTCGATGACCCGGCCGCCCTCGTCCGGCACGGTGCCGGTGACGGTGTCCCAGGGGAGCTTGGGCAGCTCGTCGGAGAGGTAGCCGACGGCGCGGTAGACGGCCTGGACGTCCCAGTCGGTGGTCTGGCCGGTGCCCTTGACGTTGCCGGTGCCGTCCAGCTCGGTGCGCTCGGTGCGCAGGCCGACGACCTTGCCGTCCTCGCCGAGGATCTCGACGGGGGACTCGAAGAAGTGCAGGAAGAGCTTGTGCGGGCGGTCGCCGACGTCGCGGATCGCCCAGTTCTCCAGGGTCTTGGCGACCATGTCGGTCTGCTTGTTCTTGCGCCGCTCGGCGATCGAGCCCTCGTCGTAGTCGATGTCCTCGGGGTTGACGATGACCTCGATGTTGGGGGAGTGGTCCAGCTCGCGCAGCTCCATGGGGCTGAACTTGGCCTGGGCCGGGCCGCGACGGCCGAACACGTGGATCTCCACGGCCTTGTTGGCCTTGAGGCCCTCGTAGACGTTGGCCGGGATCTCGGTCGGCAGCAGCTCGTCGGCGGTCTTGGCGAGGATCCGGGCGATGTCGAGGGCGACGTTGCCGACGCCGAGGACGGCGACCTTCTCGGCCGACAGGTCCCAGGTGCGCGGGACGTCCGGGTGCCCGTCGTACCAGGAGGCGAAGTCGGCGGCGCCGAGCGAGCCGTCGAGCTCGACACCGGGGATGCGCAGCTCGCGGTCGAACATGGCGCCGGTGGAGAAGACCACGGCGTCGTAGAAGGACCGCAGGTCGTCGAGGTGGATGTCGGTGCCGTAGTTCACGTTGCCGAAGAGGCGGACCTGCGGCTTGTCGAGCACCTGGTGCAGGGCGGTGACGATGCCCTTGATGCGCGGGTGGTCGGGGGCGACGCCGTAGCGGATGAGGCCGAAGGGGGCGGGCATCCGCTCGAAGAGGTCGATGGACACACCCGGCTCGGCGGCGGCCTCGGACTTCAGCAGCGCATCAGCGGCGTAGATCCCGGCGGGGCCGGCGCCGACGATCGCGACCCGGAGGGGGCGGGGCATGACTGGATTCCCTTCGCAAGCGACGTGTCGGCGAGGGGTCGCCGCACTTAGGCCACCCTAAATAACGCCGTGCGCCGCTCGGTACCTGGGCCCGGTCTATGACCTCATAAGGTGGACTTATGCCTTCCATAGGCGAGCCTTGGCCCTCGGGTCCCGCCTTCGTCATCCGCCGAAGGCGGGCAGGGCCAGCAGGAACGTCCCGTAGAGCATGAGCCCGGCCACGCCGAGGACGACCAGCGCCACGACCACCGTGAGCACCAGGTCGTTCGTCCCCTTGAGGACGACCGCCCTTCTCGGGTCCCGCGGATGGTAGGCGATCTGGACGGGCCTGCCCTTGTTGTCGCCGAGGATGTGCCGGGTCACCCCGTCGGTGGCCGTGAAGGCGTTGGTGGTCTCGCCGTCCCGGAAGACCTGGTGTCCCTCCACGGTGATGCCGTAGCGGGGCAGGTACCAGTCCTTCCAGGCCATCGCCAGCCACCGCAGGCCGCAGGACGTGACCCAGGCGGCGGCCGTGCCCAGCAGCAGGGTCGCGATGCCCCGGCTCCCGTTCCGGTCGAGGACCCCGACGGCGACGGCGAGCGCGCCGGCCACGGCGTAGGCCGCGTACATGGGCCAGGTGCCGTGCCGTGCGAGCCCGATCTCCACGTCGCTCCCGTCCCCGCCGCCCTCCCCGTCCTCCGCGTCGAAGACCAGGCTCCGGGTGACCACGAGCGTGGCGCCGTCGACCGTCTCCTCGCCGGGGGCGCGCTCGGGCAGGGCGGCGTTCACCGCCTCGGCGAAGAAGGAGGCGGCGGCCGCGCTCACGTCCTCGATCCGGTGCACGGTGGGCTCGGTGCCGGCCGGGGCGGTCAGCTCGACGGCGACCTCCCGCCGCTCGGCCCGGACGCGCGCGATGGCGGCGAACGGAATGCGCAGCTCGGCGTCCCGCCGGCGCAGGACCAGCTCCTCGCCGGAGGAGCGCAGCTCGGTGCCCCGGTCCCCCTGGAGGACGGGAATGGGCGAAGAGATCGGCATGAGCGCGATCGTAGGCCGCGAACTCCGTGCCGGTGAAGGGGATATGGGGGTTCCGGGGCTGACCTGTGATGTCGTACGGTCCCTCCGTGACCTTGGTGATGGCAGTCCTCGTCGGTTTCGTCCTGGTGCCCGGGGCCTTCCTCGTCTTCGGCCTGATGCTGATCTCCGGCGAGAGGCACGAGCGCAAGCGGATGACGCGCCTGTGCGAGTCCGGCGTCGTGGTCCAGGCCCGCCTGATCAGCCTGGTCCCCTTCGGCACCCGTGGCTACGCGAGCGCCACCTACGAGTTCGACACCCCCCACGGCACCGTCCGCCACAACAAGGGCGCCACCCGCGGCCCGGCCCACGCGGTCGGCCGCGAGTACCCGATGGTCTACGACCCCGACAACCCGAAGAGCGTCCACCTCGGCGACATGGCCGCGGCCCACAAGGAACGCCGACGCCGCGAGGGTTACGTCCGCGACGCCCAGCGCATGGTGCTGCTGTCCCTGGCGGCGGCGACACTGGCGACGGTGGGACTGATCGTCAGCCCTTCCTGAGCCCACCCGGGGGCACCGGCCGCTAGGTTGGCCGCATGAGCGGGTTTCTCGAGGAGCTGCGGAGCTCGTACGACACCGTCGCCGACGTCTACGCCGGGACCGTGCCGGCGCCCGAGCGGCTCGACGCGCTGTCGCGGGCCGTGCTCGACGCGTTCGCCGAGGAGACGGCGGGGGCCGGGGTCGTCGCGGACGTCGGGTGCGGGCCCGGGAAGGTGGCCGGGTATCTGGCGGCGCGCGGGGTGCGGGTGGTCGGGGTGGACCTGTCGGCCCGGATGGTGGAGATCGCGCGGCGGACGCAGCCGCACCTGCCCTTCGCCGTCGGGTCGATGACCGCGCTCGGGCTGCGCGACGGCGCGCTCGCGGGCGTCCTCGCGTACTACTCCACCCACCACACGCCCCCCGAGCACCTCCCCTCCGTCTACCGCGAGTTCCACCGCGTCCTCGCCCCCGGCGGCCGGCTCATGCTCGCCGGCTGGGTCGGCGCCCCGGGCGGCGAGGGCGAGCGGCGACGGCACACCGAGGCGTACGGCGGGCTCCCCGTCTCGTACGAGTCCCACTACCTCCCGCCCGAGCGGATCACCCGGCTCCTGCGAGCCGCCGGCCTCCGGGTCACCGCCACGCTCGTACAGGAGCCGGTCGAGGGCGCCACGCGCTTCTACGGGACCTTCCTCGCCGTCAGGCCGAGGTCGTAGGGACCGCCCCCGCCGCCGCCTCGGCCCGGGCCAGCCGCCACACCCGGAACTCCTCGCCCTCCTCGCGCACCCGCTCCACCTCCGTGAACCCGAGCCGCTCCGGAATCCGCGCGCTCGCCTCGTTCTCCGGCAGGTGCACCACCAGGAGCTGCCGCACCCCCGGCATCCGGAAGCCCTCCGCCACCACCGCC
This sequence comes from Streptomyces sp. NPDC053541, assembly GCF_044544705.1. Taxonomy (NCBI): domain Bacteria; kingdom Bacillati; phylum Actinomycetota; class Actinomycetes; order Kitasatosporales; family Streptomycetaceae; genus Streptomyces; species Streptomyces sp. NPDC053541. Next base: position 137,125 of record NZ_JBITXM010000012.1, read on the forward strand.
CGCACCGCGCGCGTGGCGAGCCCGCGGCCCGTGGCGGCCGGATGCAGCCAGTACCCGATCTCGTACGTATCCGGGGGCGTGTCCTCCCGCACGTGCAGCCCGCACGCCCCGACGATCGCCCCCTCGCACACCACCGCGTACGTGAAGCCCGTCCCCGCCTCCCACTGCGCGTCCCGCCGCGACAGGAACCCGGCCGTCCACTCCGGACTGTGGTTGTCGACCCAGTCCAGCCACGGCCGCAGGTGATCGACCGACTCGTCGATCACCCGGTGCAGTTCGGGCAGATCGGCCGGATGCACGAAGCGGCGCAACGTCAGCCGCTCGTCCACCACGACCGCGTCCCGCGGGCGCGTGCAGGCCGTCGTCATCCCTTGAGCCCGGCGACGAACACGGCCCAGGCGGCGGCCGGCACGACGAGGGCGGGGCCGGTGGGGTTCTTGCTGTCACGGACGGGGACGACGCCGGGGACGTTGTCGAGGACTTCGAGGCAGTCGCCGCCCTGACTGTTGCTGTACGAGCTCTTCCGCCAGCCGGTGGCGTGGACGAAGTCGTACGAGACCTCGACGCAGTCGCCGCCCTCGCCGTTGCTGTAGGAGCTCTTGAACCAGCCGGCGTTGTTCAGGTCGTACTCGCGCATCGTCTGAAGTCCTCCGCCGCCGACTCGATCAGTGCGAGGGACGCCTTCGGCGACAGTGCGGCGACCCTGAGCAGATCGTAGGCGCGCTGCGCCGCCTTCACCACTGCCGGATCGTCCAGGAGCGTTCCCGAAAACTCCGTCTCCGTATAGGCCGTTGGCGGCTGGTCCTCGAACTCCATCAGCTTGAGCGTGCCGGTCATCCACGCGTGCGCGCCGGCCTCTCGCGGCACGACGGCGACCACTGCTCGTCGGTTCCGGACCAGTGTTGCGATGTGCTCCAGTTGCTCGGCCATGGTCGTGGACCCGCCCATGGGGGTGCGTACGACGTTCTCGTGCAGGATGGCCCAATACTCTGGTCCTGTAGCGTCCCTGAGGATCTCCTGCCGTTTGAGTCGCGAGCTGACCTTCTCCTCGATGTAGTCGTCCGAGGCAACGGGATTGCCCCCCAGGGTCACCGCCCGCGCGTACTCCGCCGTCTGCAACAACCCCGGTACCACCGTCGGCGCGAACTCGCACAGCTTCGTCGCCACCGCTTCCAGCTCCGCCACCTCGTGGAAATACGAGGCATAGGGCGACGCGTTGATGAGGTCGCGGCAGGTGCGTTCGAAAATACCGGTGGTTTGTAGCGCCTGGTCGATTCTCTGTGCCACGTCCAGCTGTGGCTTTCGTACGCCCTGCTCGAACAGGCCGATGTACGCGCCCGAGACGAACACCTGTCTGCCCAGCTCGTTCTGGGACAGCCCCGCAGCCTCCCGGCGTTCCTTCAGGAGTTCCCCGAAGAAGACCCACACTTCGTCCCGCTTGGCCTTGGCCATGGATTAACTCCCCAACGCGACACCGCTGTTGTTGCCCCCGCGCGTCTGCCGATTCTACGGAGGCGCCGCCACGCTGGATGCGGAAAGCGGGAATTGGATTCGGAAAGGATCGCGTTGGTGAAAGAAGACAGCATGTGGCCGACGGAAACGGAAGCGGCGCGGGAGGCGGTGAGGGAATTGCGGGACGCGTTGGGGCGGGTCGGAATCACCCTGCCCTCGCTCGGGCTCGACGCCGTCACCCTCGCCGCCGAGCCTCCTCGGCCGCTCGTGGAGCTGGGGCGCTGCACGGCCGCGACGGCGCGGCTGCTCGCTGCGGCGCTCGTGAACGAAGGGGGACGCGGATGAAACCGCCCATCGGCGCGTACGTCGTCGAGATCCGGACCGGCAGGGTCGGCACCGTGATGGGGCACGTGGGGCCCTACCTCCAGCTGCGGCCGATCGGCGGCGGGCGCGAGTGGGACTGCGAGCCGGACGGGGTGCGGGTCGCCACGCCTGGGGAGCGGCTGCGCGCCTCCACGGCGCACGCGAACGCGAGGAGTCGCGGGGAGGTGCCCTGAGGGGCGGGCGAGGGGTCCGTGGGGAGCGCCGCTCCCCACGGACCCCGGGTGTCAGAACTGCTGCACGAAGTACGGCTCGACGGTCAGCGTCCCGTTGCCGCGGGCGCCCTGGAGGGTGCCGGTGCTCTGCCGGGCGAGGGTGTACCAGGAGTCGACGTAGTCGGGGTCGTCGGTCCACCAGTCGTCGGGCATGGCGTCCAGGATCGCGTTGACGAGCGGGACGTAGGCGCCCTGGTCGGTGATGGTGAGGAGTGCCGTGGCGATGGCCTTGGCGAGCTCGCGGTAGTTGGTGCTGCCGTCCTCCTCCATCATCACGGCGTCGGCCAGGTCGTACTTGTAGTTCGACCAGTTGACCAGGATCTGGTTCGGGCGGTAGGTGGTGCCGTCGCTGTCGAGGTACGGCATGTCGACCGGGTCGACGCGGACCTTGCCGTCCTGCCCGAAGCCGCTCACCAGGGTGTAGATCTCGGCGTCGCCCTTGACCCAGGGTTCCTGGTCGTCGTTCAGGCGGACCGAGGTGATCTTCGTGGTCCAGAAGCCGGCGGTGGCGGAGAGGGCGTTCGCGGACGTGGCGGACGTGGCGGACGCGGTGGGCGCGGCGGAGGCGAGGCCGGCCTTGGCCAGCTCCTTCCGTACGACGTCCAGGCCGGCGGCCAGCGCCTTCGTGGTGTCGATGTCGACGACGTACACCGGCTGTGCGGGCGCCACGCGGGCGTCCAGTTCGTGCGCGCGGCCCTGGCTGTCGTAGGCGGTGACCGTGCGGGCGGAGTCGTCCGAGCCGGCCGCCGCGACCCACGGGGTGACGCCGGCGGAGAGCGCGGCGCGCATCGAGGGCGCACCGAGGCGCAGCCGGAGCAGCGAGCCGGTGCCGGTGCCGGTGGCGGCGGGCAGGCCCTTGGCCTCGGCGATGTCCCGGTCGGCGGCGGCGAGCCGGGTCTTCAGCGCGCCCGTCGCCCGCTCGGTGACGGGCACCCCGGTCGCGCCGGGCGCCTTCAGGGTGGCCGCGCGCAGGCTCGTGCGCCAGGAGGCGTCCTTGAGGGAGCGCGCGAGGTCGCGGGCGGCCCGGTCCTGGGCGGAGTCGACGGTGGCCCTCGCCGTCGCCCCCACGGGAGCCGGGGCCGGAGCTGGAGCCGGGGCCGGGGCCGGGGTCGCGGAGGCGCTGGGGGCCGCGCCGAGGGCGGCCGCGGCGGTCAGGGCGGCGAGGGTGGCCGCGGTGGCGGTGAGGGGGCCGCGTCGTCGGGTGGGACGAGGTCTCACGGTGATCGCTCCTCCAGGGGGAGTGGTCGGTGGTGCGACGGCGATCGATCTATGCGGGTAGACGGTGTCCTCGGGCATGATGACGAGGGCATGTCATACCCCGCAAGGGCGCCTTCCGGGCCCGCGCCGGGATGTCCGAGCGGTACGGGACAATGGCGCCATGAGTCTGTTCCGCGACGACGGCATCGTGCTGCGCACCCAGAAGCTGGGTGAAGCGGACCGCATCATCACGATCCTCACGCGCGGGCACGGGCGCGTGCGCGCCGTCGCGCGCGGGGTGCGGCGGACGAAGTCGAAGTTCGGGGCCCGGCTCGAACCGTTCTCGCACGTGGACGTGCAGTTCTTCGCCCGCGGGAGTGAGCTGGTCGGCCGCGGGCTGCCGCTGTGCACGCAGAGCGAGACCATCGCCGCGTACGGCGGGGCGATCGTCACCGACTACGCCCGCTACACCGCCGGCACCGCGATGCTGGAGACGGCGGAGCGCTTCACCGACCACGAGGGCGAGCCGGCCGTGCAGCAGTACCTGCTGCTCGTCGGCGGGCTGCGCACCCTCGCGCGCGGGGAGCATGCCCCGCACCTCATCCTCGACGCCTTCCTGCTGCGCTCGCTCGCCGTGAACGGCTACGCGCCCAGCTTCGAGGACTGTGCGAAATGCGGACTTCCCGGGCCGAACCGCTTCTTTTCGGTCGCCGCGGGCGGAGTGATCTGCGCGGACTGCCGGGTGCCCGGAAGCGTCGTACCCTCTGCGGAGGCCGTTGGCCTGCTCAGCGCGCTGCTGACCGGCGACTGGGAGACGGCGGACGCGGCCGAGCCGCGTCACGTCAGGGAGGGCAGCGGACTCGTGTCCGCCTATCTGCACTGGCACCTGGAGCGCGGACTGCGCTCGCTGCGGTACGTAGAGAAGAGCTAGGAGAGACCACGCCATGGCCATCGCACGACTCCTCGGGCGCCAGCGTCGGGAGTACAGGACCCCGGAGCCGCACCCGTCCGGTGCCCGCCCGCCGAAGCTGCAGCCGGAGCTCGTGCCCGAGCACGTCGCGATCGTCATGGACGGCAACGGCCGCTGGGCCAAGGAGCGCGGGCTCCCGCGCACCGAGGGGCACAAGGTCGGCGCCGAGCAGGTGCTCGACGTCCTCCAGGGCGCCCTGGAGATGGGCGTCGGGGCGATCTCGCTCTACGCCTTCTCCACGGAGAACTGGAAGCGCTCACCCGAGGAGGTGCGCTTCCTGATGAACTTCAACCGCGACTTCATCCGCAAGACCCGCGACCAGCTCGACGAGCTCGGCATCCGGGTGCGCTGGGTGGGCCGCATGCCGAAGCTGTGGAAGTCGGTCGCCAAGGAGCTCCAGGTCGCCCAGGAGCAGACCAAGGACAACACCAAGCTGACGCTGTACTTCTGCATGAACTACGGCGGCCGGGCCGAACTCACGGACGCGGCGCAGGCGCTGGCCGAGGACGTGAAGGCCGGCAAGCTGGACCCGGCGAAGATCACCGAGAAGACCATCCAGAAGTACCTCTACTACCCGGACATGCCGGACGTCGACCTCTTCCTGCGCCCCAGCGGCGAGCAGCGCACCTCCAACTACCTGATCTGGCAGAGCGCGTACGCGGAGATGGTCTTCCAGGACGTCCTGTGGCCCGACTTCGACCGCCGCGACCTGTGGCGGGCCTGCGTCGAGTACGCCCAGCGCGACCGCCGCTTCGGCGGGGTGGACCCGGCGGACCTCGCGGTGCTCGACAAGGCGTGAGCCGATCCGGTGACGGCGGAGGCCGTCGAGCTCGTCTACACGCCGACGCGCGCCGAGGTGGCCGACGCGTGCCGCGTGGAGCTGAGGCTCGGCGCCAGCCGGCGGATGCGGTGGGTGCTGCCGCTCGGCGCGACGCTGGCCTTCCTCGTCGTTGCCGCGGACCGTCTCGTCGGGCACCGAGAGCTGGCTCCGGTGCACGCGGCCCTGCTGACCGGACTCGGGCTCGTCGCCGGTCTGCTGTGGCCGCTCACCCCCTGGTGGCAGGCGCTGTGGGTGTACCCGAAGGTCGCCCGGGCGGGGGCGGGTACTGGGCCCGGGTGAGCGACGGTGGGCTCGTCCTGACCACCCGCCGCGGCGAGACGTCCGGCGAGCCGCCGGAGACCTCGCCGGACGCCAACGCGTACGTCGAGACGTCGCGGAACTTCGTCCTGCTCTCGCTTGACGGGGCCGCCGGCCTGATCGCCCTGCCCAAGCGCGGCCTCGCCGACCCCGCCGACGTCGACCGGCTCCGTGCGCTCCTGGACCGGAACATCACCCGTCTCTGACGCGTCGCGCACACGCGAGGGCCCGCACCGGACATGTCCGGTGCGGGCCCACTCGTATGTCAGGTCGCCCGTCGGGTCACCTGTCAGGTCGGCCGCCGGGTCACTTCGACGCGCACTCCGCGCACGTGCCGAAGATCTCCACCGTGTGCGCCACGTTCACGAAGCCGTGCTCGGCCGCGATCGTCTCGGCCCACTGCTCCACGGCCGGGCCCTCGACCTCCACGGCCTTGCCGCAGACGCGGCAGACCAGGTGGTGATGGTGGTCGCCGGTCGAGCAGCGGCGGTAGACGGTCTCGCCGTCGCTGGTGCGCAGGGCGTCGACCTCTCCCGCGTCCGCGAGGGACTGGAGCGTGCGGTAGACGGTGGTGAGGCCGACGGAGTCGCCGCGGTGCTTGAGCATGTCGTGCAGCTCCTGGGCGCTGCGGAACTCGTCCACCTCGTTCAGGGCCGCCGAGACGGCGGCCCGCTGCTTGGTCGAGCGGCCTTTTACGGGGGGTCCTGCCGTCGCCACGGGGGCCTCCTTGAATGCTTGTCTGCCCCCGCCATTCTGCCAGCCCCCCGTGCCCCTTCCGTGAGACCCGGCTCAGACCTTCACGTCGTCCGAGGGGCGCCGGGTGGCCGGGACGCAGCGCGCGTCGCAGTCCGCGATGGCCTGTTCGGCGGCCTTCGCCCGGCGCCGGGCGAGCGGGGCGGCGAGCAGGGCCAGGGCGACGAAGAGGCCGATCGCGAGCAGGACGATGGTCGCGCCGGGGGGCACGTCCTGGTAGTACGAGGTGATCGTGCCGGAAAGGGTGACGCCGGTGCCGATGAGCACGGCGAGCGCGAACGTGGTCCTGAACGAACGGGACAGCTGCTGGGCCGCCGCGACCGGGATCACCATGAGCGCGCTGACCAGGAGCAGGCCGACCACGCGCATGGCGACCGTGACCGTGACGGCGGCGGTGACGGCGATCAGCAGGTTCAGGGCGCGCACCGGCAGTCCGGTGACGCGGGCGAACTCCTCGTCCTGGCTCACCGCGAAGAGCTGCCGGCGCAGGCCGACCGTCACGAGCAGCACGAACCCGGCCAGGATGCTGATCGTGGTGACGTCCTCGGTGGAGACCGTGGACAGGGAGCCGAAGAGGAACGAGCTGAGGTTGGCGTTGGAGCCGGTCGGCGAGAGGTTGATCAGCAGGACGCCGCCCGCCATGCCGCCGTAGAAGAGCAGCGCGAGGGCGAGGTCGCCGCGGGTCTTGCCGTACGCCCGGATCAGCTCCATGGCGACGGCACCGGCGACGGCCACCAGGGTGGCCATCCAGACCGGGTTGGCCGACATGAGGAAGCCGAGGCCGACGCCGGTCATGGCGACGTGGCCGATGCCGTCGCCCATGAGTGCCTGGCGGCGCTGGACGAGGTAGACGCCGACGGCGGGGGCGGTGAGGCCGACGAGGACGGCGGCGAGCAGCGCGCGCTGCATGAAGGCGAGATCGAGGAAGTCCATGGTCTGTTTCAGCGCCTCAGGTCAGCAGGCCGGTACGGAGCGACTCGTCGGCCGCGTGCGGATGGACGTGGTCGTGGCCGGGCAGCGCGTGCTGGCCGACGGCCTTCGGCGGCGGGCCGTCGTGGACGACGCAACCGTCGCGCAGGACGACCGCGCGGTCGATCAGCGGCTCCAGGGGGCCCAGCTCGTGCAGGACGAGGAGGACGGAGGTGCCGCCGGCGACCTGCTCGCGCAGGGTCGCGGCGAGGACCTCCTGGCTCGCGAGGTCCACGCCGGCCATCGGCTCGTCCATGATCAGCAGCTCGGGCTCGGAGGCCAGCGCGCGGGCGATGAGGACCCGCTGGTGCTGGCCGCCGGAGAGTGCGGAGACGGAGTCGGCGGCGCGGTCGGCGAGGCCCACGAGGTCGATGGCCCGCTCGATGGCGGACCGGTCGGCCTTCGTCAGCCAGCCGAACTTCCGGCGGGAGAGCCGGCCCGAGGAGACGACCTCGCGGACGGTGGCGGGGACGCCGCCGGCGGCGGTGGTGCGCTGCGGCACGTAGCCGATGCGGGCCCAGTCGCGGAACCGCTTCCGGTCGGTGCCGAAGAGCTCGATGCTGCCGCCGGTCAGCGGCACCTGCCCGATGACGGAGCGGACGGCGGTGGACTTGCCGGAGCCGTTGGCGCCGAGCAGGGCGACGACCTCGCCGCGGCGGACGGTGAGGTCGACGCCCCGGAGGACGGGGCGGGCACCGAGGGCCGCCGTGGCTCCGCGGACGGAAAGGACGGGCTCGTCGTGGTTCACGGGTGCCTCCTGTGCCTGGTGTGCCTCGTGTGCCTCCTGCTGTGCGGTGGTCACTTGGCGCCGAGGGCCTTCTGCAGCGCGGCGAGGTTGGACCGCATGACCTCGATGTAGTCCTTGCCCTTGGACGTGTCCGTGATGCCCTCCAGCGGGTCGAGGACGTCGGTCTTCAGGCCGGTGTCCTCGGCGAGGGTCTTGGCGGTCTTGTCGCTGGCGAGGGTCTCGAAGAAGACGGTGGTGACCTTGTCCTTCTTCGCGATGTCCTGGAGTTCCTTGATCCGGGCGGGGCTCGGCTCGGACTCGGGGTCCATGCCGGCGATGCCCTCCTGGTCCAGGTGGTAGCGCTCGGCGAGGTAGCCGAAGGCGGAGTGGGTGGTGATGAAGGTGCGGGTCGCGGTGTTCTTCAGGCCCGTCTCGAAGGAGGTGTTCAGCTCGCCGAGCTGCCGGGTGAGGGCCTCGGTGTTCTTCTTGTAGTCCGCGGCGTGGGCCGGGTCGGCCTTCTCCAGGGCGGCGCCGACGCCCTTGGCGACCTCGGCGTACTTCACGGGGTCGAGCCAGATGTGCGGGTCGGCACCGGCCTCGCCCTCGTGCGCCTCCTCGCCGCCGTGCTCGGCGTGGTCACCGCCGTGGTCGTGGCCGTCGCCGGCCGCGGTGCCGTGCTCCTCGAGCGTGGTGAGGGTGGCGGCGTCGACCTTGGCCGGGCCCTCGCTCTGGGCGATGGCCTCGTCGACGGCGGGCTGGATGCCCTTGAGGTAGAGGACCACGTCGGCCTCGCCGAGCTCGCCGATCTGCTTCGGCTTGAGCTCCAGGTCGTGGGGTTCGACGCCGGGCTTGGTGAGGGTGTTGACGGCGACGTGGTCGCCGCCTATCCGCTCGGCCAGGAACTGCATGGGGTAGAACGACGCGACCACGTCGAGCTTGCCGCCGCTGCCCTTGCCGCCCTGGTCGGCGGCGTCGGAGGTGCCGCCGCAGGCGGTGAGGGTGACGAGGCCCAGCGTGACGGCTCCGGCGAGGGCGGTGGCGGGTATCAGTCGACGTACGTTCATGACACTCATTTTCAACAAAAATGGAAACGGTTGTCAATTGCCAATGTCCGCGAGCGGCCCCCGGAGGGGCCCACGGGGACCGCCGCGGCCGGTGGCCCGGAACCGATTTGATACGGGGCCCCGGGGCGCCGGTAACCTGAGGCATTCGCACTTCGTCGTCGTAATGAAGAGAGCACCGTGGCCGCCGACAAGATCGACACCATCGTCAGCCTCAGCAAGCGCCGTGGCTTCGTTTTCCCCTGCAGTGAGATCTACGGCGGTCAGCGCGCCGCCTGGGACTACGGACACCTGGGCGTCGAGCTCAAGGAGAACATCAAGCGCCAGTGGTGGCGTTACATGGTCACCTCGCGCGAGGACGTCGTCGGCATCGACTCGTCGGTCATCCTGGCCACCGAGGTCTGGGAGGCCTCCGGCCACGTCGCGACCTTCACCGACCCGCTGACCGAGTGCACCTCCTGCCACAAGCGCTTCCGCGCCGACCACCTGGAGGAGGCGTACGAGGAGAAGCACGGCCGTCTCCCCGAGAACGGCCTCAGCGACCTCAACTGCCCCAACTGCGGCAACAAGGGCACCTTCACGGAGCCCAAGCAGTTCTCCGGCCTGCTCTCCACCCACCTCGGCCCGACCCAGGACACCGGCTCGGTCGCGTACCTGCGCCCCGAGACCGCGCAGGGCATCTTCACCAACTTCGCCCAGGTGCAGACGACCTCGCGCAAGAAGCCCCCGTTCGGCATCGCGCAGCAGGGCAAGTCCTTCCGGAACGAGATCACTCCGGGCAACTTCATCTTCCGCACCCGCGAGTTCGAGCAGATGGAGATGGAGTTCTTCGTCAAGCCGGGCGAGGACGAGCAGTGGCACGAGTACTGGATGGAGCAGCGCTGGAACTGGTACACGGGCCTGGGTCTCCGTGAGGAGAACATGCGCTGGTACGAGCACCCGAAGGAGAAGCTCTCCCACTACTCGAAGCGCACCGCCGACATCGAGTACCGCTTCCAGTTCGGCGGCAGCGAGTGGGGCGAGCTGGAGGGCGTCGCCAACCGCACCGACTACGACCTGAACGCCCACTCCCAGGCCTCCGGCGCCAACCTGACCTACCTGGACCAGGAGACCGGCGAGCGCTACACGCCGTACGTCATCGAGCCCGCCGCCGGTGTCGGCCGCACCATGCTCGCCTTCCTGCTCGACGCCTACACCGAGGACGAGGCGCCGAACGCCAAGGGCGTCATGGAGAAGCGCGTCGTGCTGCGCCTCGACCACCGCCTGGCCCCGGTCAAGGTCGCCGTCCTGCCGCTGTCCCGCAACCCGCAGCTCTCCCCGAAGGCCAAGGGCCTCGCGGCGGACCTGCGGCAGAACTGGAACATCGAGTTCGACGACGCCGGCGCCATCGGCCGCCGCTACCGCCGCCAGGACGAGATCGGCACGCCGTACTGCGTCACCGTCGACTTCGACACCCTCGAGGACAACGCGGTGACCGTGCGCGAGCGCGACACCATGAAGCAGGAGCGCGTCTCCCTGGACCAGATCCAGGGCTACCTGGCCAGCCGCCTGCTGGGCTGCTGACCTCCGAGACCGGCGAAAGCCCCCGGTTCCGTTCGCGGAACCGGGGGCTTTCCCGTGCCCGGGGGCTTTCCCGTACGGGCGGGGCTCAGGCCGTGAGGGCGCGGAGGACCAGGGAGAGGACGGCCGCGAAGGCGGCCTCGCTGTCCGGGGCGGTCCACTCGGCGGCGTGCGCCGGGTTGTGGAAGCGGTCGGTGGCGTGGAAGACCGCGCGGGCCGTGGTGGCCAGCTCCCGCTCGGGGGTGGTGAAGACGCCCTCGCGGCGCCCGTCGGCGAGGATGCCGGCGATCTGGTCGACCAGGTGCTGCTCGTGGCGGTCGACGACCGCGCTGTTCTCGCCGATCAGGACCTGGAAGGTGGCCATCAGCTCCGGGTCGCCGCCCGCCTTGGCGCGCTTGAGGGAGAAGAGCGCGGTGAGCCAGTCGGTGAGCCGCTGGTCGGCGGGCTTCGGGCCCTCGGTGTACGGCTCCAGGGCCGTGATCGTGCGGTGCAGCCAGCGCTCGGTGACCGCCTCGCGCAGCGCCGCCTTCGTGCGGAAGTGGCGGTAGACGCTCCCGTGGCTGACGCCGAGCGCGCGGGCCACGTCCACCACGGTCGCCTTCGCCGGGCCGTAGCGGCGCAGCACCTCCTCGGTGACTTCGAGGATGCGCTCGGCGGTCAGGGTCTCCGTGGTGGCCATGGAAGGACAGTACCTGTCGGTGCCGCGGCTCAGTGCTCGCTGTCCAGGTGGGCCATCTGGTTCTCCGGGTAGCGGGCGCCGGCCGCCGCGTCCGCCGGGACGGCCGCCTCGATCGCCGCCAGGTCGGCCGCGTCGAGCGTGACGTCCAGGGCGCCGAGGGCCTCGGCGAGCCGGTCGCGGCGGCGGGCGCCGACCAGCGGGACGACGTCCGCGCCGTGCCGGGGGCCCTGGGCGAGGACCCAGGCGATCGCGGTCTGGGCGACGGTGACGCCCTTGGCCTCGGCGACCGCGCGCAGCCGGTCGACCAGGTCGAGGTTGTGCGCGAGGTTCTCGCCCTGGAAGCGGGGGCTCATGCCGCGGAAGTCGCCGGGGCCGAGCGCGCGGTCCCGGGTGAAGTGGCCGCTGATCAGGCCGCGGGAGAGCACTCCGTACGCGGTGATGCCGATGCCCAGCTCGCGCGCGGTCGGCAGGATGTTCTCCTCGATGCCGCGCGAGATCAGCGAGTACTCGATCTGGAGGTCGGCGATCGGGGCGACGGCGGCGGCCCGGCGCAGGGTGTCCGCGCCGGCCTCGGAGAGGCCGATGTGCCGGACGTGGCCGGCCTCGACCAGCTCCGCGATGGCGCCGACGGTCTCCTCGATGGGGACGTCGGGGTCGACGCGGGCGATCCGGTAGATGTCGATGTGGTCGGTGCCGAGGCGCTGGAGCGAGTACGCGGCGAAGTTCTTCACCGCGGCCGGGCGCCCGTCGTAGCCGGTGAAGCCGCCCTCGACGGTGCGCAGGGCGCCGAACTTGACGCTGGTGAGCGCCCGCTCGCGGGCGGCGGCCGGGGCGGTCCGCAGCGCCTCGTTGATCAGCAGCTCGTTGTGGCCCATGCCGTAGAAGTCGCCGGTGTCCAGGAGCGTGACGCCCGCGTCGAGGGCCGCGTGGATGGTCGCGATCGACTCGGCCCGGTCGGCCTCGCCGTACAGGGCGGACATGCCCATGCAGCCGAGGCCGAGCGCGGAGACCGTGGGGCCGGTGGTGCCGAGGGACCGGGTGGGGAGGGAAGGCGTGGTCGTCGTCATGCATCAACCATGACATGAGCGATGACAGATTTCAATATCTGTCAGTCATTCGTGAGGGTGCGGGGCAGCCGCAGGCTCAGCAGCAGCGTCAGGACCACCACGCCCAGCTGCACCAGCAGCGTCGTGACCAGCGCCGATCCCATGTCGGCCGAACCGGCCAGGGACAGGAACAGCGAGCCGAGCGTGGCCACCCCGAGCGCCAGCGCCGACTGCTGGGTGGTCACCATCACCCCGCTGCCCACGCCCGCCTGCGCCGAGGGCACCTCGGAGAGCACCAGCCGGAACAGCACCGGCAGCTGGAGCCCCTGGCCCAGACCGGCGATCGCCATGCCCGGCAGCAGGTCCACCACCGACAGGCCCGCCCAGTCGCGCCACACCGTCCAGGCGATCAGCCCGATGCCGAGGCCCTGGGCCAGCGCGCCGACCGGGACGACCCGCGTCGCGCCCCAGCGCCGGATCAGCCGCGGACCGGCGAGCGAGGCCCCGAAGAAGGCGAGCGCCATCGGGACCAGCGCCAGGCCCGAGGCGATCGCGCCCATCGCCAGGCCCTGCTGGAGCGCGATGGCGACCACGAACATGAAGCCGCTGAAGCCCAGCGACAGCGGCAGCACCACCGCGAGGCCCCGGCGCAGGGAGACCAGCCGCAGCAGGCTCGGCGGCACCAGCGGGGTGCGGCCCGCGCGGTCGGCGCGCACCTCCACCCACCAGAACACCGCCGCCGCGAACGGGAACACGCCCAGCGCGACCCAGGTCCACAGCGGCCAGCCGGCCGCCCGGCCCTCGGTCAGCGGGGCCAGCAGGGTCAGCAGCGCGACGGCGAGCAGCAGGGTGCCGGGCAGGTCGACCGGCGCGGGCCGGTCCGAGCGGGTCTCCGGCACGCTGCGCGCGCCGAGCACCAGGCCGGCCACCGCGACCGGCACGTTGACCAGGAAGATCGACCGCCAGCCGCTGCCCGCGACATCGGCCGCGACCAGCACGCCGCCCAGGATCTGGCCGGCCACCATGGCGAGGCCGGCCGTCGCCCCATAGAGGCTGAGCGCGCGGGCGTGCCGGGCGCCCGACGTCGAGGAGTGAATGGTCGCGAGGACCTGCGGCAGCATCAGTGCCGCCGCGGCACCCTGTGCCACCCGGGCGCCGACCAGCGTCCAGGCGTCCGGTGCGAGGCCGCAGGCGAGCGAGGTGAGACCGAAGGCGGCCATGCCGCCGAGGAAGAGCCGGCGGCGGCCGAAGCGGTCGCCGAGCCGCCCGCCCAGCACGAGCAGCACGGCGTACGCCAGGCCGTAGCCGGCCACGACCAGCTCCAGGAGCGCCGGTCCGGCGGCCAGGTCGTGGTCGATGGTGGGCAGGGCGACGTTGACGATGAAGAAGTCGACGAGGGGGAGGGCCGCGCCGAGCAGCACGGTGAACAGGCCGAGCGCGCCGAGCACCGGCCGGGCGTGGTCGACGACCGGGACGGCGGTGGCGGCCGGGGCGCCGGTGGCGGCGGCCGGGGCGGACGAGGAGGTTTTCGTAGTCACGGCAACGAGCCTCGCGCCGCCCTTAGCCTGGTACCAGAGTGTCTTTATCCTGGTACAAGCACTACCTGGCACGGGGCTGAGCGCCCCGGCACCCTGGGAGCATGAGCGTCATGAGCCTCGACACGGCGAGCACGGCCGACCCGGCGACGGGCACCGCGACGGGCACGGGTACCGACGCGGGGCCGGGTGCCGCCACCGGTTCCGCTACGGGTCCGGGTCCGGGTACGGCGGGCGGCTCGGGCGGGCCCGACGTCCGGCGGCACGAGCTGGCCGCCTTCCTGCGCAGCCGGCGCGAGCGCATCAGCCCCGAGCAGGTCGGCCTGCCGCGCGGGCGCCGCCGCCGCACCCCGGGGCTGCGCCGCGAGGAGGTCGCCCAGCTCTCCGCCGTCGGCGTCACCTGGTACACCTGGCTGGAGCAGGCCCGGCCGATCCAGGTCTCCCCGCAGGTGCTCGACGCGCTCGCGGGCGCGCTGCTGCTCGACCCCACCGAGCGCACCCACCTCTTCTCCCTCGCCGGGCAGGCCGACCCGCACCCCGAGACGCCCTGCCCGACCGTCACCCCGGCGCTGCGGGCCCTGCTCGACCAGATGGAGCCGGTGCCGGCCGCCGTGCAGAACAGCCGCTACGACTTCCTCGCCTACAACCGCACCTTCGGGCGCCTCTTCTGCGACCTGGACGCGCGGCCCCGCGAGGACCGCAACAGCCTGTGGCTCGCCTTCACCGACGAGGACTTCCGGGCCGCCGTGACCGACCTGCCCGAGGTGCTGCTCCAGCTCGCGGGCAAGCTGCGCGCCGCGATGGCCGAGCACCTGGCCGAGCCCGCCTGGAAGGCGCTGGTCGACCGGCTCCAGGCGGCCTCGCCGGAGTTCCGCGCGATCTGGGCCCGGCACGACGTGGTCGACCAGTCCGGGCGCACCAAGCTCATCCGCAACGCCGAGGTCGGGCTGCTGCGGATGGAACACACCAACCTGTGGCTGGGCCCGACGGCCGGACCGCGCCTGGTGACGTACGTGCCGCTGGACTCGGCGACCCGGGCCGCCGTCGAGCGCCTCCAGGAGATCGTCCTGGCGGAGGAGTCCGCGCGGGCCGTGCCGACGGCTGTCTGAAGACTCGCCCGGTGCGGGACAATGGGCCAATGACCGCGTTCTCCCCCCTCGCCATCGGGCCGCACGTCGTGCAGCCGCCGGTGGTGCTCGCGCCGATGGCCGGCATCACCAACGCCCCGTTCCGCACCCTCTGCCGTGAGTTCTCCGGCGGCAAGGGACTGTTCGTGAGCGAGATGATCACGACGCGGGCGCTGGTGGAGCGCAACGAGAAGACGATGCAGCTCATCCACTTCGACGCCACCGAGAACCCGCGGTCGATCCAGCTGTACGGCGTGGACCCGGTGACCGTCGGCAAGGCGGTGCGAATGATCGTCGACGAGAACCTGGCCGACCACATCGACCTGAACTTCGGCTGCCCGGTGCCCAAGGTCACCCGCAAGGGCGGCGGCTCGGCGCTGCCGTACAAGCGGCCGCTGCTGCGGGCGATCCTGAACGAGGCCGTGGGCAACGCGGGTGACCTGCCGGTCACCATGAAGATGCGCAAGGGCATCGACGACGACCACCTCACGTATCTGGACGCGGGCCGGATCGCGGTCGAGGAGGGCGTCACCGCGATCGCCCTGCACGGCCGGACGACCGCCCAGCACTACGGCGGCACCGCCGACTGGGAGGCCATCGCGCGGCTCAAGGAGCACGTGCCGGAGATCCCGGTGCTCGGCAACGGCGACATCTGGACGGCCGAGGACGCGCTGCGGATGATGCGCGAGACCGGCTGCGACGGCGTGGTCGTGGGCCGCGGCTGCCTGGGCCGGCCGTGGCTCTTCGCGGACCTGGTGGCGGGCTTCGAGGGCACCGACGCCTACACCCGGCCGGGGCTGCGGCAGGTCGCGGACGTGATGGTGCGGCACGCTCGACTTCTTGGCGAGTGGCTGGGTGACGAGGCCCGCGGTGTCATCGACTTCCGCAAGCACGTCGCCTGGTACCTGAAGGGCTTCGCGGTCGGCTCGGAGATGCGCAAGCGCCTGGCGGTCACCTCCTCCCTGGACGAGCTGAGCGCTCAGTTGAGCGAGCTCGACCTGGACCAGCCGTGGCCGGAGGGCGCGGAGGGACCCCGGGGCCGTACGTCCGGAAACAACCGGGTTGTCCTGCCGGACGGCTGGCTGAAGGACCCCTACGACTGCGCGGGCGTGACCGAGGACGCCGAGCTGGACACGTCCGGAGGGTGAGATCCGGGTCTCCCGGGGTGTTCAGGGAAGCGTTTTCGGCGAGTGATCCTCGCCACCCCTGATAGGGGTGGCGCTCAGATGAGCAGGTAACAGGCTTCTCTCCCGCTTGAAGGGTGGCACTGGGTGCCACCCTTTTTGTGTTCAAGACTTGAACGCAATTGCTCCGATCGGCGCTCATTCGAGCGGGTGAACCCGGCTTTCGGTCAAGTGGCCTTCGGGCCCTGAAAGCGGAAGCTACTCATCGGTTACTTTCGATGTGCTGGCGGACGGGTGGTTAAGACCGGATGACCGCTAGGCGTACCTCCCCAGATGCCTTCGATCTGGGTATGTTCCTCGGCGTCAGGGCAGCCAACCGAGTCGTCGAGGAGTCGTGACCCGTGTCGGAAATCAATGATCAGAAGTTCGTCTACGACTTCACCGAGGGCAACAAGGACCTGAAGGACCTGCTCGGTGGCAAGGGCGCCAACCTCGCCGAGATGACCAACCTCGGCCTCCCGGTGCCTCCTGGCTTCACGATCACGACCGAGGCGTGCAAGGTCTACCTCGACTCCGGCTCCGAGCCGGTCGAGCTCCGCGACGAGGTCACCGCGCACCTCGACGCCCTGGAGCAGCGGATGGGCAAGAAGCTCGGCCAGGCCGACAACCCGCTGCTCGTCTCGGTCCGCTCCGGCGCCAAGTTCTCGATGCCCGGCATGATGGACACCGTCCTCAACATCGGCCTCTCCGACGCCTCCGTCGTGGGCCTGGCCGCCCAGGCCGACAACGAGCGCTTCGCCTGGGACTCGTACCGCCGTCTGATCCAGATGTTCGGCAAGACCGTCCTCGGCGTCGACGGCGAGCTCTTCGAGGACGCCCTCGACGAGGCCAAGGCCGCCAAGAAGGTCACCAGCGACACCGACCTCGACGCCGCCGACCTGAAGAAGCTCGTCGAGCAGTTCAAGGCGATCGTCAAGAGCGCCACCGGCCGCGACTTCCCGCAGGACCCGCGCGAGCAGATGGACCTCGCCATCAAGGCGGTCTTCGACTCGTGGAACGGCGACCGCGCCAAGCTCTACCGCCGCCAGGAACGCATCCCGCACGACCTCGGCACCGCCGTCAACGTCTGCTCGATGGTCTTCGGCAACCTCGGCCCGGACTCCGGCACCGGCGTCGCCTTCACCCGCGACCCCGCCTCCGGCCACCAGGGCGTCTACGGCGACTACCTGCAGAACGCGCAGGGCGAGGACGTCGTCGCCGGCATCCGCAACACCGTGCCGCTCGCCGAGCTGGAGTCGATCGACAAGAAGTCGTACGACCAGCTCATGGAGATCATGGAGACCCTTGAGACCCACTACAAGGATCTCTGCGACATCGAGTTCACCATCGAGCGCGGCCAGCTGTGGATGCTGCAGACCCGCGTCGGCAAGCGCACCGCCGGTGCCGCCTTCCGCATCGCCACCCAGCTCGTGGACCAGGGCCTCATCGACGAGGCCGAGGCGCTGCAGCGCGTCAACGGCGCCCAGCTCGCCCAGCTGATGTTCCCGAAGTTCGACGAGAACGCCAAGGTCGAGCAGATCGGACGCGGCATCGCCGCCTCCCCGGGCGCCGCCGTCGGCAAGGCCGTCTTCGACTCGTACACCGCCGTCAAGTGGTCCCGCTCCGGCGAGAAGGTCATCCTGATCCGCCGCGAGACCAACCCGGACGACCTGGACGGCATGATCGCCGCCGAGGGCATCCTCACCTCCCGCGGCGGCAAGACCTCGCACGCCGCCGTCGTCGCCCGCGGCATGGGCAAGACCTGTGTCTGCGGCGCCGAGGAGCTGGAGGTCGACACCAAGCGCCGCCGCATGACCACCGCCTCCGGCGTGGTCATCGAGGAGGGCGACGTCGTCTCCATCGACGGCTCCACCGGCAAGGTGTACGTCGGCGAGGTGCCCGTCGTGCCGTCCCCGGTCGTCGAGTACTTCGAGGGCCGCATGCACGCCGGCGCCGACGACGCCGACGAGCTGGTCCAGGCCGTCCACCGGATCATGGCCTACGCCGACCGCGTCCGCCGCCTGCGGGTCCGTGCCAACGCCGACAACGCCGAGGACGCCGCCCGCGCCCGCCGCTTCGGCGCCCAGGGCATCGGCCTGTGCCGCACCGAGCACATGTTCCTCGGCGAGCGCCGCCAGTACGTCGAGCGGCTCATCCTCGCCGACACCGACGAGGAGCGCGAGGAGTCGCTGAAGGCGCTGCTCCCGCTGCAGAAGCAGGACTTCGTCGAGCTCTTCGAGGCGATGGACGGCCTGCCGGTCACCGTGCGCCTGCTCGACCCGCCGCTGCACGAGTTCCTGCCCGACATCACCGAGCTGTCGGTGCGCGTCGCGCTCGCCGAGGCCCGCAAGGAGCCGCACGAGAACGACCTGCGCCTGCTCCAGGCCGTGCACCGGCTGCACGAGCAGAACCCGATGCTGGGTCTGCGCGGCGTCCGCCTCGGCCTGGTCATCCCCGGCCTGTTCACCATGCAGGTCCGCGCCATCGCCGAGGCCGCCGCCCTGCGCGTCGAGGCCAAGGGCGACCCGCGCGCCGAGATCATGATCCCGCTCGTGGGCACCGTCCAGGAGCTGGAACTGGTCCGCGACGACGCCGAGAAGGTCATCGCCGAGGTCGCCGCCGAGACCGGCGTCGAGCTGAAGCTGGCCCTCGGCACCATGATCGAGCTGCCGCGCGCCGCCGTGACCGCCGGTCAGATCGCCGAGGCCGCCGAGTTCTTCTCCTTCGGCACCAACGACCTCACCCAGACCGTCTGGGGCTTCTCCCGCGACGACGTGGAGGCCAGCTTCTTCACCGCGTACCTGGAGAAGGGCATCTTCGGCGTCAGCCCCTTCGAGACCATCGACAAGGACGGCGTCGGCTCCCTGGTCCGCCAGGCCGCCGAGGCCGGCCGGGCCACCCGCCCCGACATCAAGCTCGGCGTCTGCGGCGAGCACGGCGGCGACCCGGAGTCGGTGCACTTCTTCCACGAGGTGGGTCTCGACTACGTCTCCTGCTCGCCCTTCCGGATCCCGGTGGCGCGCCTGGAGGCCGGCCGCGCGGCGGCCGAGTCGAAGGGCAGCGACAGCCGCTGACCCACCCCGGGCCGCGCCGCTGACCTTCGGTTCAGTAGCAAAGCCCGGCAGAGCCGCCGGAGCCGCCGCTCGTCCCCGACCCTCAGAACCGATGGGCGGCGGCTTCGGTTTCCACAGAGACGGGGCGGACACCTTGTGCGGAGGTGTCCGCCCCGTCGTATTTCGTCCCCGGCGTGTGTTGCGTGATCGTTGGGGAAATGTGAGTTCCTGTTCAAGTGCATGTGCCACCGGCGCATGGGCCGTGCATTGAATTATTCGGCGTTGAACATTTGCAAAGAATGAGATGGGCGCGGCCCCCGGATCCCCACCCGGAAGCCGCGCCCATTACCCTCGTCGGGCGGGTGAGCCGCAACCCTCGCCGACCGCCGCCGGACGCGCCAAAGCCCCCCACGGTCTCCGTCGCGTCACCTCGGTCCTGAAGGTTTCCCGTCCGACGTGCACAGCTTTTCGGTTCCCGGCTGTTCGCCGCGAGGCTTTTCAAGTGTGGCTGAAACACCCTGGTAACGTGCAGTGATGGTGTGCATACTCGTCGGCGGGGGTGGTTGCGAGTGCACAGGTGGGGGTTCCATGCTCCGGATTCATTTCACCGGAAACGACTTGGCGGGCGTCCGGATGGCCGCACAGCCGGACGTTCTGTGGGAAACGATTCTCAGTTTTCACCGTTTAAGGGACCGGCGCGGTTCCGTGGTCTACGGAGGCTGGCGCTCCGAGGCGCGGATCCGGCTCGGCAGTGAGACCCGGCTGCTCGGCGCGCTCGTGCCCAGCCGCGGCTACTTCCCGGACTTCCTCACCCCGCCCCAGGGCATTCTCGGCCTCGACGAGGGCCTCGACGCCATCCGGGCCACCCCGCCCGGCCGGCTGCACGCCGAACTCGGCCTGATCGGCGCCGCCCGCTCCGGACGCCCCGGCGTCCCCGCCGCGCTCCGGGCCCTCGCCGACGGCGGCAGCGAACCGCTCGGCCGGCTCCTCGGGGCGCTGCGCGCCTACCACCGGGCCGCCGTCGAGCCGTACTGGGCGCACGTCCAGGCCCGCGTCGAGGCCGACCGGGCGCGCCGCGGCCGGGCCCTGCTCGACGGCGGCGCCGACGAGCTGCTGGCCTCGCTGCCGCCCGCGCTGCGCTGGCGCAGCCCGGTCCTGGAGGCCGACTACCCGGTCGACCGGGACGTGCACCTGGACGGGCGCGGGCTGCTGCTCCAGCCCTCGTTCTTCTGCCGCGGCACCCCGGTGGTGCTGCGCGACCCCGCGCTGCCGCCGGTGCTCGTCTATCCGCTCACCCACTGCGAGGCGCCGACCGTCCGGACCCCGGACCTGCCCTCGCTGGCCAAGCTCGTCGGGCACACCCGCTCGGCGGTCCTGAGCGCCATCGGCGACGGGGGCACCACAAGCGAACTGGCCCGCCGGGCGGGGGTTTCCCTCGCCTCGGCGAGCCAGCACGCCGGTGTCCTGCGGGAGGCCGGCCTGGTCGCCACGCTGCGGCACGGCAACGCGGTCCTGCACACCCTGACGCCGCTGGGCGCCGCCCTCCTCGGCGGCGCCCAGGGCGCGCAGGCGACGGGCGCCCCGGTCACCCAGGGCGCCCGCGAGGCCCGTGAGGGCCGTGAGTCCCGGTGCTACGCGCGGAACGGGCCGGTGACCTCGTAGGTGATGCCGCCGGAGGAGCTGCCGGTGGTGCCCCGCTGGCTGGAGAAGTAGAGCCGGCTGCCGTCGGGGGAGAAGGCCGGTCCGGTGATCTCGGAACCGGACTGGCCGTTGATCCGCAGGAACGGCGTGACGAGGTCGTCCGGCGTGATGAGGCAGATCTCCATGTTGCCGCCGTCCTCGGCGACGTACAGGTCGCCGGAGGCGGAACCGGTCACGTTGTCCACACCGGTGAGCGGCGCGGCGCCGCCGGGCACCAGCGAGTCGTCGTAGGCCAGCTCGTAGGTGCCGGCCGCCAGGTTGACCTGCCACACCCGGTTGTCGCCCTTGGTGGTGAACCAGACGGTGTCGTCGGCGTAGTAGCAGCCCTCGCCGCCGTTGAAGCGCTTGGCGCCGGAGACCTGGTTGCGGGTGGTGGTCGGCGCGCCGTCCGGGTCCGGCACGTTCTGCCAGCTGAAGGTGCCGGAGGTGCCGGTGCCGGCCTTGAACACCTGCAGGGTGCCGGAGGACAGGTCGCCCCAGGTGGTCGGCAGGAAGCGGTAGAAGCAGCCGTCGGTCTCGTCCTCGGTGAGGTAGATCGCCCGGCGCACCGGGTCGGCCGCGGCCGCCTCGTGCTTGAACCGGCCGAGCGCGGGCCGCTGCACGGCCGCCTTCACGCCGTACGGGTCGGTCTCGTACACGTAGCCGAGGCTGACCTCCTCGCAGGACAGCCAGGTGTTCCACGGGGTCCGGCCGCCCGCGCAGTTCTGCCGGGTGTTGGACAGGATCCGGTAGGCGCCGGTGACGGCACCCGAGGAGTTGAACCGCACCGCGCTCGCGCCGCCGCCGGGGTTGATCTCCGAGTTCGACACGTAGATCCAGCCCGTGCCGTCGGCGAAGCAGGCGCCGCCGTCGGGGGCGTTGTGCCAGGTGTACGAGGTGCCCGGGACGGTCTGGCCCGACCGGGCGATCACCCGGCTGGTGAACCCGGCCGGCAGCTGGATGCCGTTCGCGTCCGCCGCACCGAGCGCCCCGTAGGGGCCCGCCCCGGGCTGCGCGGGCGCGGCGTGCGCCGCCCCGCTCCAGAGGCTGCCGCCGAAGGCGGCCGCCGAGGTGCCGATGACCGCTCCACGCAGGAAACCGCGTCGCTCCACGTCTCACTCCTGATCAGGGTGGGATCGGCCCCGCCACACCGGTCGGCGGCGGGGTCGCGCGGTCCTGGAATCTAGGCGTCCGTAGTTGACCGGGCGTCAACGGGCGGTGACGGGCAGGCGGCGGGCGGGGGGCGGCGGGGGCGGCCCGCCGGACCGGCGTCGGGCGGTGTCGGCGCGGGTCGGTAGGTTCCGGTCATGGACTTCGTCGCACACCTGACCGGCACGTACGACTTCCCCGGCGGCTTGGCCCTGGTCAACCCCTACGCCTTCGAGAACCGCGCCGGCGGTTCCGCACGCGCCCTGCTCACCCGGGACGGGGAGCTCGCCGTGTACGAGCTGACCGACCTGCTCGCCGGCGAGCAGGCCCCCGCCGCGCGCTTCCCGCTGCCCTGGCCGGGCTGGCGGCACGGCGTCCACTCGGTGAGCCCCGACCGCTCCTTCGCCGTCCTCTCCGGCCAGCGGTCCGTCCGGGCCGTCGACGCCGACGGCACCACCCGCTGGACGTACCGGCACGGCTGCTGGGACCAGCGGGTCGGCCACCCGCACACCGGCGACGAACACCAGGTCTGCCCGGGCATCGAGTCCGGGTCCTGCCGGGTCTCCGACGACGGGGCGCTGGTGTGGGCGCACGTCGTGACCCCGGGGGAGTACGAGGAGGTCTGGGTCGTGCTCGACGCGCGCGACGGGCGCGAGCTGGCCCGGCTCCCGCTGGACAGCGTGGCCTCCGGTTCCGGCCACCTCTCCCACCCCGACGGGGTCCACATGGGCCTGTCCGTCGGCATGGGCCAGGACGGCGTCCTCGTGTACTGGGGGCGCTGGGACGGCACCGGGCTCACCGTGCACCAGGAGCTCAACGACGGCCTCGACCGCATCCTGATCGACGTCCACCCCGGGCACCCCGGCTTCCTCACCGTCGAGCACTACGGCAACGACCTCCAGCTGCACGCCCTCGACGGGACGGTGCTCGCCGAGGCCGACGCGCCCCCGGCCCCCGACGAGGAGCACCCCCAGTGGGACTGGTCCTGCGGCTTCCTCGACGCGGACGCGGTCCTCGCGACCACCGGTGTCGAGTACGCCGACGAGCCCGAGGAGTGCGGCACCTGGCTGCTCGACGGGCGCACCCTGGAGATCCGCGGGCGGATCGCGTACCCGGACGGCGCCGCCACCGGCGAGGTCCGGCCGCTCGGCGACGGGAGCTGGCTCACCTACGACGGGGAGACGGGCAGCGTCCGCCGCTGGACGCTCTGAGAAGGGGGCCGGGGACCTTCGGCACTGGCCCCGGACCGGGCCGGTCGGCGACCCTCGTCCCATGGCCGTCCCCCGTGACATCCGCGACCGCGCCGACCTCGACGCCCTGCTCCGCCGCTTCTACGTGGCGGCCTTCGCCGACCCGCTGATCGGGCCGTACTTCACCGAGATCGCCGGCACCGACCTCGACGCCCACCTGCCGGACATCGGCGACTTCTGGGAGCGGGCCCTGTTCCGCGGCGCGGAGTACCGGCGGGACGCCTACGCGCCGCACGCCGCCCTGCACGCGGCGCGCCCGCTGACCGCCGCACACTTCGGGCGGTGGGTGCAGTTGTGGCGGGCCACGGTCGACGGGCGGCACGCGGGGCCGGTCGCCGAGCGGGCCAAGGCGCAGGGGGAGCGGATCGCGGTCGCCCTGCTGCGGCGGCTCGGCGGGCCGGACGCGTCCACGGACGCGCCCGAGGGCGTCGGCGGCAGCGGCGGCTTCGTCCCGCTGGCCGCGCTCGCGCTGCGGTCCGTCGCCCCGGCGCACACGATGTCCGGAAAAAGCGTCGGCGGGACCGATGAGTTCCGCCGGGCCCGCCCGTCTGAACTCTCGTAAGCGCCGACACGGCACCGACGGACGAGAGAACGGACGGACACCATGGCCCCGCAGATGATCTTCGTGAACCTGCCCGTGAAGGACCTGGACGCCAGCAAGGCCTTCTACGAGAGCCTCGGCTACACGATCAACCCGCAGTTCACCGACGAGACCGCCGCCTGTGTGGTCATCAGCGACACGATCTTCGCGATGCTCCTCACCGAGGAGAAGTTCCTCGGCTTCGCCGCCCCCGGCAAGACGGTCTCCGACGCCACCAAGACCACCGAGGTGATGCTCGCGCTGAGCGCCGAGAGCCGCGAGAAGGTCGACGAGCTGGCCGACCGCGCGCTGGCGGCCGGCGGCGGCACGGTCCTCGACCCCATGGACATGGGCTTCATGTACGGGCGGTCCTTCACCGACCTCGACGGCCACCACTGGGAGGTCATGTGGATGGACCCCGCGGCGGTCGAGGGCGACGCGCCGCAGGGCTGAGCCTCCGCGCCGGTGACGGGAGGGGGCGGGCTACGAGGCCGTCGTGCGGACCGGGTAGACCGCCACCGTCACCGCGTCGTCGTCCAGGCACCGGCCCGTCTCCAGGTCGAAGCGCTGCTTCAGCAGCGGCGAGGCCACGAACGGGCGGCCGCCCGCCGAGCCGACCAGGCCGCGGGAGAGCACCTGGGCGCCGGTGAACGGGTCGCGGTTGTCGATCGCGTACGTCCGGCCCGCCCGGTCCCGGAAGACCGCGGCCTGCCGGCCGTCCGGCAGCAGCGCCGCCACGCCCCGGCCGGGCGTCAGCCGGGCCTCCTCGCAGACCGGCATCCAGGTCTCGGCGTCGGGGGAGAGTTCGAGCGTCGTCATCAGGAGGTGGCTCCTTCCAGGGTCTTCGGGGTGCCGATCGTGAGGACGGTCAGGTCCGGCTTGATCTGGTCGCGCTCCGGGACGAACCGCACCGTCGGGTCCGGCGCCTCGGGCGCGTTGACGAAGGACACGAAGCGGCGCAGCCGGTCCGGGTCGTCGAGGGTCTGGGCCCACTCGTCCCGGTAGCCGGCGACGTGCGCGGCCATCAGCGCCTCCAGCTCCGCGCACAGGCCGAGCGAGTCGTGCACGACCACGTCCTTCAGGTGGTCGAGGCCGCCCTCCAGACGCTCCAGCCAGGTCGAGGTGCGCTCCAGACGGTCGGCGGTGCGGATGTAGAACATCAGGAACCGGTCGATCAGCCGCACCAGTTCGGCGTCCGACAGGTCCTGGGCGAGCAGGTCGGCGTGGCGCGGGGTGGCGCCGCCGTTGCCGCCCACGTAGAGGTTCCAGCCGCTCGCGGTGGCGATGATCCCGAAGTCCTTCGACTGCGCCTCGGCGCACTCGCGGGCGCAGCCGGAGACCGCCGACTTCAGCTTGTGCGGGGCGCGCAGGCCGCGGTAGCGCAGCTCCAGCCGGATCGCCATCCGCACCGAGTCCTGCACGCCGTAGCGGCACCAGGTCTGGCCCACGCAGGACTTCACCGTGCGCAGCGCCTTGCCGTAGGCGTGGCCGGACTCGAAGCCGGCGTCGACGAGCCGGGTCCAGATGGCGGGGAGCTGGTCGACGCGGGCGCCGAAGAGGTCGATCCGCTGGCCGCCGGTGATCTTCGTGTAGAGGCCGAAGTCGCGGGCCACCTCGCCGATCACGATCAGCTTCTCGGGGGTGATCTCGCCGCCGGGGATCCGCGGCACCACCGAATAGGAGCCGTTGCGCTGCATGTTGGCGAGGAAGTGGTCGTTGGTGTCCTGGAGGGCGGCCTGCTCGCCGTCCAGGATGTAGCCGTCCGCGCCGATCACCGGGGCCAGCGAGGCCAGGATGGAGCCGACCGTCGGCTTGCAGATCTCGCAGCCCTCGCCGCCCTTCGCCTCCTCGCGCCCGTGCGAGTCGAGCAGCGCGGCGAAGGAGGTCACGCGCAGGGTGCGGGCGATCTCGTAGAGCTCGCTGCGGGTGTACGAGAAACAGCCGCAGAGCCCTTTGTCGGCGGCGGCCGGCAGCAGCTTCTCGATCACCTTCACGCAACTGCCGCAGCCGGTACCGGCCTTGGTGCACTTCTTCACCTCGGGCAGCGTGGCGCACTGGGTGATCGCGTGCTTGGTGACGTTGTGGCAGGAGCAGATGACGGCGTCGTCCGGGAGCGACGAGGGGCCGAGCGCGACCGGCGCGCCGACCCCGGCCGGCAGCACCAGCTGCTCGGGGGAGACCGGCGGCTTGCTGCCGGTGAGCGGGCGCAGCATGCCGTACGCCTCGGCGTCGCCGACCAGGACGCCGCCGAGCAGCACGCCCTCTCCGTCCACGACGAGCTTCTTGTAGATCCCGGAACGGGAGTCGGAGTAGACGACGTCGAGACAGCCCTCGGTGGTGCCGTGGGCGTCGCCGAAGGAGGCCACGTCCACGCCGAGCAGCTTCAGCTTGGTCGACATGTCGGCACCGGTGAAGCCGTCGACGGTCTCCTCGGCGATGGTGGCCGCCGCCGTCTGCGCCATCTCGTAGCCGGGCGCCACCAGTCCGTAGACCCGCCCGTCGGAGGCGAGCGCGCACTCGCCGATCGCGAAGACCGCCGGGTCGGAGGTGCGGCACAGCTCGTCCACGGCGATGCCGCCTCGCTCGCCGACGTCCAGACCGCAGTCGCGGGCCAACTGGTCGCGGGGGCGGACGCCGGCCGAGAAGACCACCATCTCGGTGGCGAGCGTCGATCCGTCGGACAGCAGCATGCCCGTCACGGCGCCGTCCTCGGTCACGACCTCCTGGGTGCCGGTCCCGGTGTGGACGGTCAGGCCCATCTGCTCGATGGTGCGCAGCAGGGCCGCGCCGCCGCCCTCGTCGACCTGCACCGGCATCAGGCGCGGCGCGAACTCCACGACGTGCGTCTCCAGACCGAGGCCCTTCAGCGCGCCGGCCGCCTCCAGACCGAGCAGGCCGCCGCCGACCACCGCGCCGGTGGTGCGGCCCTTGGCGTACTCCTCGATCGCGAGCAGGTCCTCGATCGTGCGGTAGACGAAGCAGCCGCGGGCGTCCTTGCCGGGGACCGGCGGCACGAAGGGGTACGAGCCGGTGGCGAGCACCAGGGTGTCGTACGCGAAGACCCGCCCGGAGCCGGTGGTGACCGTGCGGGCCGCCCGGTCCACGGCGGTGACGGGCTCGTCGGTGTGCAGCTCGATGCCGTGCTCGGCGAGGAAGCCGTCCGGGACGAGGGACAGCTCGTCGGGGGTGCGGCCGGAGAAGTACGAGGTCAGCTGGACGCGGTCGTAGGCGGGCCGGGGCTCCTCGCAGAGCACCACGACCCGGGCCCGCGCGGTGACGCCCCGCTCGGCGAGCGCCTCCAGGAACCGCTGGCCGACCATGCCGTGGCCGACCAGGACGATGGTGGGGGTGGTCGGGTTCGTCATGAGGAGCCTCCGTCGTGGGTGAGCAGGTGCAGCAGGGGAGCGTCGGGCAGGGCCTCGTCGCCCTCCCATGCCCGGGCGAGCGTCCCGACGGCCCCGAGGTCGCCGAGCAGAACACCCCCCACGAGCCGGTCGCCGCGCACGACGACCTTCCGGTAGGCCCCGCGCGTGGCGTCGGCCAGCCGGACGACGTCGTCGCCGGGCAGCGGGGTGGCCTCGCCGAACGCGGCGAGGTCGAGCGGCCGGGCCCCACCGAGCGTGAGCCGTGTGAGCGCGCGGGTCCCGGTGTAACGGGGCAGCGGCCGGGCGCCTCCGGCGGGGTCGGCCGGTGCCTGCGGCGCCGTGCCCGACTCCGGGGCCGGGGCCGGGGCCTGCGGCGCGGGGCGCCCGGCGTGCGCGGACTGCGGGCCGTGCCCGCCGGGCCCGTCCGGGGCCGTCCCGGACGGGCTCCCTTCGGGGCCTCCGGGCGAAGTGGCCGGCGTCTGCGGCGCGGCGGGGGGTGTCGTCAGCCCTGTCGTGCCAGCTCCGCCGGCCGGCGCCTGCCCGCCCGGGCCCCCTCCGGGGGCCCCGCCCCCCGGAGCGGAGGATCCGGCCCGGGGGGCCTGCTCCGCGCCGGGCTCGGCGGCCGGAGCCGACACGACCGGGCCCCCGGTGGCCCCGGCCGGCGACTCCGCGAGGAGCAGGTCCGCCAGGACGTCCGCCTGTTCCAGGGCCGGGCCCGCGAGGCCGTAGACGCGGCCCGCGTGTTCGGCGCAGTCGCCGATCGCGTGGACGTGGGGGTCGGAGGTCCGCAGCTGGTCGTCGACGACGACGCCGGTGCGGACGTCGAGGCCGGCCGCGCGGGCCAGGGCCACGCGGGGACGCACCCCGCAGGCCAGGACCACGATGCCGGCGTCGAGGACGAAGCCGTCGGCGAGTTCGACCGCGGTGACCGCGCCGTCCCGCTGCCGCAGGCCGCTGACCCGGCACTCGGTGTGGACCTCGACGCCCAGGTCGGTGAGGTGGGCGCGGAGCAGGGCGGAGGCCTCGGCGTCGAGCTGGCGTTCCATCAGGCGCTCGCCCTGCTGGGTGAGCACCACCTCCGCGCCGGCCGCCGCGAGCGCCCGGGCCGCCGAGACGCCGAGCAGGCCGCCGCCGACGACGACCGCCCGCACCCCGGGCCGGACGGCCCCGCGCAGGGCGAGGCAGTCGTCGAGGGTGCGGAAGGGGTGGACGCCGGACGGCAGCTCCGCCCCGCGCAGTCCGCGCAGCGGTGGCAGCACCGGCGCCGCGCCGGTCGCCAGGACCAGCCGGTCGTAGGGGACGAGCGAGCCGTCCGCGCACTCCACGGTGCGGGCCGCGCGGTCGATTCGCACCGCCCGCGCGCCGAGCCGGGCCGGCTCCCGCGCGGCGGGCAGCGCGATGACCTCGGGGCCGTACCGCCCGGCGAGGACGTCCGCGAGCAGCAGCCGGTTGTACGGCGCGTGCGGCTCCTCGCCGAGAAGGGTGACCGGCAGGCGCTGGGCGAGCCGGGCGCCCGCCGTTCCGCCCCCGACCACCACGATCCGTGTACTCATACCCGGAAGGGTGCGCGGCGGGTGTTACCCGGCGGGTTCCCGCCTGTTTCCCGTACGGAACGCTGATCTCACCGCCGCCGCTCCGCGCTGTGAGGGCCCCGGCCCGTATACGACGCGCGGACGACCCGTCGGCAAGCTCAGACGTAGCTCAAGACTCCGGTGATCGATGGCTTCGCCACGCATCCGGGCTCTACGCTCTCGCCATGCCTGACATATCCCTGACCACACTCGTCCTGCTCTGCGTCGCCGCGCTCGCCGCGGGCTGGATCGACGCCGTGGTCGGGGGCGGCGGACTGCTCCTGCTGCCCGCGCTGCTGCTCGGCCTGCCGCAGGTGCCGGCGGCGCAGGTCCTCGGCACCAACAAGGCGGTCGCGATCGTCGGCACCACCGGCGCCGCCGTCACCTATGTGCGCAAGGCGCCGGTGCGGGTCGGCACGGCGGTGCGGATCGGGCTGGCCGCGCTGGCCGGCTCGATGGCCGGCGCGTTCTTCGCGGCCGGGATCAGCAGCGCCGTGCTGCGCCCGGTGATCATGGTGGTGCTGCTCGGCGTCGCCGCGTTCGTGATGCTGCGCCCGTCCTTCGGCAGCCGTACGGCGGAGGCGGACCGGCCCCCGCTCACCCGGGCCCGGATCGTCACCGCGATCGTCGTGGTCGGCGGCGGCATCGGCTTCTACGACGGTCTGTTCGGGCCGGGCACGGGCACCTTCCTGGTGCTCGCGCTCACCGCGGTGCTCCACCTGGACCTGGTCACCGCCTCCGCCACCGCGAAGATCGTCAACGTCTGCACCAACGCGGGCGCGCTCGCGATGTTCGCCTACCAGGGACACGTGATGTGGCCGCTGGCCGCCGTCATGGCCGTGTTCAACCTGGCGGGCGGCATGATCGGCGCGCGGATGGCGCTGGCGAAGGGCGCGGAGTTCGTCCGCGGGGTGCTGCTGGTGGTCGTGTTCTCGCTGGTCGCGAAGCTCGCCTTCGACCAGTGGGCGTGAGGCGGGGGGGGGGGGGGGGGGGGGGGGGGGCCCCCCCCCCCCGCCGCCGGGCGGCGTCACTTCACGCCGATGAGGTGCCCGAAGGCGACCACGTTGCCGAGGTAGCCGCCCGCCTTCTTCGAGAAGCCGCCGCCGCAGGTGATGACCCGGATCTCGGCCCGGTCCGCCTCGCCGTACACCTTGGCGTCGGGGAACCGCTCCTTCTCGTAGACCTCGACGGCGTCGATGGTGAAGACGGCGGTGCGGCCGTCCTGCCGGTCCACCTCGATCCGGTGGCCCTTCCGCAGCGCGCCGAGCGCGTAGAAGACGGCGGGCCCCTGGGCGTTGTCCACGTGCCCGGCGACGATCGCGGTGCCCTTGGCGCCGGGCCGCGTGCCGTCCTCGTACCAGCCGGCCAGATTGCGGTCGGAGGCCGGCGGCACCTCCAGGGCGCCGTCGGGTCCCAGGCCGAGGCCGGTCAGTGGCGTGTCGACGTCGATCTCGGGGATCCGCAGCCGGACCGGGGACGAGGGCGGCAGCGGATCGGCGGCGGCGTCGGTGTGCACGCTCGGGCCGGCGGCGAAGGCCTGCGCGGCCGTGGGGATCGGCGGGGTGACCTCGCCGGAGCCGTTCTGGATCATCCACAGCCCGACGCAGGCGGCGACGGCTATTCCCCAGCCCTTGCTGCGGTTGCTCACCGGCTCGTG
Source organism: Streptomyces sp. NPDC053541 (assembly GCF_044544705.1). Lineage (NCBI taxonomy): Bacteria > Bacillati > Actinomycetota > Actinomycetes > Kitasatosporales > Streptomycetaceae > Streptomyces > Streptomyces sp. NPDC053541. The sequence continues at coordinate 167,403 of NZ_JBITXM010000012.1, forward strand.
TCCTTCCGGCCTCGTCGGCCTGTGCGCTGGTGGTCGAGGGGTGGTCCCGCCCCCGCCGGGCCGTCAGCGGGCGCGCGGCGGGGGAGGGACGACGGACGGTGCCGGTCAGCCCTCCTGCGCGCCGCTCGCCCGGCGGCGCAGGAGCCAGGCACCGCCCACGGCGGCCGCGGCCAGCACCGCCACGCCCGCCGTGACCTGGGTGGTGTCGGGGCCCACGCTGCCGCCGACACCGGTCTGCACGTGGCCGCTCGGGCTCTTGTGCTTGACGAAGAGGTCGCCGCGTGCGGTCTTGCCGTTGTCGCAGGCGACGCTGATCGGGTACGTCCCCGACTTGGCGTGGTGCGGCACGGTGAACTGGCCCACCACGACCTCCTTGTGCGTGCTCGGGTTGAGCTGGAACTCGCCCGCGCCGAGCGAGTTCGCGTCACCGACGCCGTGCCCGTGGGAGCCGCAGGCGAGGGTGTTCACGGTGACCGTGGTGCCGGGGTCGGCCGAGGAGGGGAAGATCTCCAGCGCCTGCCAGTTGTTGTCGTTCTGGTGGCCGTCGTTGTTGGCGTACGCCACGGGCGCGGCGAGCGCGCCGAGCGCGAGGACCGTGAGCGCGGTACCGGTGAGCAGGGGGACAGGGGTGCGGCGCATGGTGGCCTCCGTGGCGCGCGGACGTTCGTACGGAAAGGGGCTTCCGTAGGTCCGAGATAAATGCGTGCACCGGCCGTCCGCCTTCTGATGCCGGGTCAGAATGCGTCCGTTCAGGTGCGGCGTGTCGCCTGGAGAAGCGGTGTTCGCGCAGGTGGGAGCGGGTGTCACGGCGTCAGCTGACGGCCGGTGCCGAACGGGTGATCATGCCGGGTCGCCGCGTCGCCGGGCATCGCGTCGCCGGCCGGCCGCCGGCCCGCCGCGGGGACCGCCGTCCGGGTGTCCCGCGCCCGGCTGCACGCGGCCCCGTCGCCCCGTACCGTGAAGACGTGATCGTCACCGTCCGCACCACCACCGACGCGCGCGCGAAGGCCGAGGCGCTGGCCCGCGGCGCCGTCGAGGCCCGGCTCGCCGCCTGCGCGCAGGTCTCCGGGCCCGTCACCTCCGTGTACCACTGGCAGGGCGCGGTCGAGACCGCCGAGGAGTGGGAGGTGGTCCTCAAGACCACCGAGGCCCGCTACCCGGCCCTGGAGGCGCACCTGCTCGCCGCCCACGACTACGAGACCCCCGAGATCCTCGCGACCCGGGTGGCCCGGGTCAGCGCGGACTACGCCCGCTGGGTGGAGAGCGAGACCGCGCCGGCCGCGGCCCTCGAGGCGGCGCCGGCCCACGAGCAGCGGCCCTTCTTCGTCTACGGGACGCTGCGCCCCGGCGCGTACAACCACGACCGCTTCCTCGCCGGCCGGATCGGCAGCGAGGCGGACGCCGTGCTGCACGGCGCCGTCCTCCACGACGGCCCCGGCTACCCGTACGTCGTGCCCGCCGAGGAGGGCCAGGTCGTCGGCACGCTGCTCACGCCCTCGGCCGGCGACTACGGCGAGCTGTTCGGCCTGCTCGACCGCCTGGAGCTGCCCGTCGGCTACGAACGGGTGGCGATGGACGTCGTACGGACCGGGGACGGGGCGCGGGTCTCGGCCTGGGTCTTCCTGGCGGCCCCGGACGCGCCCCTCGGCCCGGTCATCGAGAGCGGCGACTGGTTCAAGCGTCCGTGACGTCGTCCCGGGCCACGCGCTCCAGGCGCACCGCGCAGACCTTGAACTCGGGCATCCGGGAGACCGGGTCGAGGGCCGGGTTGACCAGGGTGTTCGCGCGGCCCTCCCCGTACCAGTGGAAGGGCATGAAGACCGTGTCCGGCCGGATCGCGGTGGTGATCCGGGCCGGGGCGAGCGCCCGGCCGCGCCGCGAGACCACCGCGAGTTCCTCGCCCTCGGCGACCCCGAGCCGCTCGGCGAGCCGCGGGTGCAGCTCCACGAACGGGCCGGGCGCGGCGGCGTTCAGCTCCGCCACCCGCCGGGTCTGCGCGCCCGACTGGTACTGGGCGACGACCCGCCCCGTGGTCAGCACCACCGGGTAGGCGGCGTCCGTCTCCTCGGCCGCCGCCCGGTGCACCACCGGCACGAAGCGGGCCCGGCCGTCGGGCGTCGCGAAGCGGTCGAGGAACAGCCGGGGCGTGCCGGCGTGCCCCGGCTCGGGGCAGGGCCAGAAGACGCCCTGCTCCTCCTCGATCCGGCGGTAGCTGATGCCCGCGTAGTCGGCCGGACCGCCCGCCGAGGCGCGCCGCAGCTCCTCGAAGACCTCCTCCGGGTCGGCCGGGAAGCCCTTCTCCCAGCCGAGCAGCCCGGCGAGCGCGTGCAGCACCTCCAGGTCGCTGCGGACCCCGGGCGGCGGGGTGAGGGCGCGGCGGCGCAGCAGCACCCGGCCCTCCAGATTGGTCATCGTCCCGGTCTCCTCGGCCCACTGGGTCACGGGCAGCACCACGTCGGCGAGGGCCGCCGTCTCGGAGAGGACGACGTCGGCGACGGCGAGGAAGTCGAGCGCCCGGATGCGCTCCTCGACGTGCGCGGCGCGCGGTGCGGAGACCACCGGGTTGGAGCCCATCAGGAGCAGCGCCCGTACGTCCCGGCCGAGGGCGTCGAGCAGCTCGTAGGCGCTGCGGCCCGGTCCGGGCAGCGACTCGGGCGCCACTCCCCACACCCCGGCGACGTGCTCCCGGGCGGCCGGGTCGTCGAGCTTGCGGTAGCCGGGCAGCTGGTCGGCCTTCTGGCCGTGCTCGCGGCCGCCCTGGCCGTTGCCCTGGCCGGTGAGGCAGCCGTAGCCGCTGAGCGGCCGGCCCGCCTTGCCGGTGGCCAGGCACAGGTTGATCCAGGCGCCGACGGTGTCGGTGCCCTTGGACTGCTGCTCGGGGCCGCGCGCGGTGAGCACCATGCCGGTGGCGGCATCGGTGAACATCCTTACGGCTTCGCGCAGTTCGGGCACCGGGACGCCGGTGATCCGCTCGACCTGCTCGGGCCAGTGGGACATCGCGCCGGCCCGGGCCTCGGCCCAGCCCTCGGTGCGGTCGGCGACGAACTCCTCGTCGACCCGCCCCTCGGCGACCACGAGGTGCAGCATGCCGAGGGCGAGCGCCAGGTCGGTGCCGGGGCGCGGGGCGAGGTGCAGGTCGGCCTGCTCGGCGGTGCGGGTGCGGCGCGGGTCGACGACGATCAGCCTGCCGCCGTTCTCCTTCAGCTCGGTGAGGTAGCGCAGCGCGGGCGGCATGGTCTCGGCGAGGTTGGAGCCGACCAGGATCACGCAGCCGGTCCTCGGGATGTCCTCCAGGGGGAAGGGCAGGCCCCGGTCGAGGCCGAAGGCGCGCTGGTGGGCGGCCGCGGCGGAGGACATGCAGAAGCGCCCGTTGTAGTCGATCTGCGAGGTGCCGAGGACGAGCCGGGCGAACTTGCCCAGCGTGTACGCCTTCTCGTTGGTGAGGCCGCCGCCCCCGAAGACCCCCACGGCGTCGGCGCCGTGGGCGGCGCGGGTGCGGCTCAGCCCGTCGGCGACGGCGGCCAGGGCCTCCTCCCAGGTCGCGGGCTCCAGCGCCCCCGTGTCAGGGCAGCGGACCAGGGGCTCGGTGAGCCGGACCCGGGAGGAGAGCACGGCGGGGGCGGTGCGTCCCTTGCCGCACAGCGCGCCCCGGTTCACGGGGAAGTCCGGCCGTTCGACCACCTCGGCCGGCTGCTCTCCGGCGGCGGTGTGCCGCAGCCTCATGCCGCACTGGAGGGCGCAGTAGGGGCAGTGCGTGGGAACGGTGGTGACCTCGGACATGGTCCGAGGATGCGACGGGCGTGTTACGGGCGTGCGCGACGGGCGTTACGGGCGGGGTGCCGCTCCCTCCCGCGCGGCCGGCCCGGCGGGTGAGGCGGAGCCGCGGGCCATCGCGCGCCCGGGTGGCCACGAACAGCGGCTCGTCGCCCGCCTCCAGGGCCTCCTCCGGGCTCGGGGCGAGCACCCGGGAGCCGCGAGGCGGCCACCGGGGCGGGCGCCCCGCGCCCGGCGGCCCGCGTTCACCGTCCCGTGGGCGGCGCGGCCAGCGCCTCGGCGACGCCGTCCTCGCGCGCGCCGAGGAAGCGCGGGTCCGGGCGCAGCGCCGCGTCGACCGCGGCCTTGCCGGCGGCGGCCAGCTCGCGGGTGGTGCCGTAGTACCAGGTCGCGTCCTTCGGTTCGCCGACCCCGACCCCGTACGCCTCCACGCCCGCCGCCCCGCACAGCGCGAGCGCCCGCCGGATGTGGAAGTCCTGGGTGACGAGCACCGCCCGGTCGACGCCGAAGATCTTCTTGGCGCGGACGCAGGAGTCCCAGGTGTCGAAGCCGGCGTAGTCGCTGACGACCTTGTCGTCCGGCACCCCGCGCCGGGCCAGGTAGGTGCGCATCGCGCTCGGCTCGTCGTACTCGGTGCGGCTGTTGTCGCCGGTGACGAGGAGGACCTTGACCTTGCCGGAGCGGTAGAGCTCGGCGGCGGCGTCGAGCCGGTGCGCGAGGTACGGCGTGGGGCGGCCCTTCCACAGCCCGGCGCCGAACACCACGGCCACGTCCTGCGCGGGCACGTCGGCCGTGCCGCGCAGCCGGTCCTCGGTGGTCAGCCGCATCCAGGTGCTGGGCGCGAGGGCGAGCACGGCCGCCAGCGCGAGGGCCCGGACGGCGCGGCGGCGGCCCCGGACGGTGCGGGGGAGGAGCCTGGGGAGCCGGGGCAGGCGGACGCCGCGCATGCGGGGGACCTCCGGGTGGGGCGTGGGGCGGGCGGGACGGTCGGTCACACCGTTCGACGCGAATCCGCCGCCTCCGGTTCGGCGGCGGCCCGTTCCGTGCCGTACAGCACACCGGCCAGGCCCATGCCGAGCAGCATGCCGAGGAGTTGGGCGGCGGCGAAGGCGGGCACCGAGCCGGGCGCGATGCCGGTGAAGGAGTCGGAGAAGGCCCGGCCGACGGTGGCCGCCGGGTTGGCGAAGGAGCCGGAGGAGGTGAACCAGATGGCCGCGCCGATGTAGCCGGCGACGGCGACCGGGGCGAGCGAGGGGCGTCCGATGCGGCGCAGGCCCTGGACGACCAGGACGAGGCCGGCGGTCGCGACGGCCTCGCCGAGGAGCAGATGGAGCTCGGCGCGCTGCGCGGTGGCGAGTCCGGCGCCGGGGGGCCGGCCGAACATCGCCTCGGCGAGGAGCGCGCCGGCGACGGCGCCGCCGATCTGTGCGGCGATGTAGGCGAGGGCCTCGCGGCCGCCGTGCCCGGTGCGCGGGGCGCGCCGGGTCCACCACTCGGAGAGGGTGACGACCGGGTTGAGGTGGGCGCCGGAGAGCGGGCCGAGGAGGGCGATGAGCAGTCCGAGGCCGATGGCGGAGGCGGCGGCGTTGGCGATCAGCCGGACCCCGATGTCCTGGCTGAGGGAGTCGGCGCGCAGGCCGGAACCGACGATGACGGCGACGAGTGCGGCGGTGCCGGTGAACTCGGCGAGGGCGCGCCGGGGGAGCGACGCGGGGGACATTCTCATAATGGAAAAGATATTCCGTGATTCGGAACGAAAAAAGAGGGGAGGGAAGGGGCACGCAGTCCGTAGGATCCGGCGGTGATCATCACCGAAGCCGCGCTCCTCGCCCACGCCGTCCGCAACAACGCCGACTGGTGCGCCGTCATGTGCCGCGCCCACGGCCTGACCGGCACCTTCGGCCCCCGGGCCTGGACCAGCCCCGGCCGCACCCCGCTCTACTACCCGGACGCCGTCACCCTCACCGAGGACGCGACCGCCGCGGACCTGCTGCCCGCCATCGACCGCACCGCCCCCGGCGCCTCCGTCAAGGACAGCCACGCCCGGCTCGACCTCTCCGCCGAGGGCTTCCGCCTGCTCTTCGAGGCGCAGTGGATCCACCACCCGGCCCCGGGCACCCGCCCGGTCCCCGACGCCGTCCCCGAGGGCTGGCGCCGGGTCGGCACCGAGGACCACCTCGCCGCCTGGGCGCTCGCCTGGAGCGGCGGCGACGCCGACGAGGCCGCCCTCTTCCGGCCCGAGCTGCTCGCCGACCCCACGACCACGATCGTCGCCGGGCACGCCGCCGACGGGCGCGTCGTCGGCGGCGCCGTCCTCACCGAGTCCGCCGGCGTCACCGGCGTCTCCAACCTCTTCACCACCGACGGCGTCCCGGCCGCCCACGCCTGGGCCGCCGCCCTCGCCACCGCCTCCGCCGCGCTCCCGGTCGTCGGCTACGAGTCGGGCGAGGACCTCGACGCGGCCCTGGCCGCCGGCTTCGCGCCGCTCGGACCGCTCCGGGTGTGGCTGGACGCCTGACGCCCGCGGGCGCCCCGCCGTGAGGCGCCCGCAAACACCCGTGACCCGCGCGAAACGGCCAGGCAACCTCGCCCCGGCAGCATCGGCACATGACGACGCACGAGACGAGGTGCACGGCGGCGCACGGGGCGACGTACGATCCGGACGCCGGCGCCGGCACCGACTCCGACTCCTTCGACAGCACCGCCGCCGCCATGCTCGGCCGCATCCTCGCGCCGCGCGCCTCCGCCGCGCCCACCCTCGTGGCCGTCGGGCACGGCAGCCGCGACCCGCGCGCCGCCGCGACCCTCCGGCAGCTCGTCGACCGGGTGCGCGAACTGCGCCCCGGCCTCGACGTCCGGCTCGCCCACATCGAACGGAACGCCCCGCTGCTCGGCGACACCCTCGCCGGGCTCACCGGGGACGCCGTGCTCGTCCCGCTGCTCTTCGCCCGCGGGTACCACGTCAAGCACGACCTGCCCGCCGCGCTCGCCGCCGCCCCCGCCCTGCGGACCGGCCGGATCGCCGCGCCCCTCGGCCCGCACCCGCTGCTCGTCGAGGCCCTCGCCGACCGGCTCGCCGAGGCCGGCTGGACCCGCGAGGACGGCGACTCGCCCGCCACCGGCGTGGTCCTCGCCTCCGCCGGCTCGCGCGACCCCGACTCCGCCGCCGACATCCGCCGGATCGCCCGGCGCCTCGGCGAACGCCTCGGCGGCGTCCCCGTCCTGCCCGCCTACGCCTCCGCCGCCGCACCCACCGTCCCCGAGGCCGTCCGCGCCCTCGCCGCCCGCGGCCGCCACCGCGTCGCCGTCGCCTCCTGCTTCACCGCCCCCGGGCGCTTCGCCGCCCGCGCCGCCGCCGGCGCCCCCTGGATCGCCGCGGCCCCCCTCGGCCCCCACCCCGCCCTGGCCCGGCTGGTCCTGCACCGCTACGACGAGGCGCTGGGGGGTGTCCCGCCGATCACGCCGGGCTCCCGACGCCCGGTGCCGCGCCTCGCCGCGTTGTCGTCGGTCGGCAACGCTCCGCGTTGACCCCCTCCTTCACTTGCGCTCCTTCCCCTGGGCCTTGGCGGGCCCGGGGAGGCCCCGCCCCTCGGCCCGGGGAGGCTCCGCCCTTGGGCCTTGGCGGGGCGGGTCTGGGGAGGCCCCGGCCCTGGGCCCTGGCGGGCCCGGGGAGACCCCATGCACCGGACGCCGCTCTTCCCCGTAGCCCTTCGGGCGCGGGAGGTGCCCCCTGATCCGGCCTGATCGGCGAGACACCCCTGGCCCGTACCCCGCGGAAGGAACTCGCCGCCATCTGACCCCTTCTGTCCGTCCCGCCCGTTACCTTCGGGGCATGGAAGGCATCAACGAACCCAAGGACATCCCCGGCACCGACACCCCCGGCACCCCCACTCCCGGCACCCCCCTCCCCGGCACGGACACTCCCGGCTACGACGCCGCCGCCCTCGCCCGCTGGGCCCCCGAGCCCGACAAACGTCCCGGCCGCACCGCCTTCCAGCGCGACCGGGCCCGGGTGCTGCACTCCGCCGCGCTGCGCAGGCTCGCCGGGAAGACCCAGGTCGTCACGCCCGGGACCCGCAGCCACGCCTGGGACGCCAGCCCCCGCACCCGGCTCACCCACTCCCTCGAATGCGCCCAGGTGGGGCGGGAGCTGGGCGCCGCGCTCGGCTGCGACCCCGACCTCGTCGAGGCCGCCTGCCTCGCCCACGACATGGGCCACCCGCCCTTCGGGCACAACGGCGAGCAGGCGCTCAACGACGTGGCCAAGGACTGCGGCGGCTTCGAGGGCAACGCCCAGTCCCTCCGCCTGCTCACCCGCATCGAGCCCAAGCGCTTCGTCACCGACCCCGCCACCGGCGAGCCCGTCAGCGTCGGGCTCAACCTCACCCGGGCCGCGCTCGACGCCGCCACCAAGTACCCCTGGCCGCGCGGCGCCCACCCCACCGACCCCGGCTCGCCGAAGTTCGGCGTGTACGAGGACGACCTGCCCGTTTTCGCCTGGATCCGCGAGGGCGCGCCCGCCCACCGCAAGTGCTTCGAGGCGCAGGTCATGGACTGGTCCGACGACGTGGCCTACTCGGTGCACGACGTCGAGGACGGCCTGCACGCCGGCCACATCGACCCCAACCTGCTGTACGCCGAGCCCGAGCGGGCCGACGTCTTCGCCGTCGCCATCGGGCGCTACGTCCCCGAGGACACCGCCCCCCAGGAGCTCGCCGAGGCGCTCGACCGGCTCCTCGACCAGGAGTGGTGGCCGCACGGCTACGACGGCTCGGCCGTCGCCCAGGCCCGCCTCAAGGACGCCACCAGCCAGCTCATCGGACGCTTCTGCCTCGCCGCCGAGGGCGCCACCCGGCAGGCCTACGGCTCGGGCCGGCTGACCCGCTACGCCGCCGAGCTGGTCGTCCCCCGCGAGACCCGCAACGAGTGCGCCGTCCTCAAGGCCGTCGCCGACCGGTACGTGATGCAGCGCGCCGAACAGGAGGCGCTCCGGGCCGACCAGCGGATCGTCGTCGCCGAACTCGCCGAAGCGCTCGTCGCCCGCGCCCCGGAAGGGCTGGAACCCCAGTTCCGGGCGCTGTTCGTCAGCGCGCCCGACGACCGTTCCCGCAAGCGGGTGATCGTCGACCAGATCGCCTCCCTCACCGACGCCTCCGCCCGCGCCCTGCACGCCCGCCTGCGCGCGCCCCTCGGCTGAGCCCGGCCGAGCCCCCGGCCGAGCCCCGGCCCGGGGACGTTCGCCCCCTTTCGCCTTCCCGGCCGGTGCGGGACCCTCGCATGCACGCCCCGGGGCGGTACGGCCCCGGCCGCGCCCGGGGGCGTAGCGTAGGGAACCGGTCGCAACGAGGAGGAATCAACGTGGTCGACGCAGATCAGACCTTTGTCATCGTCGGCGGGGGCCTGGCCGGGGCCAAGGCGGCGGAGACACTGCGCTCCGAGGGGTTCAACGGCCGGGTGATCCTCATCGGCGACGAACGCGAGCACCCCTACGAACGCCCCCCGCTCTCCAAGGGGTTCCTCACCGGCAAGGAGGAGCGCGACTCCGTCTTCGTCCACGAACCCGCCTGGTACGCCGAGCACGACGTCGAGCTGCACCTCGGCCAGACCGTCACCGCCGTCGACCGCGACGCGCACACCGTCCGGCTCGGCGACGGCACCGTCATCCGCTACGACAAGCTGCTCCTCGCCACCGGCGCCGAGCCGCGCCGCCTCGACCTCCCCGGCACCGAGCTCGCCGGCGTCCACCACCTGCGCCGGCTCGCCCACTCCGAGCGGCTGCGGACCGTGCTCAAGAAGCTCGGCCAGGAGAACGGCCAGCTGGTCATCGCCGGCGCCGGCTGGATCGGCCTGGAGGTCGCCGCCGCGGCCCGCGGCTACGGCGCCGAGGTCACCATCGTCGAGGCCGACCCCACCCCGCTGCACCGGGTGCTCGGCCCCGAGCTCGGCCAGCTCTTCGCCGACCTGCACACCGACCACGGCGTCCGCTTCCACTTCGGCGCCCGGCTCGCCGAGATCACCGGACAGGACGGCATGGTCCTCGCGGTCCGCACCGACGACGGCGACGAGCACCCCGCCCACGACGTCCTCGTCGCCATCGGCGCCGCCCCGCGCACCGCGCTCGCCGAGAACGCCGGACTCGCCCTCGTCGACCGCGCGGACGGCGGCGGCATCGCCGTCGACGAGTCGCTGCGCACCTCCGACCCCGACATCTTCGCGGCCGGCGACGTGGCCGCCTTCCACCACCCCGCGCTGCACCACCGCATCCGCGTCGAGCACTGGGCCAACGCCCTCAACGGCGGCCCGGCCGCCGCCCGCGCCATGCTCGGCCGGACCGTCTCCTACGACCGGGTGCCGTACTTCTTCTCCGACCAGTACGACCTGGGCATGGAGTACTCCGGCTGGGCGCCGCCCGGCTCGTACGACCAGGTCGTGGTCCGCGGCGACACCGGCAAGCGCGAGTTCATCTCCTTCTGGCTCAAGGAGGGCCGGGTGATCGCCGGCATGAACGTGAACGTGTGGGACGTCACAGACCCGATCCAGCAGCTGATCCGGTCCCGCGCCCAGGTCGATCCGGAGCGCCTCGCGGACCCGTCGGTGCCGCTGGAGGACCTGGCCTCCTGAGCCCGGCCTCCCCGCCCGTCCCCGGCGCCGGCCTTCCGGGGGCGGCCCCGGACCCCCGTATCATTCATGCGTGGCAGGCAGGATCAACGACGAAGACGTGAAGGCGGTGCGGGACGCGGTCCCGATCGACGCCGTCGTCTCCGAGTACCTCCAGCTCCGCAACGCGGGCGGCGGCAACCTCAAGGGCCTCTGCCCCTTCCACGACGAGAAGTCGCCCTCCTTCCAGGTCAGCCCCAGCAAGGGCCTGTTCCACTGCTTCGGCTGCCAGGAGGGCGGCGACACGATCGCCTTCGTCATGAAGATCGACCACCTCTCCTTCTCGGAGACGGTCGAGCGCCTCGCCGCCCGGGCCGGCATCACCCTGCGCTACGAGGAGGGCGGCTACAACCCCGGCCACCAGCGCGGCGAGCGCACCCGGCTGGTCGAGGCGCACCGGATCGCCGCCCAGTACTACGCGGAGCAGCTCGGCTCCGCCGAGGCCGAGATCGGCCGGAAGTTCCTCGCCGAGCGCGGCTTCGACCAGGCCGCCGCCGAGCACTTCGGCGTCGGCTACTCCCCGGCCGGCTGGGACCACCTCACCCGCTTCCTGCGCGGCAAGGGCTTCACCGACCGCGAGCTGATCCTCTCCGGCCTCTCCCAGGACGGCCGCCGCGGCCCCATCGACCGCTTCCGCGGCCGGCTGATGTGGCCGATCAAGGACGTCGGCGGCGACGTCGTCGGCTTCGGCGCGCGCCGGCTCCGCGAGGACGACAACGGGCCCAAGTACCTCAACACCCCCGAGACCCCGATCTACAAGAAGTCCCAGGTGCTCTACGGCATCGACCTGGCCAAGAAGGACATCGCCAAGGTCAGCCGCGCGGTCGTGGTCGAGGGCTACACCGACGTCATGGCCTGCCACCTGGCCGGCGTCACCACCGCCATCGCCACCTGCGGCACCGCCTTCGGCGGCGAGCACATCAAGATCCTGCGCCGGCTCCTGATGGACAACGGCTCGGCCCGCGTCATCTTCACCTTCGACGGCGACGCCGCCGGCCAGAAGGCCGCGCTGCGCGCCTTCGAGGACGACCAGAAGTTCGCCGCCGAAACCTACATCGCCATCGCCCCCGACGGCATGGACCCCTGTGAACTGCGCCTGGCCAAGGGCGACGAGGCCGTCGTCGACCTGGTCGAGCCGCGCGTCCCGCTCTTCGAGTTCGCGCTCCGCCAGATCGTCTCCCGCTACGACCTGGAGATCCCCTCCGGCCGGGCCGCCGCCCTCGACGAGGCCGCCCCGATCGTCGCCCGGATCAAGAACGTGGCCTCGCAGCACGAGGTCGCCGTCCAGCTCGCCGGCATGCTCGGCATCCTCGACACCCAGTTCGTGGTCCGCCGGGTCGCCCAGATCGCCCGCTGGCAGCGCGGCGGCGGGGGCAAGGAGCCCGACCGCCGCGGCACCGACCGACGCCGGCCGTACGACACCGCCGGCATCCAGGCCCCGGCCGCCCCGGCCGGCCCCGCGCTCAACCTGCGCAGCCCCGCCCACCGCACCGAGCGCGAACTCCTCAAGCTGGCCCTCCAGTACCCGGCACTGGTCTCCCCGGCCTTCGACGCCTACGGGGTCGACGAGTTCACCGCCCCGCCCTACGCGGCCGTCCGCCAGTGCATCCAGGACGCCGGCGGCGCCACCGGCGCCCCCGCCGACTACCTGGACGCCGTCCGCGAGGCCGCCCCCGACGACACCGTGCGCGCCCTCGTCACCGAACTCGCCGTCGAGGCGATCTTCGCCAAGAACGTCGACGAGGCCTACGCCGGCGACCAGCTCGTCACCGTCCGGCTGCGCGCCGTCGACCGCCGGCTGCGCGACGTCCAGGGCTCGCTCGCCCGGCTCGGCCCGCACGGCGACCCGGCGCAGATCGCCGCCGTCCAGAACGAGCTGTGGGTGCTCACCCAGTACGGGCAGTCGCTGCGCAACCACGGCGCCGCCGCGCTCTGACGCCGGGCTGACGTTCGGTCACGGGGCGAACTCAAAAAGTCACCGCACACCCCTCGTGGCGGTGTTGTGTCGTACGACACACTGGGCGGACGGTGCCGTCCCGTCCTGGAGGTCGCCCCCCGTGCAGACCCAGCCCCAGACCCTCGCCGTGACCGGTCCGCCCCCGGCCGAGCCGTCCCCGCTCGAAGCTCCTCCGCTCGAAGCCGCCCCGCTCGACCCCTCGCCGCTCGAACTCGTGGCCGTCGAGGCCGTCGAAGCGGTCGATGCGGTCGTGGCGGTCGAACCCGGCGACGCCGTCGAGCCGGAACCCGAGATCCCCGCCCAGCGCCGGCGCGTCGACCTCGGCGGGAACGGACCGTCCTCCGACCTCTTCCGCCAGTACCTCCGCGAGATCGGCCGGGTGCCGCTGCTCACCGCCGAGGAGGAGGTCGAACTCGCCCGCCGCGTCGAGGCCGGGCTCTTCGCCGAGGAGAAGCTCGCCGGCGCCGCCGACCTCGACTCCCAGCTGGCCCTCGACCTGGACCGGCTCGTGGTCCTCGGCCGGATCGCCAAACGCCGGCTCATCGAGGCCAACCTGCGCCTCGTCGTCTCCGTCGCCAAGCGCTACGTGGGCCGCGGACTGACCATGCTCGACCTGGTCCAGGAGGGCAACCTCGGCCTCATCCGGGCCGTGGAGAAGTTCGACTACGCCCGCGGCTACAAGTTCTCGACCTACGCCACCTGGTGGATCCGCCAGGCGATGTCCCGGGCCCTCGCCGACCAGGCCCGGACCATCCGCGTCCCCGTGCACGTCGTCGAGCTCATCAACCGGGTCGTCCGGGTCCAGCGCCGCATGCTCCAGGAACGCGGCTACGAACCCACCGCCGAGGAGGTCGCCGCCCAGCTCGACCTCGCCCCCGAACGGGTCGGCGAGGTGCTGCGGCTCGCCCAGGAGCCGGTCTCGCTGCACGCCCCCGTCGGCGAGGAGGAGGACGTCGCGCTCGGCGACCTCATCGAGGACGGCGACGCCGCCTCCCCCGTCGAGTCCGCCGCCTTCCTGCTGCTGCGCCAGCACCTGGAGGCCGTGCTCTCCACCCTCGGCGAGCGCGAGCGCAAGGTGGTCCAGCTCCGCTACGGCCTGGACGACGGCAGGCCCCGCACCCTGGAGGAGATCGGCCGGATCTTCGGCGTGACGCGCGAACGCATCCGCCAGATCGAGTCGAAGACCCTCAACAAGCTGCGGGACCATGCCTACGCCGACCAGCTGCGCGGCTACCTCGACTGAGGCGTCAGTCCACCTCCGCGACCGCCTGGGCGAACTGCGCCGCGTACAGCCGGGCGTACGCCCCGCCCGAGGCCAGCAGCTCCTCGTGCGTGCCCTGCTCGACGATCGAGCCGTTCTCCATCACCAGGATCACGTCCGCGTCCCGGATGGTGGAGAGCCGGTGCGCGATCACGAAGCTGGTGCGCCCGTGCGCCAGGCGCGCCATCGCCTTCTGGATCAGCACCTCGGTGCGGGTGTCGACCGAGCTCGTCGCCTCGTCGAGGACCAGGATCACCGGGTCGGACAGGAACGCCCGCGCGATGGTGATCAGCTGCTTCTCGCCGGCGCTGACGCCCGCGCCCTCGTCGTCGATGACCGTGTCGTAGCCCTCGGGCAGGGTGCGGATGAAGCGGTCGGCGTGGGCCGCCCGCGCCGCCTCCTCGATCTCCGCCCGGCTCACCTCGCGCGTCGCGCCGTACGCGATGTTCTCCGCGATCGTGCCGCCGAACAGCCAGGTGTCCTGGAGCACCATGCCGATCCCGGCGCGCAGCTCCTCCCGCGACATCCTCGCGATGTCGGTGCCGTCGAGCGTGATCCGGCCGCCGGTCACCTCGTAGAAGCGCATGAGCAGGTTCACCAGCGTCGTCTTGCCGGCGCCCGTCGGGCCCACGATCGCGACCGTCTGCCCCGGCTCCACCGCGAGCGACAGGTCCTCGATGAGCGGCTTGTCCTCCTCGTAGCGGAAGGACACGTGCTCCAGGGCCACCTTGCCCTTGAGGTCCGCCGGCTTCTCGCCCCGCGGCGCGTCCGGCTCCTGCTCCTGCGCGTCGAGCAGCTCGAAGACCCGCTCGGCGGAGGCCACGCCCGACTGCACCAGGTTCGCCATCGACGCGACCTGCGTCAGCGGCATCGAGAACTGCCGCGAGTACTGGATGAAGGCCTGCACGTCACCGATCGACAGACTGCCGCTCGCCACCCGCAGACCGCCGACCACGGCCACCAGGACGTAGTTCAGGTTCGACACGAACAGCATCACCGGCTGCATCACGCCGCTGTTGAACTGCGCCCGGAACCCGGCCTCGTACAGCGCCTCGTTCTGCTCGCGGAAGTCCTTCGCGGCCTCCTCCTGGCGCCCGAAGACCTTCACCAGCGTGTGGCCGGTGTACATCTCCTCGATGTGCGCGTTGAGCCGGCCCGTCGACTTCCACTGCTGCACGAAGTGCGGCTGCGAGCGCTTGCCGATCCGGGTGGCCACGACCACCGAGAGCGGCACCGTGACCAGCGCCACCAGGGCGAGCAGCGGCGAGATCCAGAACATCATCGCGAGCACGCCGACGATGGTGAGCAGCGAGTTGATCAGCTGGCCCATCGACTGCTGGAGGGTCTGCGAGATGTTGTCGATGTCGTTGGTCGCCCGCGACAGCACCTCGCCGCGCTTGGCCTTGTCGAAGTACGACAGCGGCAGCCGCGACAGCTTCGCCTGGACGTCCTCGCGCATCCGGTACACGGTCCGGTTGATCACCTTGATCGACATCCGGGTCGACACCAGCATCAGCAGGCCCGCGAGCACGTAGATGCCGAGCGCCAGGCCGAGGACCTCGCCGACCGCCGTGAAGTCGATGCCCTTGCCCGGGGTGAAGTCCACCCCGGACAGCATGTCCGCCATGCCGCCGTCGCCCTTGGCGCGCAGCGCCGCCAGCGCCTGCTCCTTGGTGGTGCCCGGCGGCATCTGCCGCCCGACCACGCCCGCGAAGATCAGGTCCGTCGCCTTGCCGAGGATCTTCGGGCCGACCACCGAGGCCGCCACCGACAGCACGCCGGCCACCAGCATCAGCCACAGCGTGCCCCGCTCCGGGGCCAGTTGCCGCAGCAGCCGCTTGCCGGAGCCCTTGAAGTCCATCGACTTCGAGTCCGGGCCGCCCCCGGCCATGGGCATACGTGGTCCGGCCATCAGGCTGCCTCCGCCTCGGTCAGCTGGGAGAGCACGATCTCCCGGTACGTCTCGTTCTCCGCCATCAGCTCGTGGTGCCGGCCCGTGCCGACCACCCGGCCCTCGTCGAGGACCACGATCCGGTCGGCGTCCCGGATCGTCGACACCCGCTGGGCGACGATGACCACGGTCGAGTCGGCCGTCTCCTCGGCGAGCGCGGAGCGCAGCAGCGCGTCCGTCTCGTAGTCGAGGGCGGAGAAGGAGTCGTCGAAGAGATAGATCTCCGGCTTCTGCACCAGCGTGCGGGCGATCGCGAGCCGCTGCCGCTGCCCGCCGGAGACATTGGTGCCGCCCTGCGCGATCGGCGCGTTCAGACCGCCCTCCAGCTTGGACACGAAGTCCTTGGCCTGGGCCACCTCCAGGGCGTGCCACAGCTCCTCGTCGGTGGCGTCCGGCTTGCCGTAGCGCAGATTGGTCGCCACCGTCCCGGAGAAGAGGTACGGCTTCTGCGGCACCAGGCCGACCGTCCGCGCCATCAGGCCCGGCTCCAGCTCGCGCACGTCCACGCCGTCCACCAGGACCTCGCCGCCGGTCACGTCGAAGAGCCGCGGCACCAGGCCGAGCAGCGTCGACTTTCCGGAGCCGGTCGAGCCGATGATCGCCGTGGTCTCGCCCGGCCGGGCCACCAGCTCGACGTCCCGCAGCACCGACTCCTCGGCGCCCGGGTAGCGGAACTCCGCGCCCCTGACCTCCAGGTGCCCGCGCCGGCCCAGCTCGCGCACCGGAGCGGCCGGCGGCACCACGCTGGACTCGGTGGCGAGCACCTCCTGGATGCGCTCGGCGCACACCTCGGCCCGCGGCACCATCATGAACATGAAGGTGGCCATCATGACCGCCATCACGATCTGCATCAGATACGCGAGGAAGGCGGTCAGCGCGCCGATCTCCATCGCGTCGCTGTCGATGCGGTGCGCGCCGAACCAGACCACCGCGATCGACGACACGTTCACGACCGTCATCACGGTCGGGAACATCAGCGCCATCAGCCGGCCGGTGGCCATCGACACGTCGGTGAGCTCGGTGTTCGACCCCTTGAACCGCTCGCGCTCGTATCCGTCGCGGACGAAGGCACGGATCACCCGGTTGCCGGTGATCTGCTCGCGCAGCACCCGGTTCACCGTGTCGAGGCGCGTCTGCATGGTGCGGAACAGCGGCCGCATCCTCCGCACGATCAGCGAGACCGCGATGCCGAGCACCGGCACGACCGCGATCAGCACGCCCGACAGCGGCACGTCCTGGCCGAGGGCCATGATGATGCCGCCGACACACATGATCGGCGCCGAGACCATCAGCGTGAAGGCCATCAGGACCAGCATCTGGACCTGCTGGACGTCATTGGTGGTGCGGGTGATCAGCGACGGCGCCCCGAAGTGCCCGACCTCCCGGGCCGAGAAGGACTGCACCCGGCCGAAGACGGCGGCCCGGACGTCCCGGCCGAGGGCCGCGGCGGTCCGCGCGCCGAAGTACACGGCCCCGATGTTGCAGACGACCTGCACCAGCGACACGCCGATCATCAGCGCGCCGAAGCGCAGGATGTAGCCGGTGTCCCCGTTCACGACACCGTTGTCGATGATGTCCGCGTTGAGGGTCGGCAGGTAGAGGGTGGCGCTGGTCTGCAGCAGCTGGAGCAGCACCAGCAGGGCGATGGGTTTTCTGTAGGGCCCGAGGAAGGAGCGGAGGAGTCTTATGAGCACGGGTTCTACTATCGCCCGCGCCCGCGGGACGTTACGACTCGTTTTGGGCCGGGCGCGAGCCCTGGTGAAGTCTTTACGCGCCGGATGTCTCTACGCGCCGAAGGCGCCCGGGTGCAACTGGTCCCGGGTGGCGACGTACTGCTGGCGCACCGCCTGCCCGACCGCGAGTTCCTCGCCGGCCTCCAGGACCTGGGCCGCGGCGCCCTGCCAGGCCGGCGGGACGGCGGGGGAGAGGGTGCCCTGGGACACCCCGAGCGCCCAGGCCGCCTGCCGGGCGGCGCCCAGCGCCGCGTACTCGGCGGGCTGGGGCACGACGACCTGCGCGCCGAACAGCGCGGGCGCCATGGCCTGCACGGCCGGCAGCCCGGCGGCGGCGCCGAGCAGGAACACCCGGCGCACCTCGACGCCCCGGCGGCGCAGCACGTCCATCGCGTCGGCGAGCGAGCACAGCATGCCCTCGAAGGCGGCCCTGGCCAGGTGTTCGGGCTTCATCGACTCGCGGCGCAGCCCGCTGAGCGTGCCGGCGGTGTGCGGCAGGTTCGGGGTGCGCTCGCCCTCCAGATAGGGGAGCAGCACGAGCCCGGAGGAGCCGGGGGTGGACTTCAGGGCGAGCGCGGACAGCTCGTCGAGCGAGTCGACGCCCAGCATCTCGGCGGTGCCGCGGAGCACCCGTACGGCGTTGGAGGTGTGCACCACGGGCAGGTGCATGCCGGCCGCGTCGGCGTACGAGGTGATCGACCCGTCCGGGTCGGCGGGGGCCTCGTGGTGGACGGCCATCACGGAGCCGGAGGCGCCGAGGGACACGACCGCGTCGCCGGTGCCGAGCCCCAGGCCGAGGGCGGCCGCCATGGTCTCGCCCGTACCGGCGGAGATCAGCAGCCCCTCGGGGGTGGTGCCGGCGGCCTCGGCGGGGCCGAGCACCTCGGGCAGCGCGGCCTGGTGGCCGAGCGCGAGCTCGACCAGGTCGGGCCGGTAGCCGCCGTGCCGGGCGGACCAGTAGCCGGTGGCGGAGGCGGCGCCGCGGTCGGTGGTGCGGCGCGCGGGGCGGCCGAGGAGCTGCCAGACCAGCCAGTCGTGCGGCTGGAGGACGGAGGCGATCCGCTGGGCGTGCTCGGGTTCGGTGCGGGCGAGCCAGCGCAGCTTGGCGACCGGCATCCCGGACCGCGGCACGGCGCCGACGGCCTCGGTCCAGGCGTGCCGCCCGCCGAGCGCCTCGACGAGGTCGGCGGCGGCGACCTGGGCCCGCTTGTCGTTGCCGACCAGGGCGGGCCGCACGAGACCGCCCTGCGCGTCGAGCGGGACGAGTCCGTGTCCCTGCGCGGAGACGCCGATGGCCTGCACGCCCTCGAGGAGGCCGCCGGTCGCGGCCTCGCCGAGCGAGAGCAGCCAGGCCTGCGGGTCGACGTCGGTGGCCTTGGGCTCCAGGGGGTGCGGGGCATGCCCCTGCCGCAGCACGGCGCCCGTGTCGGTGTCACAGACGACGATGCGCGTGGAGTCCGTAGAGCTGTCCAGGCCGGCGACTATCCCCATGGCACATGATTCTGCCGTACGTCAGGTGTTGCTGGTGCCCCAGTCGTCGTCCTCGTAGCCCGCCGACTGCCCGCTGTAGTGCCCGTTGTGCTCGCGCCGGGACCGGATCCGCTGCGCCTGGTCGCCGACCAGGTGCAGCGCCCGCCCGGCCGCCTGCCGCCCGCCCTGGGCGGCGGACTCGGCCGCGTTGCGGACGGCGGGGTTCCCGGCGACCTGCTTCGCGGAGGACTTCATCCGCTCGTACACCTCTCGCCCGGCCCGCGTCCCGATCACGAAACCGAGGCCCAGTCCGGCGACGAAGACCAGCTTGTACCGCACGCTGCGATCCTTCCCTGGACGCCCTGGGGATACCGATTGGCGGAGCACCCCCCTGCTTGCGCTAATCTATGTCTCGCAGCGAGCGCCCGCCCCCCGGCAAGGCCGGAGGTGGGACCGTTCGTCGCAACGCAGCAATCCCCTGTAGCTCAATTGGCAGAGCAGCCGGCTGTTAACCGGCAGGTTACTGGTTCGAGTCCAGTCGGGGGAGCGCGATCCCCTGTAGCTCAATTGGCAGAGCATTCGGCTGTTAACCGGAGGGTTACTGGTTCGAGTCCAGTCGGGGGAGCCATCGGAAGAGGACCCTTAGGGGTCCTTTTTCGTTTCCCCGGGAACCGGGGGAGGAGCGGCGGAGTCCTGTTGGTTGAGCATGGCCGACCATCCGGAGCAGGAGATCGTATGAGCGGCTATGCTGCGGCAGACGGCGCGCACACTTGTACGCGCCGTGGTGTTCGGGGCGGTAGCTCAGCCGGTTAGAGCAGCGGACTCATAATCCGTCGGCCGTGGGTTCGAGTCCCACCCGCCCCACCACTGCCCGCACCCGCAGGAAGGATTCAGCGCGGGGGCGGGCTTTTCCGTTCCACGGTGCACGCGCGGTGACGAGCCCCCCGGGAGCGACACGCGGGGCTCACCCGGATGCCGTGCCGGACGCCGGCAGGCCGGGAGCCGGTCACTACGCCGCCGGGGAGACCCGGACGCGCCCCGTGGCCCTTCATCTGTGCACGCGTCGCTCGGTTGGCCCCGCACAGGGCGCTTGGTGCGCGATGCCCTCCTAGCGTGGAGAACTGTCCATCGCGACAGCCCGTAAGGGAGGTTCCTCATGGCCGCAACCGACCCGCCCGAGCAGCCCCGGGGAGGCGGTTCCAGAACCCCGGCCGGCTCGGGGCAGCCACAGCGGAAACCGTCGATTCCACCCGCCCAAGGCCGTCGCCGTGGGTGGCTCTGGGGCGGCTTGGGCGCTCTGGGGCTCGTAGCGGTCGTCCTCGGGGTCAGCGTGGTGGCCAACAGGGGGACACAGGAGACAGCCGCCTCGACGCAGCCGACCACGCAGGCGGCCGAAGCCCTTTCCCAGCCGTCACCGTCGCCCTCGACCATTCCGCCCATCCGGCTGTCGGGGCGGGGGCAGCGGGCCAGCGAGACCTTCACCATGACGGAAGGCCTGGGCATCTTCCGTTCGAAGTGCTCCGGATGCTCGGCCAACTTCATCGTCGAGCTCCTGGACTCGTCCGGGCAGACGAAGGACGTACTGGTCAATGCCATCGGCTCGTACGACGGCTCAAAGGCGGTGGGACTCGACGCCGGCCGCTACCGGCTCAACGTCACGGCCGACGCCGCCTGGTCCATCACGATCACGCAGCCACGAAACGAGCGCGCGGCCAAACTCCCGCAGACCTACAAGGGCAAGGGTGACCAGGTCGTGGGCCCGTTCGACGCCGACCACGCCGTGGAGATGCAGGGTGCGTACAAGGGGCAGAGCAACTTCATCGTCGTTGTGCTCGACGCTGCCGGAGCGGTGCAGGACGCCGCGTTCAACGAGATCGGCTCCTTCGACGGCTCGACCGTTGCGCAGATGCTTGGCGGCGGCCCGTACTTCGTCAACGTGACGGCAGACGGCTCGTGGACGCTGCGGCTGTCCAAACCGTAGCGTCGAGACGTTGCGGACCCCGGAACTCCGCCCGGGACTATGAGGTCATCGCCAGGCCCAGCAGCACGGCGAACAGGAACGGCAGCAGGGTGATGGCGAGGGCCGTGGCGGCGGCGATCAGGCGCGGGGTGCGCCAGGTGCGGCTGTGGGGGAGCAGCCAGGAGATGGCGAGGAGGATCGCCGATAGGACGAGCAGGATCTCGATGCCGCTCGTGTAGCCGTCGGCGCGGAAGAGGAGGAACTCTCCGACCAGAAGCGGCAGGCCCACCAGGGTCGCCGTGAGAGGGGCCTTCCACCAGGTCCCGTGGTCCCTCAGCGCGGCCACGCGACGAGTCCCAGGAAGGTCAGCCACGTCAGGCCCGTGGTGATCGGGGCGGCGGTCGCGAGGAGGAGGCGGCGCGGGGTGTGGTGGGCACGGCGGGGGAGGGACCAGGCGGCGACCAGCAGCACCAGGGCGAGGAGGAGGCCGGTCATGGCGACCGGGAAGGCCACCTCGAAGCTCGCGTCGAAGCGGTCGGCCGCCTCCCCGTCGCAGGAGTCGCAGGCCATCGGGGAGAGCATCGCGTACACGAGGGTGAGGAAGCCCAGGGGCAGGGTGACCACCGTCGAGACGAGGGGGGCCACCCAGGCCCCGGTGACGGGTGCGGCGGGATCGTTCGGCTGCATGACGGCATCCCATCGCACCGGGGTGCCGGGGCGGATGGGCGTTCGTACTCATCCGCCCCGGCCGCCGTGCTCAGTACGTCAGGATCGCCGGGTCCGTCGTGCCCGCCGCGCCCGTTTCCACGTGGCCCGCCAGGCGGCGCAGCCAGTCCGGGGTCGCGGTGCAGGTGAGGGTCACGTCGTACCAGCGGGAGCCGGACGACGGGGGCACGGTGTGGGTGACCGTGGCGCCCTTGGGGACGGAGAGGGTGGCCGGGGTGCCGCCGTAGGCGTTGGTGACGGTGACCGTCGTCGTGGGGCCGGCGTTGGTGAGGGTCAGGTCCAGGGCGCCGGTGGTCGCGTTGTGGCGGGCCGTCACCTCCGGGGCCGCGGTCTTGCCGGGGGAGCGGAAGCGGCGCAGGAAGCCGTTCGGGCCGTGCACCGTGAGGTCGGTGGTGCCCTTGCTGTACTTGGTGTTCCAGGTGTCGGAGATCGACGCGGCCGCCCCGGCCGTGTACGTCCACGGCGCGTCCGTGCGGTTCGCCGAGGTGACGTAGAACTGGGCGCCGGCCGCGGGGCCACCGCTGAAGGTCAGGCGGTAGGTGCCGGCCGTGACGTCCGCCGCGCCGTCCACGTACGGGGCGTACTTCAGCGGGCGGGTCGGCTTGGAGCCCGGCTCCTGGCGGGGCATCGAGCCGACCGCCGGGGCGGTGGCCAGGAAGTCGGGGTGGCGGTTCTTGTCCGGCGGGTAGTAGCCCGCGGTCGAGGGCAGCGCGGCCGGCTGCGTCTGGGTGCGGGTGAAGTCGAAGGCCGAGGTCAGATCGCCGCAGACGGCGCGGCGCCAGGGCGAGATCTGCGGCTCGCGCACCCCGAAGCGGGTCTCCATGAAGCGGATGACCGAGGTGTGGTCGAAGGTCTCCGAGCAGGTGAAGCCGCCGGTCGACCACGGCGAGACGACGATCATCGGGACGCGCGGGCCGAGGCCGTACGGGCCGGCCACGTAGCCCGTCTTGCCCGGGAAGTAGTCCAGGGTCGTGGGGACCGTGGACAGGCCCTGCGCCGCCGACGCCGGGACGTACGGCGGGACCACGTGGTCGAAGAAGCCGTCGTTCTCGTCGTAGGTGATGAAGAGCGCCGTCCTCGCCCACACGTCGGGGTTCGAGGTCAGCGCGTCCAGGACCTGCGCGATGTACCAGGCGCCGTAGTTCGCAGGCCAGTTGGCGTGCTCGGAGAAGGCCTCCGGCGCGGCGATCCAGGAGATCTGGGGGAGCGTGCCGGACTGCACGTCGGCGCGGAGCCGGTCGAAGAAGCCCTCGCCCGCCTTCGCGTTCGTGCCGGTGCGGGCCTTCTCGTAGAGCGGGCTGCCCGGCTGCGCGTTGCGGTAGGTGTTGAAGTACAGCAGCGAGTTGTCGCCGTAGTTGCCGCGGAAGGCGTCGCTGATCCAGCCCCAGGAGCCGGCGGCGTTCAGGCCGTCGCCGATGTCCTGGTAGACCTTCCAGGAGATCCCGGCCGCCTCCAGGCGCTCGGGGTAGGTGGTCCAGCCGTAGCCCGCCTCGGCGTTGTTGAGGACGGGGCCGCCGCCCGTGCCGTCGTTGCCGACGTAGCCGGTCCACATGTAGTAGCGGTTGGGGTCGGTCGCGCCGATGAACGAGCAGTGGTACGCGTCGCAGATGGTGAAGGCGTCGGCGAGGGCGTAGTGGAACGGGATGTCCTCGCGGGTGAGGTGCGCCATCGTGGCCTTGGTCTTGGCCGGCACCCAGTTGTCGTACCGGCCCTTGTTGAAGGCGCTCTGCCCGCCCTGCCAGTCGTGGTTGAGGCCCTGGAGGTACTCCATGCCCAGCTTGTCGCTGCTCGGACGGAACGGCAGGGTCTCGGTCCTGCCGTCCGACTGGTACCAGACGGGCTTGCCGCTGGGCAGCGTCACCGGGCGCGGGTCGCCGAAGCCCCGTACGCCCTTCATCGCGCCGAAGTAGTGGTCGAAGGAACGGTTCTCCTGCATCAGGACCACGATGTGCTCGACGTCCTGGATGGTGCCGGTCGTTCCCTGCGCCGGTATGGAGGCGGCGCGGGCGATGCTGTCGGACAACAGGGTGAACGCGGCGGTGCCGCCGGCCAGTTGAAGGAAGCGGCGGCGATTGAGGTCGGCCATGGGGGAGACGTCCTCCGGGGTACGAGCGGACAGGGGCTCGGTGCGGAGCCGGCGGGGGCCGGCCGCGGAGCGCCCCAAGGAGAGCGCCCGCGGACCACCACCCGGCGGCCGTCCCATGACTGCCCGCCGTACGCCTGGCGAATCCCCCGTGCCCGAACGTGAAAACCCACGACCGAACGCTCCCGGCGCCCATGGCGAGCCGGGAGCGGACGATTGTCAACAGAAGTCCACGGAGGGGGTGTCGAACGCCCGCCGTGTCAGGCCGTCGTCACTCGACGACGAGGTCGACCTTGATGTTGCCGCGGGTGGCCTTCGAGTACGGGCAGAAGGCGTGGGTCTTCTCCAGGAGCGCGCGGCCCGCCTCGCCCTGGAGGTGGTCCGGGAACTCGGCGCGCATCACGACCGCGAGGCCGAAGCCGCCGTCGGCCGGGTCCTTGCCGATGGAGACCTCGGCGGTCACGGAGGCCTCGGAGATGTCGATCTTCTCCTGGCGGGCCACCACGCCCATCGCGCTCGCGAAACAGGCGGCGTAGCCGGCGGCGAACAGCTGCTCCGGGTTGGTGCCCTGGCCGTTGCCGCCGAGCGCGACCGGGTGGGCGAGCGGGAGGTCGATGTGGCCGTCGGAGCTGACGGCGCGGCCCTCGCGGCCGTTGGCGGTGGCGACTGCGGTGTAGAGCGCGTCCATGGTGGTCTTCCGTTCCTGTCCGGGGCGGTCGTCGTGTTCGTGCTGCCCTCACATTCTTAGTGCGCCATTAAGTTGTGCACAACTTAATGGCGTGTGATGTAGCTCTCCCGTACCCTGGACCCATGGACCGCCCGACCCGCGCCGCCGAGGACTTCCTCCGGCTCGACAACCAGATCTGCTTCTCCCTGCACGCCGCCACCCGCGCCTTCAACGGCGTCTACCGCGGCGCGCTCAAGGAGCTCGGCCTCACCTACCCGCAGTACCTGGTGATGCTGGTGCTCTGGGAGCACGGCGAGCTACCCGTCAAGGGCATCGGCGAGCGGCTCAGGCTCGACTCCGGCACCCTCTCGCCGCTGCTCAAGCGGCTGGAGGCGGCCGGACTCGTCGAGCGCCGGCGCAGCCCCGAGGACGAGCGGTCCGTCACCGTGCGGGCCACCGCCGAGGGCGCCGCGCTGCGCGAGAAGGCGCTCGGCGTGCCGCGCGGGATCGCCGCCGCGACCGGGCTCGACCTGGAGGAGATCCAGGACCTGCGCGACCGCCTGCACGCCCTCGCGGCCCGCCTCGACGCCGTCGACCCGGGCGCCCTGGACTGCGACGCGTGACGTCGGGTGCCGGGTGCCGGGCGTCTGACGTGTGGCGTGTGACGCCTGACGCCGGGTGTCGGGCGTCTGACGTGTGAGGCCGAGCGTCGGGCGCCTGACGTCTGACGTGTGACGTGTGACGCTTGACGCCCGGGCCGGCAGCCGGGGCCCGCGGGTGCCCCGGTGCCGGAAAGTGGCCGGAACCGGCCCCGTCCGCAAGAGGCGCTCTAGCGCGCCGCCAGCGCCTCCAGGGCCGGGACCGTCTGGGCCGGGGTCGGCAGGGCGGCGTTCTCCGCGTGCAGGGCGGCGGCGGCCTCCGCGAGGGCCGGGTCCGTCACCAGGCGGGTCAGGAGCGCGGCGTCCACGCCGTCGGCGGTGGAGCGCAGGGCGGCGCCCGTCGCCGTCAGCGCGTCGGCGTTGATGAAGTGGTCGGCGCCCTGCGGCAGCAGCAGCTGCGGCAGCCCGGCCTGGAGCGCGGTGAGCATCGTGCCGGAACCGCCGTGGTGGACCAGCGCGTCCGAGGCCGTGAGCAGCTCGGCCAGCGGCACCCAGGGCAGCGGGCGGACGTTGTCCGGAAGGGTGCCCAGCGGGGACAGGTCGGCGTCGCCGACGGCGAGCAGGAAGTCCGCGTCCACGGACGCCGCGGCCTCCGTCAGGCGCACGATCGCGTTCACGCCGTCCATCTCCGTGAGCACCGTGCCCAGGGTGACCACGACCCGCGGGCGGTCGCCGCGGCGGAGCAGCGCGGCCGGGACGGTGCCGCCGCCGTTGTACGGGAGGTAGCGCATCCGCAGGCTGTCCCGGTCGCCGCCGAGCGAGGCCGGGATGATGTCGAGCGCCGTCGCCTCGGCGGGACCGGCCACGCCGTGGGTCTCGTACGCCTCGGTGAAGCGGCCCGCGATCCGGCGGACCATCTCGTGACCGGAGGTCACGCCGAAGTTCTGGATCGCCGAAGGGATCTTGAGCTTGGCCGCCACCAGCGGGGCGGAGGCCTGGAAGGAGTCGTACACCAGCAGGTCGGCGCCCCAGGCCTCGGCGGCGCCCAGGAGGTCCTCGACCGTCGGGCGGGAGACCAGGGCGAAGGCGAGGGCCGCCCGGTCCAGGATCTGCTCCGAGGTCAGCTCGGGCGAGACGTACCGCGCCTGCTCGCCCGTGGCCTGCTCGAACACCTCCCGGATGTCCCGGCCGTCGCCGATCTCGACGACCGGGAAACCCGTCTCGCGGAGCCGGTCCAGCGGCCGCGAGCTCGCGAACAGCACCTCGTGGCCGGCGGCGCGCAGCGCCTGGGCGGTCGGGATCATCGGGAAGAGGTGACCGGCCGCGGCCGGGCCGGTGAAGAGAACGCGCACGATGTCTCCTTGCGAAGGTCTGCGGGCGGGGACGGACCGTGCCGGACCGCCCCCGGGGCGAACTCCCGCAAGGTCGCCGGGTGTTCCGGAGGGGATCGATTACCGGACGTTCTCCGGCGCCCGGGACCTCCGGCGCCCGGGACCTCCGCGCCCGGGACCTCCGCGCCCGGGACCCGACGGGCCCGCCGCCCGTGGCCGCGCCCGCGCCCGACCTCGGCCGCCCCGGTTCGCCGCCTCGGCCGCCCCGGTCCGCCGAGCCTCGCCGCCCGCGCCACTCCGCCCCCGCCGCCCGTGACTCCCCGGTCCCACCTGCCCGTGCCACCCCGACCCCCGGCCGCCCGCGCCCGACCCCCGGCCGCTGTCCCCCCCCGTCCCCCCCGTCACCCGCGCCACTCCGCACGCGGGCGGCGGGCGGCCGGGGTCGGAGTGGCACGGGCGGCGGGGGGCGCCCCGCCCCGTACCCCCGACACCAAAAAGGTAAGGAGCCAGACACCCCTGCACCCCTATACTCGGGCCATGCCCGACATCACCCTCCGGCGCGCCACCGCCGACGACTCCAAGCGGCTCACCCGGCTCGTCCGGACCTCGTCCGCCTACGCCGGCGAGTACGCCGCCATGGTCGACGGCTACCAGGTGGGCGGCTCGTACATCGAGCACCACCCCGTCCACGTCGCCGTCGGCGCCGACGGCCGGATCCTCGGCTTCTACGCCCTGCTGCTCGACGAGGCCGAACTCGACCTCGCCTTCGTCGCCGACGACGCCCAGGGGCTCGGCATCGGGCGCCTCCTCATGGAGCACATGACCGCCGAGGCCCGGGCCGCCGGGCTCACCTCGATACGGGTCGTCGCCCACCCGCCCGCCGAGGAGTTCTACCTGCGCACCGGCGCCCGCCGCACCGGCACCGTCCGGCCCACCGGACGCATCCACTGGGAGCGCCCCGAACTGCGCTACGACCTCACCGACGCCGCCGCGTGAGCGCCACCCAGGAGGTCCGCCCGGACAGCCGCCGCCGGGTGCTCGCCGACCTCACCCCGCTGCGCACGTCCGCCGACTACCGCCGCCTGTGGTTCGGCAACACCGTGACCTGGGTCGGGCAGGGCATGACGACCCTGGCCATCTCCCTCCAGGTCTACGACATCACCCGCTCGCCCTTCGCGGTCGGCCTGGTCGGGCTCTTCACCCTCGTCCCGCTGGTCGTCTTCGGGCTGTACGGCGGGGCCATCGCCGACACCGTCGACCGCCGCAGGCTCGGCCTCGCCAGCTCCACCGGACTCGCCGCGCTCTCCGTCGCCCTGTGCGTCGCCGCCTTCGCCGGCTTCCACCACGTCTGGTTCCTGTACGGGATCGTCTCCCTCCAGGCCGTCTGCGCCGCGCTCAACGCGCCCGCCCGCAGCTCGATGATCCCCCGCCTGCTGCCCGCCGAGCAGCTGCGCGCCGCCAACGCGCTGAACTCCATGACGACCACCTTCGGCACCCTCGTCGGGCCCAGCCTCGGCGGCGTCGTGGTCGGCCTCGCCGGCTACCAGACCGCCTACCTCATCGACGCCGTCGCCTTCTCCGCCTCCCTCTACGCGATGTGGCGGCTGCCCTCGATGCTGCCCGAGCGCACGGGCGCCGACGGCGCCGACGGCGCCGCGCGCCCCAAGCGGGCCTCCGTCCTCGACGGACTGCGCTTCCTCGCCACCCGCCCCAATCTGCGCATGACCTTCTTCTCGGACTTCTGCGCGATGATCCTCGCCCACCCCCGGGCGCTGTTCCCGGCCGTCGCCGTGCTCTGGTACGGCGGGGACGCGAAGACCACCGGACTGCTCGTCGCCGCACCGGCCTTCGGCGCGCTGCTCGGCGGGGTGTTCTCCGGCTGGCAGGGCCGGATCCGGCACCACGGGCAGGCGATCCTGATCTCGGTGGCCGCCTGGGGCACCGCCATCGCCCTCTTCGGCCTCACCCGCAACCTCTGGCTCGGGCTGCTGCTGCTCGCCGCCGCCGGATACGCGGACACCGTCTCGATGATCTTCCGGAACACGATGCTCCAGGTCGCCGCCCCCGACGAGATGCGCGGCCGGCTCCAGGGCGTGTTCATCGTGGTCGTCGTCGGCGGGCCCCGGCTCGGCGACTTCCTGGCCGGCTCCGTCGCCGACCTCACCTCCCCGGCGGTCGCCGTCACCGGCGGCGGCCTCGCCTGTGTGCTCGCCATCGGACTGCTCACGCTGTACGGCAAGGGCTTCCGGCGCTACGACGCCCGGCACCCCGAGCCCTGAGCATCACCGGGCCCCGACCCGCAGGGGCAACCGAGCCCCGATCCGCGAGCGTCCCCGAGCCCCGACCCGCGAGGGTCAGCGCGCCCCGACCCGGAAGGGTCACCCGGACCGGGGTCATCCGTGCGGTGGGCGCGAACGGCAGGTGCGCCCCCCGAACGGGTCGTCCCGGGACCGTCCCGGGCGCGTGTCCTTGCCGCGGGACTATGCCCAGGTCAGGCTCCCGTCTGAGCAACTCCGCTCGTCAGGAGGTTTTTCATGCGCACGTTCATCGCCTCGGCCGCCCTGGCCGCCGCCGTCGTCCTCACCGGTGCGGGCACCGCCCTCGCCCACGGCTACGAGGACGACTCCGACGGCTCCAGCGTGACCGTGGTCGACAACACCGTCGTCGTCTGCGAGGACTTCAGCATCTGTGCGGGCGACATCGGCTGACCGGGCCGGACCACCCGCGGAGCCCCCTCATTCCGAGGGGGCTCCGTGCTGTCCGACGACGCCCCGCACCACGCCGAGCGCCACCAGGTCCTGCGGGCGCAGCCGCAGCTGGTCGGCGGTCTCCGGCACCTGCTCCGGGGCGCGCTTGAGGATCTGCGCGGCGAGCTCCGGCGCGATCACCGAGAAGTAGCCGTCCGGCGTGACCCAGGTGTTGCCGGGCGCCGCGAGCGCGAGCGCCCCGCCCGAACCGCCCTCGCCGACGAGCAGCGAGGTCACCGGCGTGCGGGCCTCGGCGATCGCCGTGAACGCCTCGGCGATGGCCGGCCCGGCCCCGGCCCGTTCCGCCTCGGCGTCGTTGGCCGCGCCCGGCGTGTCGATCAGGGTGAGCACCGGGATGCCGAGCCGGTCCGCGAGCCGGGCGAGCCGCGCCACCGTACGGAACCCGGCCGGCCGGGTCGCCCCGCCCAGCTGCGCCGCGTACGCCACCGGCCGCCCCTCGCGCAGGCCGAAGCCGCACTCCACCGTCGGGTCCACGCCGCCGGCCCGGTCGCCGCTGATCGCGGCCCGCACCTCGAAGTAGGCGTCCAGATAGGCCCCGGCGCGCGGCCGCCGCGGGGAGCGGGCCGCCCGTACGGCCTCCCAGCCGGTGGCGGGCAGCTCCGCCGCTCCCGGGGTGTGCGGCGGGGGAGCGGCCTCGGGCTCGCCGGCGTGCGGGGTGAGCAGCCGCAGCCACAGTCCGAGGGACTCGCGCAGCCGCTCCGGCGGGACGAGGGCGTCGACGTGGCCGTGCGCGTGCTGGTCCTCCGCCGTGTACGCGGTGGGGTCGGCGTCCGCCGGCCGCACCCGGGAGCCGGCGAAGGCGACCTGGGCCGAGGGCAGCGCGAGCACGACGTCGGCGCCGGCCCCGACGGTGGCCCAGCCGCCGCCGGTGGACGGGTCGCGGAGCACGGTGACGTGGGGCAGCCCGGCGGCCCGCAGCCGGACGGCCGCGGCGGCGACCCGCTGGAGCTGGGTGAGGGCGATCATGCCCTCCTGCATCCGGCTGCCGCCGGTGGCGACCAGCGACACCAGGGGCAGCCGCAGGGTGCCGGCCGCGGTGTAGGCGGCGACGAGCCGGTCCCCGGCGGTCCGTCCCAGGGACCCGCCGAGGAAGCCGAACTCGAAGACGACGAGGACACAGCGGCGGCCGTCGACGGTGGCGGTGCCGAAGACCACGGACTCGTCCTCGCCGGTGCGTTCGGCGGCGCGGGCGTGCGAGGTCTCGTAGCCGGGCCAGCCGAGCGGGTCGGCGCCGTTCGGCGGGGCCGCGTCGAGCGGCACGAAGTCGTCGGTGACCAGGGCGAGGGCCGCGCGGGCGGACAGGCGCTCAGTCATCGGCCCGCTCCCGGAGCGCCTTCTTGAGGACCTTGCCCATGTCGTTGCGGGGCAGCGCGTCCAGGTAGCGCACCTCGCGCGGGCGCTTGTGCGGGGCGAGGAGGGCGGCCACGTGGTCGGCGAGCGGCCCGGCGGCGGGCGGCGCGGCCGGGTCGGCGGGGACCACCCAGGCGACGATCCGCTCGCCGAGGTCGGGGTCGGGCTCGCCGGTGACGGCGGCCTCGCGGACGCCGGGGTGGTCGAGCAGGGCGTTCTCGATCTCGCCCGCGCCGATCTTGTAGCCGCCGCTCTTGATGAGGTCGGTGGCCTTGCGGCCGACCAGCCGGACGTGGCCGTCGGGCTCCCGCACCGCCATGTCCCCGGTGCGGAACCAGCCGTCCGCCGCGAACGCCGCCGCCGTCGCGTCCGGCCGGTTGAGGTAGCCGGTGAACAGGTTCGGGCCGCGCACCTGGATCTCGCCGACCGTCTCCCCGTCCCGGGCCTCCAGGACCGAGCCGTCCTCCTCCACCAGCCGCAGCTCGACGCCGTCGAGCGGCAGGCCGACCGAGCCGGGCCGGGGGCCGGGGCCGGACGGGCCGGGGCGGGCCGAACCGGGGACGGCCGGGTCCGGCGCGGGGGCGGGCGGGGCGACCTCGACGGAGCACAGCATCAGGGTCTCGGTCATCCCGTACCGCTCGACGACCGTCCGGCCGGTCGCGGCCGCGATCCGCTCGTGGTCGTGGACCGGGAGCGCCGCCGAGCCCGAGACCAGCAGCCGGGCCTCCTTCAGGGCCCGGACGAGCGCGGGGTCGTGGGGGAGGGCCTCGGCGATCCGGTGGTACATCGTCGGCACGCCGAACAGCATCGTCCCGCCGCCCCCGCCCAGCTCCTCGGCGACCTTGTCGACGGAGAAGCCGCCCAGGTGCCGCAGCTCGCCGCCGCGCCGCAGCGGGCCGAGGACGCCGAGGACGAGCCCGTGCACGTGGAACAGCGGCAGCCCGTGCACCAGGACGTCCTCGCCGGTCCAGTGCCAGGCGGTGGCCAGCGCGTCCAGGGAGGCGGCGATCGCGCGCCGGGGGAGCACGACGCCCTTCGGCGGGCCGGTGGTGCCCGAGGTGTAGACGATCAGGGCCGCGGCCTCGGGGTCCGCCGGCTCGTCCGCGTACGCCCCCGTGGCCCGGACGTCCACGTCGATCCGCGGGAGTCCCGCGAGGCCCTCGGGCAGCGCGTCCCCGGGTCCGGCGAGCACCGCGCCGGGCGCGCTGTCGCCGACGATGTGGGCCAGTTCGCGCTCCCCGACGCGGGGGTTGAGCGGGACCGCCGGCACACCCGCGAGCAGGGCGGCGACCACGCCGACCGCCGTCTCCGCCGTGTTGGTGGCCCAGACCGCGACCCGGTCGGCCGGGCGCAGCCGGGGGACCAGGGCTCCGGCGGCGCGCGCCAGTTCCTCGTACGTCAGGGTGTCGGCACCGAACCGCAGGGCGGGCCGGCCGGATGGCCTCAGGGCCAGGAGACGGGCGCTCATGCCGGGAATTCTGCCCAGGCGTCAGGTCCGGCGCGCTGCGACCTTGCTCACGTCGGCCGGCCCCGCGTCGCCGGCCCCGCCGTCCCTGCCGTTCCCGTCGCCGCCCTCGTCCGCCCTGAGGGTGCGCATCCGGCCGTACGCGTACACGCAGCCGGCGAGCGCCAGGTCGGACAGCAGCATGAAGCCGATCGAGTACGAGCCCTTGGCGCTGTAGATCGCGCCCATCACCAGCGGGGGCACGAAGCCGCCGAGGCCGCCCATCGCGCCGACGATGCCGGTGACGCTGCCGACCTGGGCCTGCGGGGTGACCTGGGAGACCAGGGCGAAGACCGAGCCGGACGCGGTTCCGAGGCCGGCCGCCATGATGAGCAGGGCGACGGTGCCGCCCGGGTCGAGCGGCGGGTCGAAGGCCTGGACGATGGCGAGGAGCGCGACGACGGCCAGCGCGGCGGCGGTCACCAGGGCCGGGTGGAGCCGGTCCGAGAGCCAGCCGCCGAACGGCCGGAACACGACGGTGACCAGGGCGAATCCGGCGGCCTTGGTGCCCGCGTCGGTCGGGTCGAGCGCGTACCACGTCTTCAGGTACGTGGGCAGGTAGACGCCGAAGGCGACGATGCCGCCGAAGCCGATCGCGTACAGCGCCGACAGCTCCCAGGTGACCCGCAGCCGCCCGGCCTGCCCGAGCCGCCGGCCGAGGGAGGCGGCCGGGACGGGCCGGTCGGGGCGGTCCGAGATCAGCAGGGCGGCGAGCACGGCGTACCCGGCGAGGGCGATCGCGACCACGACGAACGGCAGGTTCTCGCCGTGCTTCGCGATCCGCGGGGTGAAGTACCCGGACAGCGCCACACCGCCCATGCCCATGCCGAAGACGCCCAGCGCGAAGCCCCGCTTGACCGGCGGGAACCAGGAGTTGACCAGGGGCACGCCGATGGCGAACGTGGTGCCGCCGAGCCCGAGCAGGAAGGCCACGGCCAGCATCAGGCCGTACGAGTCCTTCACCAGGACCAGCAGCAGCACGGGCACCACGGTCAGCGCCGAGACCAGCGGGAACATCAGCTTGGCGCCGTACCGGTCGGTGAGCGCGCCCGCCGGGATCCGTCCGAGCGAGCCGACCAGGACCGGGACGGCGACCAGCAGCGACTGCTGGAAGGAGCTGAGCGAGAGCCGGTCCCCGTACCAGCTGCCGAGCGGCGAGATCAGGTTCCAGGCCCAGAAGGTGAGCGTGAAGCCGACCGTGGCCATGAGGAGGTTGCGGTAGGCGGCCGCGGGGATCTTCGCCGCGGGGATCTTCTCGGCGGGGGGCGTCGCTGCGGTGTCCACCCCTTCAGTCAAGATCGGGGGAAGGCGCGCGGCGCGCGGGACTGGGCCGAACGGGGTGGCCGGGGCGGGGCGTCGGGGAGCAGGTCGTTCCCGCGGCTCAGGGCCAGGTCGTCACGGCCGGCGGCCGTCCGTCGTCCGCGACCCGCAGCCGGAGCCCGTGCGCGTCCGCGCTCACCTCGACCGTCACGGCCCCGACGCCCGGGCGCCGGTGGGCGGCGGCCAGCGCGCCGCGCAGCGCCGCGAGCAGCCGGTCGGCCCCGGCCCCGTCGGCCAGGGTGTCGACGGCGCCGGAGAAGTGCACGGACGGCTGGAAGCCGAGCAGGGCCGCCGCCCCGCCGGTCTCGCGCAGCACCCGGCCGCGGAAGGAGGCCGGCGCGTCGGCCGGCGGCTGCTGCAGCGCGAAGATGGTGGTGCGGACCTCCTGGATGGTGGAGTCCAGCTCGTCGACCGCCCGGCCGAGCAGGGTGTCGACCTCCCGCACGGCGGCCCGGCGGCGGGT
Organism: Streptomyces sp. NPDC053541; assembly: GCF_044544705.1. NCBI lineage: Bacteria > Bacillati > Actinomycetota > Actinomycetes > Kitasatosporales > Streptomycetaceae > Streptomyces > Streptomyces sp. NPDC053541. The sequence goes on from NZ_JBITXM010000012.1 coordinate 200,977, forward strand.
CGACTCCAGCATCATCTCGGTGGCGAACAGGCGCTGGACGACGAGGTCGTGCAGATCGCGGGCGATCCGGTCGCGGTCCTCGAAGACCGCGAGCCGCTCCCGGGCGTGCTGGGCGTCGGCGAGCACCAGGGCGAGCGCCGCCTGCGAGGCGAACTGCGAGGCCAGCAACCGGTCGACGGCCGTGTACGGGCGGTCGCCGCGCCGCCGGGGCAGCGCGAGGGTGCCGATGAGCCGGCCGCCGCTCTGCAGCGGCAGCATCATCGAGGGCCCGAAGCGGCTGCGCACGTGGGTGGTCATCCGGGGGTCGGTGGCCGAGTCCTCGACGAACACCGGTTCGCCGCCGAGCAGCTGGACCAGGACGGGGGAGCCGGGCGCGATGGTGGTGCCGATCAGGTCGCCGGGGTCGTCCGGGGTGGAGGCGGCGACGATCTCCATGCCGCCCTCCGGGGTGGGCTGGAGGACCACGCCGGCGGAGGCGTCGGCGAGCAGCCGGGCCCGTTCGGCGACGGTCGTCAGGGCGTCCTCGGCCGGCTTCCCGGCGAGCAGGGCCGTGGTGACGGCGGCGGCGCCCTCGATCCAGCGCTCGCGACGGCGGGCGGTCTCGTAGAGGCGGGCGTTGCCGATGGCGATGCCCGCCTGGGAGGCGAGGACCCGGAGCAGGGCCCGGTCCTCCTCGGTGAAGCGGCCGGTCCGCTTGTCGGCGAGCCGGAGGCGGCCGAAGACCTCGGTGTGCACGCGGACGGGGACGTCGAGGCGGGTGCCGTCCTCGGTGGTCCAGGCCCCGGTGGTCCCGTCCTCGCTGGTCCCGCCCTCGCTCGTCCCTTCCCCGTCGATGTCGTCCGGGCCGTCGCGGGCCGTGCCGTCGGGGGCCGGGCCTTCGGGGGTACGGCCGGAGGTGAAGCGCTCGGTGACGCGGCCGCGCTCGGGGTCGAGGACCCCGAGCGTGCCGTGGCGGGCGCCGGTCAGCGCGGTCGCGGTGTCCACGAGGTGCTGGAGGGTCGCCCGCAGTTCGAGGTCGCTGCCGACGCCGAGGACGGCCTCCAGGAGCATGGGCAGCCCGGGCCCGGCGGACGCGTCGAGCGCGCCGGGCTGGTCGGTCGCGCCGGGCTGGTCGGTCGCGCCGGGTCCGCGGGCTTCCGTCGGCCCGCGGGCCTCTCCGTCCATGATCGACACGGTCTCATTGTCGTCCACGCCGTACACGACGGGCCGCCCTCCGTCAGGGCTGGTCGGCGTCGGCTTCGGTGCCGGATCCGGTCTCGGCCAGCGGGTCGAGGACCATGGGCTGGACGCGGCCCTCCAGCATCGCGCCGAGGCCGAGCACCGCGCACACGTCGGGGCGTTCGGCGATGTGCACCGGCATGCCGGTCGCCTCGCGCAGCATCTGGTCGAGGCCCGGCAGCAGGGCGCTGCCGCCGACCATCATGATGCCCCGGTCGGCGAGGTCGGCGACCAGGTCCGGCGGGCAGTCGCGGAGCACCTTGCCGATGCCGTCGAGGACGGCGGTCAGCGGGGTCTGGATCGCCTCGCGGACGGCGGCGGTGTCGACGGTCACCGAGCGGGCGAGGCCGGTGGCCACGTCACGGCCGTGGATCTCGGTGAAGCTCGGGCCCTGCACCGTCAGGCCGTTGCCGTGCAGCGCCACCTGCAACGGGCGCACGGACTGGCTCGGCAGCATCAGTTCGTGCTGGTGGCGCAGGTGCTGGATGACCGCGTGGTCGATGGCGTCGCCGCCGACCGGCATCCGCTCGGCGGTCACGATCGCGCCGAGCGAGAGCACCGCGACCTGCGTGGTGGCCGCCCCGCACACCAGGATCATGGTGGCGGTGGGCTGCTCCACCGGGAGCCCGCAGCCCACGGCCGCGGCGATCAGGGTGTCGACCAGCTCCACCCGGCGGGCGCCCAGGCCGACCAGGGTCTCCACGGCGGCGCGCTGGGCGAGCGGGTCGCTGTCGTGCGGGGTGCAGGCGGCGGCGCGCAGCCGTGGCTTGCGGCGCAGCTGGCGGCGGAGCTTGTCGCCGAGGAGGTGACGGAGCATCCGCTGCGCCATCTCGATGTCGACGACGGTGCCGCCGGAGACGGGTCTGACCACCCGGATGTAGTCGGGGGTGCGGCCGGTCATCTTCTCGGCGAGCGCGCCGACGGCGATCAGCGCGCCGGTGCGGGTGTTGACGGCGGCGACGGACGGCTCGTCGACGACGAGGCCGGCGCCCTTGACGAAGACCCTGGTGCGGGCGGCGCCCAGGTCGACGGCGACATGGCAGCGGCGCAGCTGCTCAAGGCTGACGGTCACGGCGGTCCTCCGGAGTGCGGTGCTGGCACGGGCGAGGCGGACGCGCGGAGCGCGGTCCTGTTGGCATCGTCCTGCCGCCCCGCGCCCGGCGCGCGCTGAGCTGAGCCGCCCGGGGGCGCGAAAACCGCTGACGGAGCGTCAGGCGTGGGGCAGGGATCCGCGGCCGGGGAGCGGCGGGACGAGGCGCTGGAGCAGGCCCCAGGCGAACTCGGCGGCGGCCCGGGCGCCGTCGGGCAGGGTGAAGTCCAGCCGGGCCAGGGTGGGTGCGACGCCCTCCCGGGGCTCGACGTCGCGGAAGGCGCGCCAGACCTCGTCCACGGTGCACCGCCAGGGCCGCAGGTCCTCGGTGGTGCGCAGCTCGGGCGCGGCGGCGCCGGGCGCGCGGGTCAGCGAGCGCGACCACACGGCCCGGCCGGGCCCGACCAGGACGGTGAACCGCAGGTCCGGCCAGAGCGGCACCGGCCAGATCCACGCCTCGCTGTCACCGCGCACCGGGTGGCGGGCCTCCGGCGCGCCGAGGGCGAGCCGGTAGCGCTCGAACTCGCCGGGGCCGCCGCGCGCGTGGGCCCGGGCCTGCCAGCGCTTGTTCGCCTCGCGCATCTCGGTGTGGGTGGCCCCGAGCTCCCGCAGCGCGTCGTCGACCAGGGCCGGCTGGTGGTCGCCCATCCGGCGCAGCAGTACGAGCTGGAACTCACGCGGCCCGAAGGGGGCGGAATGGTGAGCGGCGGGGGTCATGCGCCCATCCTGCCCGAAGGGGGAGAATCACGACGACGCGCCGCCGACCTGCGGTTTCCTCACAGGATCCTCACGCGCACGGCTATCTGCCGGGCACTCATGCCGCATAGCCTGCGGGCGCCATGGACTACTGCCACCAGTGCCGACGGCATCTCAACGGCGCCCTGGCCTGCGCGGGCTGCGGGACCCCCGCCGAGGAGCTGCGGTACCTCGCTCCCCCCACACCTCCCGCACCTGCCCCGCCCGTCACGTCCTACCAGCCGCCCGCGGAACCGGCCGGGGAACCGGCCGAGGACGTGCCGTCGTCCGTCGCGCCGGAGTTCGCCTACGAACTGGATCCGGTCGAGCGGCCCCGCCCGGCCGAGGGGCGCGCCGCCGCGCGCCGCCGCGCCAGGGAGGCCGGCGGGGCGGGCGGCCGGGCCGGTGGCCGGTCCGGCGGGCGTCGCGCCCGTACCCGGCGCGGGCGCACGGTGCTGCTCGGCACCCTCGGCCTGGTGCTCGCGGCCGGTTCGCTGAGCATGGCCAGGCTGGCCCTGGAGCAGCCCGAGGGCGGCGGCCCGGCGACCGCCGTGGAGCAGGAGGACGTCGTCGAGGAGACCCTCGACCCCGAGCAGCCGACGCCCTCCGAGAGCGCCGGGATCCCCGACGGACCCGGCCCGGTCGAGTCCGGCTCCGCCCGCCCCTCCACCACCCCCCGCCCGGCCCGCGGCTCCGGCCGCCCCGACGGCACGGGCGGCAGCGGACACAGCAGCGAGACGGGTACGGGTACGGGGACGGGTGCGGGCTCCGGTACGGGTGCGGGGCCGGGCGAGGGGCCCGGCACCGGCGACGGCACGGGCGACGGCCCCAGCCCCTCGTCGGGGGCCACGTCCCCGGCTCCGGGGCAGCCGTCCACCACGCCCGGCGGCAGCGGCTCGCCCTCGGCGAGCGGCTCGGCCCCCGGCCCCTCGTCCAGCGCCCCGGCCCCCACGACCGCCCCGAGCCCGGCGCCGACCTGCCGCTGGTTCCTGTGGTGGTGCGTCTAGGCAGTCTCTTCCGGATCTTGCCGGGCTCTCGACGTCCGGCACCGCGCCTCGCCGCGTTGTCGTCGGTCACCGATGGCCCCCTGGGCTTCGCCCGGGAGGTACCCCCACCGCATCGCTTCCCTCCTCCGCCTTGCGATCCCTCCCCTCGGCCCTGACGGGCCTGGGGAGACCCCATGCACCGGACGCCGCTCGCTGATCCGGCCTGATCCGAAAGAAACGGCCTAGGTGAGCGCGTAGCTCTTGCGGCCCGGCTTCCTCAGGCCGTCTCGCCCAGCATGCGCTTCAGCAGGTCGCGCAGGAGGGTGCGCTCGGTCTCGGTGAGCCCGCCGAGCGGCTCGCGGGCGAAGCGCAGGGCGTCGCGGAGGCGGCGGGCGGTCTCCCGGCCCTGCTCGGTGGGGGCCGCGACCTTCACGCGCCGGTCGGCGGGGTCGGGACGGCGCTCGACCAGGCCGCGGGACTCCAGCCGGTCGATGATCCCCGTCACGTTCGACGGCTCGCACTTCAGCTGCTCGGCGATCTTCCGCATGGGCGTGGGCTCCAGGGCGAGCAGCCCGAGGACCCGGGCCTGCGCGCCGGTGAGCGCGTGCGCGGCGGCGGCCTCCTCGTACTCCTCGTGGTAGCGGGTCACGACCGTGCCGATGAGTTCCACGACCTCGCGGGTCAGGGGGTCGGTGCGGGGCGTGCGGGGTGTGGGCATGGGAACCATCGTACTCCGATACTTGACAACATGAAATATGCAGGAGCATGGTTGTTTCAGGTAGTGAAACTTTCCCAGGGGCTCCCGTCCGGGAGCGCCTTCCCAGGAGGCCCAGCCGATGTCCGTACTCCCCGCGTCCAGCCGTGAGTGGCACCTCGTCGCCCGTCCGCACGGCTGGCCCGTGCCCGAGGACTTCGCGCTCCGCGAGACGCCGGTCGCCGCGCCCGCCGAGGGCCGCGTCCTCGTGCGCAACCTGCACTTCTCGGTCGACCCGTACATGCGCGGCCGGATGAACGACGTGAAGTCCTACATACCGCCCTTCCAGCTGGACCGCCCCATGGACGGCGGCGCGGTCGGCGTGGTCGTCGCCTCCAACGCCGAGGGCTTCGCCGAGGGCGACCACGTGCTGCACGGCCTCGGCTGGCGGGAGTACGCGGACGTGCCCGCCCAGCACGCCACCAAGGTCGACCCGGAGCTCGCCCCGCTCTCCGCCTACCTCGGCGTGCTCGGCATGACCGGCCTCACCGCCTACGCGGGCCTCTTCGAGGTCGCCTCCTTCAAGGAGGGCGACGCCGTCTTCGTCTCCGGCGCGGCCGGTGCCGTCGGCAGCCAGGTCGGCCAGATGGCCCGGCTCAGGGGCGCGTCCCGGGTCATCGGCTCGGCCGGCTCCGACGAGAAGGTGAAGTGGCTGGTCGAGGAGCTCGGCTTCGACGCCGCCTTCAACTACAAGAACGGCCCGGTGAAGGACCAGCTGCGCGCGGCCGCCCCGGACGGCATCGACGTGTACTTCGACAACGTGGGCGGCGACCACCTGGAGGCCGCGATCTCCTCGCTCAACGTGCACGGCCGCGCCACCATCTGCGGCATGATCGCGCAGTACAACGACACGGAGCCGGTGCACGGCCCGCGCAACATGGCCATGATCATCGGCAAGCGGCTGCGCCTCCAGGGCGTCCTGGTCGGCGACCACTACGGGATGCAGCAGCAGTTCGTCGAGGAGGTCGGCGGCTGGCTGCGCTCCGGTGAGCTGAAGTACGGCGAGACCTTCGTCGAGGGCATCGAGAACGGCGTGGACGCCTTCCTCGGCATGCTCCGCGGCGACAACACCGGAAAGATGATCGTTTCGCTGACCCGTTAGTCTTCCCTCAGCCGTCGCGATCGTGGGCGCGAGTCGCGGCGAACCGAAGAAGGAAGACACCAGCATGTCGATCACCCAGTCCGACGTCCTGTACACCGCCGTCGCCACCGCCGAGAACGGGCGCGACGGCCGGGTGGCCACCGACGACGGCCGGCTCGACGTCGTCGTGAACCCGCCCAAGGCCATGGGCGGCTCCGGCGAGGGCACCAACCCGGAGCAGCTGTTCGCGGCCGGCTACAGCGCCTGCTTCCAGGGCGCCCTGGGCGTCGTCGCCCGCAACGAGAACGCGGACATCGCCGGCTCGACGGTCACCGCCGAGGTCGGCATCGGCAAGAACGACGACGGCTTCGGCATCATCGTGAAGATCTCGGCGACCATCCCGAACGTGGACGCCGAGACCGCCAAGAGCCTCATCGAGAAGGCCCACCAGGTCTGCCCGTACTCCAAGGCGACCCGCGGCAACATCACGGTCGAGCTCGCCGTCTGATCCGTCCGGCGGCAGACTGAGGACGAGGGCCGCACCCTGACCGACCAGGGTGCGGCCCTCCCTCGTGCCGCTCAGGACCGTCCCCCCACTAGGGTGATCGGCATGCGTGATTTCGGGGTGGGCTTCGGTTATCTGCTGCGGGGCCAGAAGTGGGTCGGCACTCATGGGCGCTGGTTCGGCTTCGGGCTGCTGCCCGGGCTCGTGACCCTCGTCCTGTACGCGGGGGCGCTGGTCGGGCTCGGCTACGGGGCGGACGACCTGACCGCCTGGGCGACGCCCTTCGCCGACGACTGGGGCTCCCCCTGGCAGGGCCTGCTCCGTTCGGCGCTGACCTTCCTGGTCTTCGCGCTCGGCCTGTTCCTGGCCGTGATCACCTTCACCGCCGTGACCCTCCTCATCGGCCAGCCCTTCTACGAGTCGCTCTCCGAGGCCGTCGACCGGAGCGAGGGCGGCGAGGCCCCCGAGTCCGGACTGCCGCTCTGGCGCGAGCTGTGGATCTCCGCCCGGGACAGCCTGCGGGTCGTGCTCAGGGTCGCCCTCTACGGGATCCTGCTCTTCGCCGCCGGCTTCATCCCGGTGGCCGGCCAGACCGTCGTGCCCGCCATCGGCTTCTGCGTCTCCGGCTTCTTCCTCACCGAGGAGCTCACCGCCGTCGCGCTCCAGCGCCGGGGCGTCGAGTTCAAGGAACGGCTCGGGATGCTGCGCGGCCGCCGGGCCGCCGCCCTCGGCTTCGGCGTGCCGCTCACCCTCGCCTTCCTGGTCCCCTTCGTCGCCGTGCTCCTGATGCCGGGCGCCGTCGCGGGCGCCACCCTGATGGCCCGGGAGCTCAACGGCGAGACCCCCGCCGACCCGACGGACACCGAGGCCGACACCGACGACGACACGGACGACAGCGGCCGCGGCGCCGCGCCGGCCCCGCGCCCGGCGGGCGCCGACCCGCGGCTCGGCTGAGCCCGGGGCCGTGTCCCGGGCCGTTCAGTCGAGCACCGGGTGCAGTTCCGGGCGGGCCTCCCACCAGGCGCGGTGGAAGGCGTTGTGCGGCACGTTGTCCAGATAGGCCAGGGCCGCCGCCCGGTAGAGACCTGCCGCGCGAGGCTCGGAGACCGCGGCCCGGTTCCAGGCCAGCCGGATGCGGCCGGTGATCGGGTCGCCGGCCAGCGGCCGGAGCACCGTGCCGGCCGCTGGCGGCGCCGTCGGCTGGCTCATCGAGATCGCCCGGCCGGCCGCGATCAGGTCGTAGTGCATCTTGCGGTCGGCGATCCGGTAGCGCAGCGTCGGCGTGAACCCGGCCCGCCGGCAGGCGGCCACCAGCGCCTCCGGCCCGCCGTCGTCGTCCTCGACCAGCGTCATCCAGGTCTCGCCGGCCAGCTCCGCGAGCTCGATCCGGTCCCGCCCGGCCAGCGGGTGCGCCGCAGAGAGGCGCACGCAGAACGGCTCCTTCGGGATCAGGGTGCGGGCCGCGATCCCGTCGGGCAGCGGCACCTCGTGGTCGGCCACCTCCCCGTACACGATCGCGTCGTACTGCCCCGCCCCCAGCATCCGGCTCAGCGTGGTCACCGAGTGCTCGATGCTGACCGCGATCTCCGGTCCGGCCAGCTCCTGTTCGAGGCGTCCGATCAGCCGGTCCACGAGGACGAGCAGGATGCAGCCGAGGCGCAGCGTCGGGTGCGGCGCGGCGGCCCGGGCGCCGGCCGCGAGCGCGTCCATCTCGCCGAGCACCCGGCGCGCCTTGGACAGCACGAACTCGCCCAGCGGCGTGGGCACGACGCCCTGCCGGCCGCGGGTGAACAGCTCGCCGCCGGCGGCCCGTTCGATCCGCCGGAGCTGGGCGGACAGGGCGGGCTGGGACACCCCGAGACGGACCGCCGCCCGCCCCAGACTGCCCGCTTCCGCTATCCGGCAGACGGCTTCGAGATGCCTCAACTCCAGCTGCATTTCAGCAGGGTAAGCACCCGGGCCGGGCGGACGCCGGGGTTCGGGCGGGTCGGTGGCATAACGCGGGTCTTATGGCGGGTGGGATGTCCCCTTCTTGCCATGTCCACACCCATACTCGGCGCGTCCCACCACCGTCTCCCCCCACCCGAACGGAGCAGACGTGCACCCCACCAGACTCCCGGCGGCCCTCGCGGCGCTCGCCCTGACGGCGAGCCTCGCGGGCACCCTCGCGGGCACCGCCACCGCCGCGGCGAACCCGCGGCCCGCCGAGCCCGCGCCGCCCGGTCAGGGCAAGGCCCTCGCCCTCGCCGCCGCCGACAAGGCCGCCGACAGCGGACTCGACGGGCTGCGCCACGGCACCGACGAGGAACTCGTCAGGACCGCCGTCACCCCGTGGGCCGGCGGTCTCTACTACGCCGCCTACCAGCGCACCTACAAGGGCCTCCCGGTGGCCGGCGGCGGCGACGCCGTCGTCGTCACCGACAGCGCCGGCAAGGTCCGCGAGGTCGCCGCCGCGCCCGCCCCCGCCCTGCGCCTCTCCACCCGGGCCACGGTCGGCTCCGTCGCCGCCCTCGCCACCGCCCGGGCCCAGCTGGCCGGCGTCGAGAGCGCGAGCGCCCCCGAACTCACCGTGCTGCTCAAGGGGAACAAGCCGGTCCTCACCTGGCACACCCTGGTGGTCGGCCGCACCGCCGCCGGCCGGCCCAGCTCCCTCGACACCTACGTCGACGCCCGCACCGGCAAGGTCGCGCAGGCCACCGACAAGGTGCTGCACGCCGACGGCCGCGGCTACCACAACGGCAACGTCACCATCGACACCGCCACCACCTCGATGACCGACGCCACCCGCTCCCCGTTCCGCTGCGGCGGCCAGAACGGCAGCGCCTACACCGGCTCCTCGCCCTGGGGCAACGGCGGCGCCAACGACCTGGTCACCGCCTGCGTCGACATCATGTACGCCGCCCAGCGCGAGTCCGACATGCTCAAGCAGTGGTTCGGCTACAACGGCATCAACGGCCAGGGCGGCATGGTCCCGGCCCGGGCCGGCCTGAGCGAGGTCAACGCCTACTACGACGGCACGAAGACGACGTACGGGCGCAACCAGAACGGCACCAACCAGCTCACCGGCATCGACGTGGTCGCCCACGAGTACGGGCACGAGATCTTCGACAAGACCCCCGGCAGCTCCGGCTCGTCCAACGAGAACGGCGGCATGAACGAGTCGACGGGCGACATCTTCGGGGCGCTCACCGAGCACTTCGCGAACAACCCCAACGACACCCCCGACTACACCGTCGGCGAGAAGCTGAACTTCCTCGGCGACAACAAGCCGATCCGCTACATGTACAACCCGTCCCTCGCCGGCGACCCCAACTGCTACCCGCAGCTGAACTCCGGCACCGAGGTGCACGCCGCGGCCGGCCCGCAGAACCACTGGTTCTACCTGCTCGCCGAGGGCTCCAACCCCGGCGGCGGCAAGCCCGCCAGCCCCATCTGTTCCGGCGGCCCGTCCTCCGTGACCGGCATCGGCGTGCAGAAGGCCGGCAAGATCTTCATGGGCGCGCTGCTGATGAAGACCTCCTCCTGGAACCACCTCGCCGCCCGCAAGGCGACCCTGGCCAGCGCCAAGAACACCTACGGCAGCGCCGAGTGCAACGCGGTGAAGGCGGCCTGGAACGCGATCGGCGTTCCCGCCCAGTCCGGCGAGACCGACTGCGGCGGCACCACCACCCCCGACTTCTCCCTGTCCCTGAACCCGGCGTCCGGCACCGTCCAGGCGGGCGGCTCGACCACCGCCACGGTGAACACGACCACCACCGGCGGCAGCGCGCAGACCGTGCAGCTCTCCGCCAGCGGCGCGCCGAGCGACATCAAGGTCTCCTTCAGCCCCTCCTCGGTGACCTCCGGCAGCTCCTCGACGATGACCGTCCAGGTGGCCGCCGGCACCGCCAACGGCACCTACCCGATCACCGTCACCGGCACCGGCTCGGCCACCCACACCGTCACCTACCAGCTGACGGTCGGCACCGACACCCCGCCGCCCACCGGCTGCGACAACACCGAGTACACCTACCAGGGCACCCTCTCCTCCGGTCAGGCCGAGGCCCAGCCGGACGGCTCCTACTACTACGCGGCGACCGCCGGCACCCACGTGGGCTGCCTGCGCGGCCCGGCCGGCACCGACTTCGACCTCTACCTGCAGAAGTGGAACGGCTCGGGCTGGGTCGACGTGGCCGTCGGCGGCACCGCGGGCGCCGACGAGGACACCTCCTACTACGGCACCGCGGGCTACTACCGCTACGTCGTGCACGCCTACAGCGGCTCCGGCGCCTACACGCTGGGCCTGAGCACCCCGTAGGGGGAACCACCGAGCGCCCCGTCACGGGGACGGGGCAGCGCCGTCACGGGCAGGGGGTTCCGTGACGGCTTCCCCGGAGGGCCGGACCGCCGATGTCCCACGGCGGTCCGGCCCTCGCGCGTGGGGCACGGACCGGGCTCAGCCGACCTCGGCGAGCACGAAGCCCGGCGCGTCCGGGCCCGCGTCCGCGAGCCGCTCGCCGTCCGGACCCCAGGCGCCGGCCCGGCCGGCGCCCTCGCCGTCCTCGTTGGCCCCGAGGACGTTGCCGAGCACCACGTACAGCCCGAAGTCCCGGGCCCGTACCGGGTAGACGGCCGTGAACGAGTCGTTGTCGGCGCCCAGCACCGAGCTCGCCAGATAGACCGCGCAGCCGTCGGCGGCGGCCCGCTCGGCCAGTTCGGGGAAGCGGTTGTCGTAGCAGGTGGCGAGCGCGAAGCGGACCCCGTCGAGCGCGAACCGCCCGTCCACGGCGCCCGGTGCGAACACCTCGGCCTCCACCCCGTACAGATGCCGCTTGTCGTAGCGGGCGAGGAGCGCGCCGTCCGGGCCGATCACCAGCGAGGTGATGCCGGGCCGCGAACCGGGCCCGGCCACCGGGCCGTTGACCACGGCCGCCGCCGACACCGCCCGGCAGGCCTCCCGCAGGGGCTCCAGGCGCGGGTCGTCCTCGGCGAGCACCAGCTCCGGGGCGTCCCGGATCAGGCTCGGCTCGTAGCCGGTGAGGGAGAGCTCGGCGAAGACCACGACCCGGGCCCCCTCGGCCCCGGCGGCGCGCACCAGGGCGGCCATCGTCTCGACATTGGCGGCGACGTCCCCGGCGACCGGGGCGAACTGGGTGGCAGCGACGATCATGTCCGCATCATGCCGGACGCCCCGCCGCCCCGGACGGGCGCGTCGTCCAGCAGGGTCCGGGCCGTCTCCTGGAGCAGCGCCAGGAAGGCGGTGGCCGCCACCGTCGGCACCGGCGGGGTCGCCGCGCAGATCCGGCGGTACGGCACGTCGTCCGGGTGGATCGTCACCAGCGCCACGTCGGGCCGCACCGACGCCGCCGCCAGCGCCGGTACGAGGGTGACGCCGAGCCCCTCCGCCACCGCGCCCAGCTTGGCGATCCAGTCGAGCGCGAGCAGCCCCGTGCGCGGCCGGAACCCGGCGGCCACGGCGGGCCGGAACAGGGTGTCCTCCAGGCGCTCGTTGGCGACCACCCACTCCTCCTCGGCCAGCTCCGCGAGCCGCACGTCCCGCCGCCCCGCGTACGGGTGCCCGCGCTCCAGGGCCACCAGCATGGGCTCGTCCAGGAGGTGATGGAGCGTCACCCCTTCCGGGGCGGTCCCGTTCGCCGCCGGACTGACCACCGCGAGGTCCTCCTCGCCGCCCGCGACCAGCCGCAGGTGCTTCACCGACGGGCCCTCGACCCTGGTCACCACCACCCCCGGGTGCCGGGCCCGGAAGGCCGCCTGGGCGCGCGGCACCAGCGCCGCGCCCGCGCTGGCGAAGGCGCCGAGCCGCAGCAGCCCGCCGTCCAGGGTGCGCAGCGCCGCCAGTTCGGCGCGGGCCAGGGCGAGCCGGTCCCGTACCGCCTCCGCGTGCGGCAGCAGCACCCGGCCCGACTCGCTCAGCCGCACCCCGCGCGGCAGGCGCTCGAACAGCACCGCGCCGGTCTCCTCCTCCAGGGCCTGGATCTGCCGGGAGACGGCGGACTGGGTGTAGCCGAGGGCGCGGGCGGCGGCGGTGAAGGAGCCCGCGCGGGCGACGGCGAGGAAGACCTCGTACAGACTCTGCGAGGCATGCGGAGTGGGCATGGCAGCCATGCTAGACATTCGCTTGTGACATGGCGTGCGGCTGCCTAGCGTCGAGGGCATGGACACCACGGACAGCACGCGGAACGAGACCGCCCACGAGACCGCCGCCCCGAGCACCCCGGGCACCCCGAGGATCGCCTTCCTCGGCCTCGGCAGCATGGGCCTGCCCATGGCACGCCGGCTCCTCGACGCCGGACACCCCCTCACCGTGTGGAACCGCACCCCCGGCAAGGCCGACGCCCTCGTCGCCGACGGCGCCGTGCTCGCGGCGGACCCCGCCGAGGCGGTCGCCGGCGCCGACGTCGTCCTCACCATGCTGGCCGACCCGGCCGCCCTGCGCGCCGTCGCCGACGCCGTGCTCCCGGCGCTGCGCCCCGGCACCCACTGGATCGACACCTCGACCGTCGGCCCCGACGCGGTGCGCGAGCTCGCCGAGCGGCTCCCCGAGGGCGTCACCCTGATCGACGCCCCCGTGATGGGCAGCATCGACCGGGCCGCCACCGGCGAGCTCCTCATCTTCGCGGGCGGCGACACCGCCCCCGTCGCCGGCGTCCTCGCACGGCTCGGCACCGTCACCCCTTGCGGCGCCCCCGGCGCCGGCGCCGCCCTCAAGCTGGTCCTCATCAACGCCGCCATCGGCGGCGTCGCCCTGATCGGCGAGGCCCTCACCCTCAGCGACGCCCTCGGGCTGCCCCGCGACCTGGCCCTGCGCACCCTCGGCGCGGGCCCGCTCGCCGGCGCCCTCGGCCGCGCCACCGCGACCGGCGTCCACTTCCCGGTGGCCCTCGCCGCCAAGGACGTGGCCCTGGCGACCGCCGCCACCGAGGCCAAGCTCCCGGTCCTGGAGGCGGTCCACCAGGCCCTCACCCGGGACCCGGCGCTCGCGGGGGAGGACCTGGCCGCGATCGCGAGGTGACGCCGGGCGCCGCTGCGGGGGCGCCCGCCGGAAAAACCACATGTGGCCCCGCCGCGGCCGGAGTTAGGCTCCCCGCAGCGGGGCCGCGCGCGGCTCCGCAGGGCGCGGGGCCGTGGCAGAGCATGGGCGATTGCGGTCCCGGGCGGAGGAGGTCCCCGAAGCCCGGGGCGAGGGACTCGTCGCCGGACCTGGCGGGAGAGTCGCGCGGGTTCAAATCCCGTCGGCCCCGCGCCCGCACCACGCCACCGGACGCGCGTCGGCGCGCCCGGGTCATGAACCGCCGGACCGGCCCTCGGGCCGCAGCAGCCGGACGAAGTCCCGGAAGGCGGCCGGCATGTCCACCGCGTCCGGGTCGAGCAGCCACTGGAACTGCAGGCCGTCCATCACCGCCGTGAGCAGCGGGGCCGCCCGCTCCGGGGTGAGCCCGCCGGGCAGCTCGTCGCCGAACTCGGCGCGCAGCACCTCCGCCATGCTCGCGCGCACCTGGGTGTAGCGCTCGGTGAAGAAGTCCCGGGCCGGATGCTCCTCGGTGACGCTCTCGCCGAGCAGCGCCGAGAAGGTCTGCACGATCCCCGGGCGCATCGCGTTGTACTCCACCAGCGACTCCAGCAGGTCGAGCCGCCAGCGCTCCCGGTCCCGGCCGCCGCTGGTGTCCCAGCGGTCGCGCTCCTCCAGGACGGCGACGAGCAGCGCCTCCTTGGTGGGGAAGTAGTGCAGCAGGCCCTGCTGGGTGAGCCCGACCCGCTCGGCGACCGCGCCGAGGGAGGCGCCCCGGTAACCGCGCTCGGCGATCACCTCCAGGGCGGCGCGGACGATCTCCGCCTTCCGCTCCTCGCTCCTGGTCCGTGCCATCGCCGTCCCCCTTCGTGGGTCCTGCCGCGGGTCCTCGTCCCGAGGACCGTACGCCATCCCCATGATAACGAAATGCTAACGTAACCTACCGATCTACAGGTAGGCGCGTCACCATGGCCGCACAACGCCCATCACGAGGAGGTGCGGCCGTGGCAGACACGGACGCGGTGCGCGAGGAGGCCGTCGAGGCGGCCCTGGCCAAGCTGGACCTGGACGCCAAGACCCGGCTGCTCGCCGGGCAGGACATGTGGTCGCTGCCCGCCCTGCCCGAGATCGGCCTGGCCTCCCTGGTCATGTCCGACGGCCCGATCGGCGTGCGCGGCGTCCGCTGGACCGCCGACGACCCGTCCGTCGCCCTGCCGTCCCCGACCGCCCTCGCCGCCACCTGGGACCCGGAACTCGCCCGCCGCGCCGGCCGGCTGCTCGCCCAGGAGGCCCGGCGCAAGGGCGTCCACGTCCTCCTCGCCCCCACCGTCAACCTGCACCGCACCCCGCTCGGCGGCCGCCACTTCGAGGCCTACAGCGAGGACCCGTACCTCACCGGCGCCATCGGCACCGGCTACGTGCGGGGCGTCCAGGACGGCGGCGTCGGCACCACCGTCAAGCACTTCGTCGGCAACGACGCCGAGACCGACCGCTTCACCGTCGACAACCGGATCGCGCCGCGCCCCCTGCGCGAGCTCTACCTCGCGCCCTTCGAGGCCATCGTCGCCAACGCCCACCCCTGGGGCATCATGACCGCCTACAACCAGGTCAACGGCACCACGATGACCGAGCACCGGTACCTGGTGAACGAGGTGCTGCGCGGCGAGTGGGGCTTCGACGGCGTCAACGTCTCCGACTGGATGGCCGCCCGCTCCACCACCGGCGACATCGAGGGCGGACTCGACGTCGCCATGCCCGGCCCGCACACGGTCTACGGCGAGGCGCTCGCCGCCGCCGTCCGCTCCGGCGAGGTCGCCGAGTCCGCCGTCGACACCGCCGTCCGCCACGTGCTCCGGCTCGCCGCCCGTGTCGGCGCCCTCGACGGCGCCCCCGCCGTCGTCACCGAGCCGCCCGCCCCGATCGACGGCGACGCCCTCGCCCGCGAGATCGCCCGCCGCGGCTTCGTGCTCGTACGGAACGAGAACGGGGCCCTGCCGCTCGCCCCCGGCACCACCGTCGCCCTCTCCGGCGCCGCCGCCCGCGACGCCCGGGTCCTCGGCGGCGGCTCCGCGCAGGTCTTCCCCGAACACGTCGTCTCCCCGCTCGACGGACTCGCCGCCGCCCTGCCCGAGGGTGCCCTGACCTTCACCGTCGGCGCCGACCCCAGCGACGAACTCGCCCCCGCGGACCAGGGGTTCACCCTGCGCGCGGTGTGCCGCGACGCCTCCGGCGCGGTCATCGGCGAGGGCAGCCTGCCGAACGGCCAGGTCCAGTGGATCGGCGACGACCTCCCCGCCGGCGTCACCCACGAGAACCTCGCCTCCGTCGAGGTCACCGGCACCTTCACCCCGCGCGAGAGCGGCGAGCACGCCTTCGGCACCCGCGGCCTCGGCGCCTACACCCTCACCGTCGACGGCCACGTCCTCTTCGACGGCGTGCAGACCATGGGCCCCGAGACCGACCCCTTCGAGGCCTTCTTCGGCTCGCCCGTGGAGCGCGGCACGGTCGCCCTCACGGCCGGCGAGACCGTCCGGGTCTCGCTCCGGCACACCCTGGACAAGGAGTTCGCCGCCCCGCTGCCGGCCGTCATGTTCTCCTTCGTCCACCTCGGTCCGCGCCGTGACCCCGACGAACTGATCGCCGAAGCCGTCGCCGCCGCCCGCGCCGCCGACACCGCCGTCGTGGTCGTCGCCACCACCGAGCGCGTCGAGTCCGAGGGCTTCGACCGCAAGGACCTCGCCCTGCCCGGCCGGCAGGACGACCTGGTCCGCGCCGTCGCCGCCGCCAACCCGAACACCGTGGTCGTCGTCAACGCCGGCTCCCCGGTCGAGCTGCCCTGGCGCGAGGAGGTCGCCGCGGTCCTCCTGAGCTGGTTCCCCGGCCAGGAGGGCGGCGCCGCCCTCGCCGACGTCCTCACCGGCGCCGAGGAGCCCGGCGGCCGGCTGCCCACCACCTGGCCCGCCGTCCTCGCCGACGCCCCGGTCACCGAGGTCACCCCGGTCGCCGGCCGGCTCGACTACGCCGAGGGCCTGTTCATCGGCTACCGCGCCTGGGACCGGGCCGGCACCGCCCCCGCGTACCCCTTCGGCCACGGACTCGGCTACACCACCTGGACCTACGACTCCCTCGCCGTCACCCCGGAGACCGCCACCGTCCGGATCACCAACACCGGGACGCGCACCGGCCGCGAGGTCGTCCAGATCTACCTGGCCCCCGTCCGGGACACCGTCGAGCGCCCGGCCCGCTGGCTGGCCGGCTTCGCGAGCGTCGAGGCCGCGCCCGGCGAGACCGTCGAGACCGTGATCGCGCTGCCCCGCCGCGCCTTCGAGATCTGGGACGAGGAACGGCGCGCCTGGACCCCGGTCACCGGCGCCTACCGGGTGGTCGCCGCGCACTCCCTCACGGAGCCCCGCCTCACCGTCGACCTGGAGCTCTGACCCGTACGGGCATCCCCGACGGGACGCCTTAGGACCGGCCCCGGGGCGGAACCTGACGCCGCCCCGGGGCCCTCACTCCTCTCGGGTGATCCCCCGGTACGCCAGCTCCGCGAGCCGCGCCTGCCCGTCCCTGCTCGGATGGAAGAAGTCCCAGGGGCTCAACTGCGCACCGCCGAAACGGAAACCGAAGACCGCCCCGCCGTCGTACCGGCAGCGCGCGTCCTTCGCGCAGACCTCCGCGAGGACCTCGTTGTACGCCACCACCCGGTCCCGCACCGCCGTGCGCCGCCGCTCGGCCGCCGGGCTCACGTCCGCCGGGTCCCTGAGCATCGCCCCGCACACGCCCAGCTGCCACACCCGGCCGGCCATCGGGCTCACCCGCCCGGTCTCCCACAGTCGCCGCAGGTCGGGCAGGCTCGACACGTACACCTGCGCCTTCGGGGCGCCCGCCCGCAGCCGGGCCAGCGCCGCCTCGAAGGAGGCGCGGAACGCGGCGACCGGGGTCATCTCGGCCGGGGTGGCCCGGCAGGCGTCGTTCGCGCCCATCATCACCGTGACCAGCTCGGGCCGCCGGGCCGCCGCCGCGGTCATCTGTTCCGGCAGCTCCGCCATCCGGGCCCCGGTGCGCGCCAGGTTCCAGCTCCGGCCGGCCACCCCGGCGGGGCCGAGCAGCCGCAGCGCCAGGCTGTTGACCCCGGCGTCCGTGCCGGTCGCCCAGGACACCTCGGGGCAGTCCGCCAGGACCGTACAGGCGTCGAAGGCCCGGGTGATGGAGTCGCCGACCGCGGCGAGCGAGCCGGGGGAGACGTCCCACACCGGCGTCGGCCGCGGCGCGGGCCGTGCAGCCGGACGCCCGGCCTCCGGGCCGTCCGCCCCCGTGCAGCCGGCGAGCGCCGCCGCGCAGCACAGCGCGACCGCCGCGGCGGTGGTGCGGAAACGGCGTCGCCCGCGCATCCCTGGGCCCCTCCTCGACGTCCTCGCGAGTGAAAGCTTCGTGTCCACCCGCCCCCGACCGACCGTACGTCACCCCGACCCGGGCGCGGCACGGTAGCTTTTCCCCCGTCGAACCAGAGACGCGCCCTGCCGATCGGCTCCGGTAAATTACATCACGTCACATGCTGTCCCCTTTTTGGGGGTTTGCGACGCCGCTTCTTCGTGATGTTGTTTACTGAGGCCGCTGGGAAAAGGCGAACCTCGTCCCACACTGGAGGTCCCGGTGACGACACGTGGAGTCCTGTACGTTCACTCCGCACCGCGCGCGCTCTGCCCGCACGTCGAATGGGCGGTCGCGGGCGTCCTCGGTGCGCGGGTCCAGCTCGACTGGATCCGGCAGCCCGCGTCCCCGGGCACCTGGAGAGCCGAGTTCTCCTGGCAGGGCGAGACCGGCACCGCCTCCAAGCTCGCCTCCGCGCTGCGCGGCTGGCAGCTGCTGCGCTTCGAGGTCACGGCCGAGCCCTGCGCCACCGCCGAGGGCGAGCGCTACAGCGCCACCCCCGAGCTCGGCATCTTCCACGCGGTCACCGGCATCCACGGCGACATCCTGATCCCCGAGGACCGGCTGCGCGCCGCCCTGGCCCGCGCCGCCCAGGGCGAGACGGTCCTGGAGGCCGAGATCTCCAAGCTCCTCGGCAAGCCCTGGGACGACGAGCTGGAGCCCTTCCGTTACGCGGGCGAGGGCGCCCCGGTCCGCTGGCTGCACCAGGTGGTGTGAAGCCGCCCCGGGCCCCCCGCACGCCCACGGCGCCCCGCACGCCCGAAACTCCGTACACCGCAGGCCCCGTACACCGAAGGCCCCCTGCCGGGACGTTCCGGCAGGGGGCCTTCGTGTGGCGTGACGGGCGATCAGACCGAGCGGAACGCCAGGACCACGTTGTGGCCGCCGAAGCCGAAGCTGTTGTTGATCGCGGCGATCGTGCCCTGCGGCAGCTCGCGCGGCTCGTCGCGCACGATGTCCGCGTCGACCTCGGGGTCGAGGTCCTCGACGTTGATGGTCGGCGGGGCGACCCGGTGGTGCAGCGCGAGGACCGTGGCGACGGTCTCGATGCCGCCGGCGCCGCCGAGCAGGTGACCGGTCATCGACTTGGTCGCGGAGATCGCGACGTGGCCGAGGTCGTCGCCCAGCACCTTGCGCAGCGCCTTGATCTCGGCGACGTCGCCCTGCGGGGTCGACGTGGCGTGCGCGTTCAGGTGGACGACCTCGGACGGCTTGAGGTCCGAGGCGTCGAGCAGGTTCTGCAGCGCCTCCGCGATGCCCCGGCCGGTCGGCTCGGGCTGCGCGATGTGGTGGCTGTCGGCCGACAGGCCCTGGCCCAGCGCCTCGCAGTAGATCTTCGCGCCGCGCGCCTTCGCGTGCTCCTCGGACTCGAGCACGATCACGCCCGCGCCCTCGCCGAGGACGAAGCCGTCCCGGGCCTTGTCGTAGGGGCGCGAGGCCTTCTCGGGCTCGTCGTTGCTCTTGGACATCGCCATCATGTTGGCGAAGGCCGCGATGGGCAGCGGGTGGATCGCCGCCTCGGTGCCACCGGCGACGACCACGTCGGCACGGCCGGTGCGGATCATCTCGATGGCGTAGCCGATGGCCTCGGCGCCCGACGCGCACGCGGAGACCGGGGTGTGCACGCCCGCCCGGGCGTTCACCTCCAGACCGACGTTGGCGGAGGGGCTGTTGGGCATGAGCATCGGCACGGTGTGCGGGGAGACCCGGCGCACGCCGGACTCCTTCAGCACGTCGTACTGGTCGAGCAGGGTGGTGACACCACCGATGCCGGAGGCGATGACCGAGCCGAGCCGCTCGGGCGCGATCTTCTCGTCCTCGCCGGCCGGGCCGGTGTAGCCCGCGTCGGCCCACGCCTCGCGGGCCGCGATCAGCGCGAACTGCGCCGAGCGGTCCAGCTTGCGGGCCTGCGGACGGGGAATCACCTCGGACGGGTCCACGGCGGCCTGCGCGGCGATCCGCACGGGCAGTTCGGCGAAGCGCTCGCCCTCCAGGGGACGGACGCCGGAGCGGCCCGCGAGGAGACCTTCCCAGGTCGAAGCGGAGTCGCCACCCAGCGGAGTGGTTGCGCCGATACCGGTGACGACCACGGTGCGATTGGTCGAGCTCACAGGAATTCTTTCTCCATGTGTGTGATGGTCGAAAAACGGCGCCACCGCTGGGTGGCGGACCGGTTCAGCCGGTACGGACCGGCTGGGCCCGGATCAGGCCTGGTGGTCGAGGATGTAGCTGGTCGCGTCGCCCACGGTCTTGAGGTTCTTGACGTCCTCGTCCGGGATCTTGACCTCGAAGCGCTCCTCGGCGGCCACGACGACCTCGACCATGGACAGCGAGTCGACGTCCAGGTCGTCGGTGAAGGACTTGTCGAGCTGAACGTCCTCGACCGGGATGCCGGCGATCTCGTTCACGATCTCCGCGAGACCCTCGACGATCTCTTCCTGGGTGAAGGCCATGGTGGCGCTCCTTCTGGTGTGTTCTGAAGAAAGGGACTTCCGGATGATCCGGAGTGCCTAGGGGAGAGTAACGACCGTCGCGGCGAAGACGAGACCCGCCCCGAAGCCGATGATGAGCGCCGTGTCGCCGCTCTTGGCCTTTCCGGTCGCCAGGAGCCGCTCCATCGCGAGCGGGATCGAGGCGGCCGAGGTGTTGCCGGTGGTCTCCACGTCACGGGCGACCGTGACGTGCTCCGGCAGCTTGAGCGTCTTCACCATCGAGTCGATGATCCGCATGTTGGCCTGGTGCGGGATGAAGACGTCCAGGTCGTCCGCCGAGATGCCGGCGGCGTCCAGCGCCTGCTGGGCGACCTTGGCCATCTCGAAGACGGCCCAGCGGAAGACCGCCTGGCCCTCCTGCGTGATGGCCGGGAACTTGATCTCGCCCCGCTCGTTGAGGGGCAGCTTCGACACGTCGCCGACCTGGAACTCGTTCCACGGCACGGTCTGCTTGATGGTCTCGGACTTGTCGCCCTCCGAACCCCACACGGTGGGGCCGATGTGCGGCTCGTCGGAGGGGCCGACGACGACCGCGCCGGCGCCGTCGCCGAACAGGAAGGCCGTCGCGCGGTCCTCCAGGTCCGTCAGGTCGCTCAGCCGCTCGACGCCGATGACCAGCACGTACTCGGCCGAACCCTCGACGATCATGCCCTTGGCGAGGGTGAGGCCGTAGCCGAAGCCCGCGCAGCCGGCGGAGATGTCGAAGGCGGCGGGCTTGCCGGAGCCGATCTTGTCGGCGATCTCGGTGGCCACGGCCGGGGTCTGCTTGAAGTGCGACACCGTCGAGACGATGACCGCGCCGATCTGCTCGGGGTCGATCCCCGCGTCGGCGATGGCCTTGCCCGAGGCCTCCACCGACATCGCGGTGACGGTCTCCTCGGGAGACGCCCAGTGGCGGGTCGCGATGCCGGAACGCGAGCGGATCCACTCGTCCGACGAGTCGATCTTCTCCAGGATGACCTCGTTGGGCACCACACGGGTCGGGCGGTAGCCGCCGACCCCGAGGATGCGCGCGTACGGGGCGCCCTTGCTGGGCTTGATCTTCGCCATGCTTGTCGACACTCCTTGTCAGGCCGTGGCCGTCTCAGCGACGAGCGTGCGGGCCGCGTCGAGGTCGTCCGGGGTCTTCAGCGCCACGGTGCGGACACCGGGCAGGGCGCGCTTGGCGATGCCGGTGAGGGTGCCGCCGGGGCACACCTCGATCAGCGCCGTCGCGCCGAGCTCCTGGAAGGTCTCCATGCACAGGTCCCAGCGGACCGGGTTGGCGACCTGGCCGACCAGGCGGGCGACGACCTCGTCGCCGCCGGTCACGACCCGGCCGTCCTTGTTGGAGACGTACGCGGTGGCCGGGGCGGCCGGGGACAGCTCCGCGGCGGCCTGCTCCAGGGCGGCGACGGCCGGGGCCATGTGGTGCGTGTGGAAGGCGCCGGCGACCTTCAGCGGCATCACCCGGCGGACGCCCTCGGGCTTGTCCTCGGCCAGGGCGGCCAGCTGCTCCATGGTGCCGGCGGCGACGATCTGGCCGGCGCCGTTCACGTTCGCCGGGGTCAGGCCGAGCTTCTCGAGGTGCGGGACGACCACCTCGGGCTCGCCGCCGAGCAGCGCCGACATGCCGGTCTCGGTGACCGCGGCGGCCTCGGCCATCGCCAGGCCGCGGGTGCGGACCAGGCGCAGCGCGGCGACGTCGTCGAGGACGCCCGCGAAGGCGGCCGCGGTGATCTCGCCGACGCTGTGGCCGGCGACCGCGCCGGGCGCGAGGTCGATGCCCTCACCGAGGGCGGCGGCGGACAGCAGACCGGCCGCGACCAGCAGCGGCTGGGCCACGGCGGTGTCGCGGATCTCGTCCGCGTCGGCCTTCGTGCCGTAGTGGGCAAGGTCGAGCCCGATGGCCTCGGACCACGCGGCGACGCGGTCGGCGGCACCGGGAAGTTCGAGCCAGGGAGTCAGGAAGCCGGGCGTCTGGGCGCCTTGGCCGGGAGCGACGAGTACGAGCACCCTCACACTCTCTCTTGGGGACGGTCCCGGACGCCCGTGGGGACAAGGACGAAGAACCGTCGGGGGAATTGTTGGTGTTCGACAAAAGTCTAGGACTGCGTCTCGGCGTCGGCCAAGCGCCCGAGAATGAGGGCGATCCGCAGGGTGAAGGCCGAGCGCACGTCGGAAGGCGACCAGCCGGTGACGTCGGTCACACGTCGGAGCCGGTAGCGCACGGTGTTCGGGTGGACGAAGAGCATGCGCGCCGCGCCCTCCAGACTGCTCGCCTGCTCCAGGTAGACACTGAGCGTTTCGAGCAGCGCCGAGCCCGCTTCCTCCAGCGGTCTGTAGATCTCCTCCACCAGCTGCTCGCGCGCGGAAGGGTCGGAGGCGATCGCGCGCTCCGGCAGGAGATCGTCCGCGAGCACCGGCCGCGGCGCGTCCTGCCAGGCCGAGCAGGCCTTCAGGCCGGCCGCCGCGGCCTGCGCGGAGCGGGTCGCCGCGAGCAGGTCGGGGACCACGGGGCCGGCCACCACCGGCCCGGCCGCGTACGGCCCGATCAGGGCCTTCGCCACGGCCAGCGGGTTGTCGTTGCCGCCGGCGATGACGACCAGGCGGTCGCCGAGGACCCCGGTGAGCACCTGGAGCTTGGCGTGCCGGGCGGCCCGCCGGATCGCCTCCACGGTCAGCTCGCTGTCGCCGTCGGGGGCGGTGCCGAGCACCACGCACACGTGCTCCGGAGAGTTCCAGCCGAGCGCGGCGGCCCGGGACACGGCGCCCTCGTCGGCCTCGCCGGACAGCACCGCGTTCACCACCAGCGACTCCAGCCGGGCGTCCCAGGCGCCGCGGGCCTCGGCGGCCTGCGCGTACACCTGGGCGGTCGCGAAGGCGATCTCCCGCGCGTACACGAGGAGCGCCTCGCGCAGCACGCTCTCGTCGCCCGGCGCCGCGACCTCCTCGATCGCCGACTCCATGACCTCGATGGTGGTGCGCACCATCTCCACGGTCTGCCGCAGCGTGATCGCCCGGGTCAGCTCGCGCGGTGCGGTGCCGAAGACGTCGGTGGAGATCGCCTGCGGGGTCTCCGGGTGCCGGAACCACTCGGTGAACGCGGCGATGCCGGCCTGCGCGACCAGACCGATCCACGACCGGTTCTCGGGCGGCATCGCCCGGTACCACGGCAGCGTCTCGTCCATGCGGGCAATGGCGCTGGCGGCGAGCCGCCCGGAGGACTGCTCCAGGCGCTTCAGGGTCGCGGCATGCGGGTGAGCGGCGTTCACGGGTTCAGACACGGGGACAAGACTGCCTTATCGGGACGGCCGCGTGCGGGGGCGGGGCCGGAAGCGCGCAGGCGGAGCGCCCCGGAGGGCACCCCGCCCGTCACGCGCGGTCCCGCCCGGTCACACCCGGCGGTTGCAGTTGATCCAGTCGCCGGCGCTGTTGTAGTCGCAGACCCACACCCTGATGTTGGCCTTGTCCCCGAAGCTCCACGACGTGGTGCCGCTGCTGCCGGTGCGCGCGATGTACGGGTACACGTGGCCCCACGCGCCGTTCTTCCACTCGTCGTACTCCAGGACCATCGCCGCGCCGAGCCCGTTGCCGGAGATGTGGTCCGTGAGCCGCACGCTGCTGAAGTTGCCGTCGTACTTGGGGCGGCCGCCGGCCGTGCCGTCCTGGTAGTAGGTGTAGCTGCCGGAGATCGAGCTGTTCCCGGAGGTGCTCGATCCGGACAGGGTGATCGTCGCGGCCTCCGCGACGCCCGTCATGAGCACGCCCAGAGCGGCGGCCGCCGGGAGCGCGAACAGGGCGAGACGCTTCTTCATCGGTCCTCCTGGAGCGGGTGCGAACCGGGCCGGCCGGGTCGGGCGGCCCGGCACCGACCCTCCCGCCGCGGCCCGGCGGGCCTCAACGCGTCCCGGCTGTCCCGGACGCCGATGGCCTGTCCACACCGGTACGGATCGCGCTATCCGGGGTTTTGTCCCGGGCCGTTCCGGCCACCGCGTCCGCCCGGACCCCGGCCGCCGGGACACCGCTCCCGCTACCGTTGCCGTCGTGATACGCATCCAGCGCGGCGGGGAGCGGTACCCCGGCGGTGACCCGGAGGCCGGGATCGACACCCGGCACGCCTTCTCCTTCGGGAGCCACTACGACCCCGACAACCTGCGCTTCGGCGCGCTGCTCGCCTGCAACGAGGAGCGGCTCGCGCCCGGCGCCGGGTTCGACGAGCACCCGCACAGCCACACCGAGATCGTCACCTGGGTCGTCGAGGGCGAGCTGACCCACCGCGACTCGGCCGGCCACGCCACCGTGGTGCGCCCCGGCGACCTCCAGCGGCTCGGCTCGGCCTCCGGCGTCCGGCACGTGGAGCGCAACGACGGGCCGGACCCGCTGGTCTTCGTGCAGATGTGGCTGGCCCCGCTGGACCCGGGCGGCGAGCCCTCGTACGAGATCGTCCGCGGCATCGCGGACGCCACCCCGTACGCCCTCCCGGAAGCGGGTGCGCTGCTGCACGTCCGCCGCCTGGAACAGGGCGAGCGCACCGCGCTCCCGGACGCCGACCACCTCTACGTGCACGCGGTGCGCGGCACCGTACGGATCGCCGGCGAGGAGCTGGCACCCGGCGACGCGGCCCGGGTCACGGCGGAGAAGGACCTGGCGATGCTCGCGACGGCGGACGCGGAGGTCCTCGTCTGGGAGATGACGGCCGCGCCGCGTTAGGCCGTCTCTTCCGGGTCTTGCCGGGCGCTCGCCCCCGTAGCCCTTCGGGCACGGGAGGTGCCCCCGGATCCGGCCTGATCCGAAGGAAACGGCCTAGGCCCTGTCCGGAAAGTTTCGCCTGGCTCGCGGCGCCTGGCACGCACTCCCCCGTAGCCCTGCGGGCACGGGAGGTGCCCCCACGCCGCGTTGTCGTCGGTCGCCATGGCAAGCCATGTCTCCGCCCCCTCGGCCTGGCGGCCGGGGAGGTACCCCCACATCCGCCTTGCGATCGCACGCACCAGACACCGCGAGCCCTGCCCTGCGGGCAAACGACGCCACTTTCCGGACAGGACCTAGCGCAGCGCGCTCTTCGCCCGCCAGTCGGCCCACGACAGGTTCCAGTCGCCGTAGCCGTTGCCCTCGGCGACCACGCCCTTGGTGTCCGCGCCGGTGATCTCGAAGGGGTCGCCGGGGCGGACCGTCGCGAAGAGGGCCGAGGCGTCGGCGTCGCTCATGCCGATGCAGCCGGAGCTCTTGTTGGCGCGCCCGAAGTAGGCCGCGTTCCACGGCGCCGCGTGCGCGTACATGCCCGACCAGGTCAGCCGCATCGAGGAGTCGACCAGCTTGTCGTAGGCGTCGCCGAGGCCGACCGTCTCCGAGTTCATCCGGATCGTGCCCTCCTTCGCCATCAGCACGGCCGTGCCCCGCCAGGAGCGCTTGTCGCCGCCGGGCGTGCCGCCGGAGACCGGGATCGTGGTGACCACCCGCCCGTTGCGCACCACGCTGAGCTTCTTGCGGTCGAGGTCGACCCTGATCACGCGGGCCGTCGTGTCGACGGTGAACGCGGTGCGGTAGTCCCGCACGAACCAGCCGCCGGCCCGCCCCGAGTCCGTGCCGTCCAGGGTCGCCTCCAGGGTGACCCGGGTGCCCGGCTTCCAGTAGTCCTTCGGCCGCCAGTCCACCCGGTCCTTGCCCGAGTAGTCCGTCAGCCAGCCCCAGGAGCCCTCCGTGCCGTTGGAGGTGGTGACCTTCAACTGGCGCTCCACGTCGGCCTTGTTGGCCACCGGACGGTCGAAGACGATCGACAGCGGCTGGGCGATGCCCACCGTGGTGTTCTTGCCGGGCGCCAGGCTCAGCTTGTTGACCCGGTCGGCCCCCGGCGTCGAGAAGGAGGAACGCGAGGTGCTCTCCGCGCCGCCGGAGCCGCGCGCGACCACCTCGACCGTGTACGAGGTGCCGGGCGCGGCCTTGCGGTCGGAGGTCCAGGCGGAACCGCCCGCGCCGGTACGGCCGGTGAGCTCCGTGCCGTCCTTGTCGACGACCTTCACCCGGGCCAGCGTCCCGCCATTCGCCGTCACGCTCACCGGCCGGCCCGCCGCCGGCGGGACCACGGTCACCTTCGCCGGGGCGCCCTTCGTGGCGGCGGAGCGGGGCGGGGCGTCGTCCGCCGTCGCCGCCGAACAGGCGGTGAGCGCCACGGCGGTGAGGAGGAACAGGGGGATGCGTATGCCGGTGCGCAGCACGGGACGGACCTCCGGGGAGGAGCGGGAAGGAGTGGGATGCCCCGGACTGTAGGCCGCCCGGCACAGCCCGCGCGCCGCCCGCGGCCCATGTGACGGCGGCTGCAGAGGAACGGTCATCGTCCGGTCACATTCCTCGCGCGGACCGGTCAAGACCGGCTGTGAGCCTGCTGTGCGCCCCACCCCGACGGGGCGGAACAAGGAGGCTCCCCGTTGTGTCAGCGCTGCTCGTGACGCCCGCGCCCGCGCCCGCCCACGCCGCCGTGCCGCCACGGCTCGGACCGGTCACCCCCGAGGCGTACCGCGCCTTCCTCGCCACCCGCGCCACCGGCCCCGACGGGCCCAGCTTCCTCCAACTGCCCGCCTGGGCACAGGTGAAGGAGGGCTGGACGCACCAGCTCGTCGGCTGGGGACCCGACGGCGGCCGGCTCACCGGAGTGGCCCTGGTGCTGCTGCGCGCCTTCCCCGGCACCCGCAAGTACTTCGCCTACCTGCCCGAGGGGCCGGTCGCCGACTGGGCCGACCCCGACCTCGACGGCTGGCTCGACCCGCTGCTGCGGCACCTGCGCGCCTCCGGCGTCTTCGCCGTACGCATCGGCCCCGGTCCCGCCTACCGGCGCTGGACCGCCGCCACCCTCAAGGCGCACACCGGCCCCGGCCGGCGCCTCGGCGACGTCCTCGCCAGCGAGGTCGACCCGCTCGGCTCGGCCGTCGCCGAACGCCTGCGGGCCCGCGGCTGGCGCAAGTGCGGCGGCGACTCCGAGGACGGCGCCGACGCCCAGCCCCGGCACGTCTACCAGGTGCCGCTCACCGGCCGCAGCGCCGACGACCTGTGGAACGGCCTCAACCAGGAGTGGCGGCGCAACATCCGCAAGGCCCGCAAGAGCGGCGTCGAGGTCGTCGTCGGATCCGCCGCCGACCTGCCCGAGTTCCACCGCCTGCTGCGCGTCACCGAGGAACGGGACGGGTTCCGGCTCGGCCGCTCGCTCGCGTACTACGAGCGCCAGTACGCCGTCCTCAACGCCGAGCACCCCGGCCGCATGAAGCTCTACCTCGCCCGGCACGAGGGCGAGATCCTGGCCGCCCACACCATGATCACCGTAGGCCGGCGGGTCTGGTACCAGACCGGCGCCTCCGCCGACCACCGCCGCGAGGTCCGCCCCTCCAACGCCCTGCAGTGGCGCATGCTGCTCGACGCCCACGCGCTGGGCGCCGACGTCTACGACCTGCGCGGGGTACCCTCCACCCTCGACCCGGACGACCGCGCCCACGGGCTGCTGCGCTGGAAGCTCGGCACCGGCGGACAGGTCGTCGAAACCCTGGGGGAGTGGGAGATTCCGTTGCCCGGCACGACCAACCACACGCTGTACCGCGCCTTCCAGGCGTACCTGGCCCGCCGATGACGGCCACGGCGGTCACGGAGGGCGCCAGGACCGCGAAGGCGCCGTCGGTGGCCCGCAGCGGCGCGCTCATGGCGGCCGGCTCGCTGGTCTCCCGCGCCACCGGCTTCGTGCGCTCGGCCGTCGTCGCGGCCGCCATCGGCACCGGCTTCGTCGCCGACGGCTACGCGGTCGGCAACTCGGTGCCGACCATCGTCTACATGCTGCTGCTCGGCGGCGCCCTCAACGCCGTCTTCGTGCCCGAACTCGTCAAGGCCGCCAAGGAGCACGAGGACGGCGGCGCCGCCTACACCGACCGGCTGCTCACCCTCTGCGTGCTCGCCCTCACCGTCCTCACCGCGGTCGCCGTGCTCGCCGCGCCCGCGATCGTCGACGGCTACACCGACTACACCGGCGCGCAGCGCGACACGACCATCGCCTTCGCCCGCTCCTGCCTGCCGCAGATCCTCTTCCTTGGCCTCTTCACCCTGCTCGGGCAGGTGCTCAACGCGCGCGGCCGGTTCGGCGCCATGATGTGGGCGCCGGTCCTCAACAACCTCGTCGTCATCGGGGTCTTCGCGCTCTTCCTCGTCGTGTCCGACGGCGGCGGCCTGACCCCCGGCGAGACCGCGCTGCTCGGCTGGGGCACCACCGCCGGCATCGCCGTGCAGGCCCTCGGACTGCTGCCCTCGCTGCGCGCCGCCGGCTTCCGCTGGCGCCCCCGCTTCGACTGGCGCGGCAGCGGGCTCACCGCGCCGCTGCGCGCGGCCGGCTGGCTGGTGCTGCTCGTGCTCACCAACCAGGCCGCGTACTGGGTGACGACGAAGGTCGCCACGGCGGCCGGCCAGCGCGCCGAGGGCGCCGGGCTCAGCGCGTACAACAACGCCTACCTGCTGTGGGCCGTCCCGCACGGCATCGTCACCGTCGCCCTCGTCACCGCGCTGATGCCGCGGATGAGCGGCGCCGCCGCCGACGGCGACCTGGCGGGCGTGCGCCGGGACGTCGCCTACGCGCAGCGCACCACGGCCGCCGCCGTCGTCCCCGCCGCCTGCGCGCTGTTCGCGCTCGCCGTGCCGCTGATGGCGACCGTCTTCCAGTACGGGGCGACGGACGCGGGCGCGGTCCGCTCGATGGCCTGGATCCTGATGGCCCTCGCGCCCGGACTGATCGCCCTGTCCGGCCAGTACGTGTGCACCCGCGCCTTCTACGCGCTGCGCGACACCCGCACCCCGTTCCTGCTCAACCTCGTCATCGCCGGCCTGAACGCGCTGCTCGCGGGCGTCTCGTACGCCGTCCTGCCGGCCCGCTGGGCGGTCGCCGGCATGGCGGCCGGCTACTCGCTCGCCCTGTGGGCGGGCTGGGGACTCACCGCGTACGTGCTGTCCCGGCGGCTCAGGGGCGTCACGGGCCCCGAGGGCACCGGGGCGGGGGCCGCGCTGGTCCGGCTGCTCGCCGCCGCCGTGCCCGCCGCCGGGCTCGGCCTGCTCACCGCCGACCTCGCCGCCCCGGCCGGCTCCGTGCCGGCGGGCCTGGCCGGCGCCGTCGTGATCGGCGCCGTCTTCGCCCTGCTGGCCCGGCCGCTGCGGCTCACCGAGGTGCGGGCCCTGATCGGGAACGCGACCGGCCGCCTCCGCCGTCTTACCGGGCGGCCCCGATGACCGCCCCCGACCCTGGGATGAACCACAGATGCCACGCGTGCTCCTGATCGAAGACGACCCCTCCGTCCGCGAGGGCGTCGAGCTCGGGCTGCGCCGCCGCGGACACGAGGTGCGGACCGCCGCCACCGGCGAGGCCGGCCTCGCCGCGCTCCGCGACTTCCGCCCCGACCTGCTGCTGCTCGACCTGATGCTGCCCGGCATGAACGGCGTCCAGGTGTGCCGCCGGGTCCGCGAGAGCAGCCAGCTGCCGATCATCATGCTCACCGCCCGCGGCGACGACTTCGACGTCGTGGTCGGCCTGGAGGCCGGCGCCGACGACTACATCGTCAAGCCCGCCCGTACCGAGGTCATCGAGGCCCGCATCCGCGCCGTGCTCCGCCGCATCGAGGAGCCGGGCGGCGGGCGGCCCGCCGTGGAGTTCCACGGCGAACTGGCCGTCGACCGGGCCGGCCTCACCGTCGCCAAGAACGGCGAGCGGGTCGCCCTCGCCCCCTCCGAGCTCAAGCTGCTGCTCCACCTCACCGCCGCCCCCGAGCAGGTCTTCAGCCGCCAGCAGCTCCTCGAACACGTCTGGGAGCACAGCTTCCACGGCGACGCCCGGCTCGTCGACGCCTGCGTCCGGCGGCTCCGCAACAAGATCGAGGACGTCCCCGGGGAGCCCCGCTACATCCAGACCCTGCGCGGCTTCGGCTACCGCTTCGGGCCGCTCCAGTGAGCGCCACGCCCGTGCCTCCGGCGTCCATGAGCACCGCGACCATGAACACCGTGCCCGTGACCGCCGTGACCGCCGTGACCGCCGTGACCGCCGGGCCCGTGCCGCCCGTGCCGGTGAGTACCGTGCTCGTGCCGCCCGTGCCGGTGAGCACCGTGCTCGTGCCTCCGGCGTCCATGAGCGCCGGGCCCGTGCCGCCTGTGCCCGTGAGCACCGCACCTGTGACCCGCGTGTCCGTGACCACCGCACCCGTGCCTCCGGCGTCCATGAGCACCGCGACCATGAACACCGTGCCCGTGACCGCCGGGCCCGTGCCGCCCGTGCCGGTGAGTACCGTGCTCGTGCCTCCGGCGTCCATGAGCGCCGCGCCCGTGCCGCCTGTGCCCGTGAGCACCGCACCCGTGCCCCCGGCGACCATGAGCGCCGCGCCCATGAACACCGTGCCCGTGACCCCCGTGACCCCCGTGACCGCCGTGCCCGCCGTGCCCGTGGCCACCGTCCCCGCGGGGGCCGCCGCGTGAAGGCCCATGTCCCCGGCGGCGTCGGCCGGCCGCCGAGACGGCGGCGGCCGCGGCCCTTCGGGCTGCGCACCCGGCTCGTCCTCGCCTTCCTCCTGGTCGCCGCCGTCGGCTGCGGCACCACCGCCGCGCTCACCTACCGGGCCGCCCGCACCGCGATCCTGGAACAGACCCAGGACACCGCCGTCTCCGCCTTCCGGCAGCAGGTCGAGACCCTGAACATCCAGCTCCCGGTCGACCACGACGGACTGCGCAACGAACTCCAGCGGATCGCCCGCCAGGGCAAGCCGCGCCCCTGGCGGGTCTACGCCGAGTACGGCACCCTGCGGGTCTCCTCCACCGAGCGCCCCGAGTCCAGCGTGCTGAGCCCCGAACTGCGCCGCCGCGCCACCGCCGCCGGCACCACCCACGGCAGCTTCCAGCGGGTGGTCAAGGACGGCACCCCCTACCTCACGGTCGCCGTGCCCGCCGTCTTCGGCAACTTCCGCGGCTACCCGGAGAGCCGCCCCACCGGGCTCGTCGTCTACGCGGTGATGGACCTCGGCGTCGAGGAGGCCAACATCGAGGCCATGCTGCTCGCCGCCCGCGACGGCGCGCTGCCCGCGCTCCTGGTGGCCCTGGTCCCGGCGTTGCTCGCCGCGCGGGGCGTGCTGCGGCCGGTGCGGGAGCTGCGGCTCGCCGCGCACAGCATGGGCCGGGGCCGCCTCGACACCCGGATCCACGCCAAGGGCAGCGACGAACTCGCCGATCTGGCCCGCACCTTCAACGAGTCGGCGGCGGAGCTCGAACGGTCGGTGACCGAGCTGCGGCGGGCCGAGGCCCGCGCCCGGCGCTTCGCCTCCGACGTCTCGCACGAGCTGCGCACCCCGCTGGCCGGCATGCTCGCGGTGACCGAGGTGCTCGACGAGGACGCCGGCACGCTCGACCCGGACACCGCCCGCGCGGTGCGTCTGATCAGCGCCGAGACCGGCAAACTGGCCGTGCTCGTCGAGGACCTGATGGAGATCTCGCGCTTCGACGCCCGCGCCGCCGAGCTGCACACCGACGAGGTGGACGCGGCGGAGATGGTCCGCAAGACCCTGCAGAACCGCCACTGGCACCAGGTGGTCACCGAGTGCACCGACGGCATCCGCGCCCGGCTCGACCCGCGCCGCTTCGACGTGGTCGTGGCCAACCTGGTCGGCAACGCGCTGCGGCACGGTGCGCAGCCGGTCACGGTCCGGGTGTACGCGGAGGGGGCGGACGCCCCGCCGGGACCGGACGCCCGGCAGGGAAAGGACGCCCGGCAGGGAAAGGACGCCCGGCAGGGAAAGGACGCCCGGCAGGGCACGGACCCGCGTCCGGGCACGGACCCGCGTCCGGGGGAGGGCACCCGCACGGGGATCCTCGTCACGGAGGTCGCCGACCGGGGCCCGGGCATCCCCGAGGACGTCCTGCCGCACGTCTTCGACCGCTTCTACAAGGCCGACGCGGCCCGCACCCGCTCGGCGGGCAGCGGGCTCGGCCTGGCCATCACCCTGGAGAACGTACGGCTGCACGGCGGCACGGTCGTCGCCGCCAACCGCCCCGACGGCGGCGCCGTCTTCACCGTCAGGATCCCGCTGTGAGCCGGCGCCGCCGGTGGTCGCGGGCCGCCGCCCTGCTCTTCCTGCCGGTCCTCGCGGCCTGCGGCATCCAGGGCAGCGACGTCGTGGAGGCCGGGGGCCCGGCGCCGGTCACCGTGCACCCGACGGCCAGCCCGCGCGTCATGCTGTTCTTCGCCGGCCCGGACGGGCGCCTGATGATGACCGTCCGGCAGGTCGGCTTCGTCGCGGACCGGGAGGCCGACCGGGACACCGGCCGGATCGTCGTGCCCACCTTCCCCGCCGACGGCTCCGACCGGGTCGCCACCGACAAGGTGCTGAGCGCGCTCCTGGAGGGCCCGGACGACAAGGAGCGGGCCGCCGGGCTCACCACCCGGCTCGCCCTGCACGGGCGCGCCGCCCCGCACGTCGAGGCGTCCGCCGGCGACGGCCCCCGGGAGCTGCGCCTGCGGCTCTCGGTCCGGGTGCGCGACCTGGACCCCGTCGCCGTCCAGCAGCTGGTGTGCACCACCGCCTACGCGGAGGAGTACGGCAGCGCGGTGCCGGTCGTCGTCTCGGGCACGGACGGGGCGCTGCCGGCCGCCGTCTGCCCGCTGGGCTGAGCCGGGTCGGCGGGCGCGCCCACCAGGGCCGCCACCACCCGCCGCAGCGCCGGCCGGGGATCGGGCGCGCCCGGCCACGAGGTCATGAGCAGATGGTGCGCGGTGCCGACCAGGGCGAGGGCGGCGGTGGCCGGGTCCAGCCCCGCGGGGACCCGGCCCAGGTCCCGCTCGGCCGCCAGGTAGGAGGCCACCGAGGCCTCGATCGCGGCGAAGCCGGGGGCCCCGGACTCCAGCGCGGTGCGCACCCGGAGGGCGGCGTCGGGCCGGGACAGGACCAGGCCCGAGACGCCGGGCCCGTCGGAGGCGAAGAGGGCCAGGACGACGGCGTCGAGGTTGCCGGTCACGCTGCCCCGCCCGGCGAGCCCTTCGAGGGCCCGGGCCCGGGCGGCGGTGCGGGCGAAGCGGTCGAGGCACAGCTCGGCCACGAAGGCGTCGAAGCCCGCGAAGTGCGCGTGCAGCAGGCCCTTGGCGCAGCCCGCTTCGGTGGTCACGGACCGGCTGGTGAGCGCGCCGGGCCCGTCCCGTTCCACGACCCGTTCGGCGGCGGCGAACAGGCGCTCGCGCACGTCCGGCGTCGCCACTCCGCGCGGTGACATGACGGCCCCTCTCCCTCGCCCGGCCGGCTCCGGTGTTCCCCCGGATGATAATCGCCGTTGCCGAGTATGGGCATGCGCCCATACTGTTTGGGCGCGTGCCCATTCTCGGATGCGCGCCGCCCATGACCGAGGAGACAGCCATGACCGAGGAGACAGCCATGCCGGAGGAGACGGCCGTGCCGGAGATCGTCAACACCACCCAGGCACAGGCCTGGAACGGGCCCGAGGGTGCCCACTGGGCCCGCCACCAGGACCGCTGGAACGCGATCAACGAGGGCTTCGACGAGCCCCTGCTGGCCGCCGCCGGCATCACCGCCGACACCCGCACCCTCGACATCGGCTGCGGCGCCGGCCAGACCACCGTCCTCGCCGCCCGCCGCGCCCCCGCCGGCCGGGCCCTCGGCCTCGACCTCTCCGCCCCCATGCTCGCCGAGGCCCGCGCCCGCGCCGCCCGCGAAGGACTCGGCAACGCCCGCTTCGTCCGCGGCGACGCCCAGAACCACCCCCTGGAGAGCGGCGCCTTCGACGCGGCGATCAGCCGCTACGGCGTGATGTTCTTCGCCGACCCCGAGGCCGCCTTCGGCAACATCGCCCGGGCCCTGCGCCCCGGCGGCCGCCTCGCCTTCGTCTGCCCCGCCGAACCCGACCGCAACGACTGGCTGGTGGCCATGACCGCGCTGCGCGGACCGCTCCCCGTCGGCGAGCTCGGCATCCCGGGCCGGCCCGGGATGTTCTCGCTGTCCGAGCCCGACCGCGTCCGCGCCGTGCTCACCGCCGCCGGCCTCACCGGCATCCGCGTCGACCGCGCCGACGCGTACGGGACCTGGGGCGCCGACGCCGCCGACGCCGCGGCCTTCCTGCTGCTCACCGGCCCGGGCCGGCACCTCATGGACCAGGCCGCCCCCGCCGACCGCGACCGCGCGCGCCAGGCCCTCACCGAGCACCTGCGCCCCCACGAGACCGCGGACGGCACGGTACGCCTCCGCAGCGCGTCCTGGCTGGTCACGGCCACCCGCGCGTGACGCGTCACGCTTCCTGGGTCCGCCCGGCGGGTCCGGGCGGCACGGGACCCGGGGCGGTCCCGCGGATCAGGGGCGGGCAGTGCCTAGCCGCGCGCCCGCAGGTCCGCGAGGACCGCGTCCGTGAACGGCGGCCACGCCTCGATCGCCCACGGCCCGAAGGCGCGGTCGGTCAGCGCCACGCACGCCGCGCCGGCGTCCGGGTCGATCCACAGGAAGGTGCCCGACTGCCCGAAGTGTCCGAAGGTCCGCGGCGAGGACGTGGCGCCGGTCCAGTGCGGCGTCTTGCCGTCCCGGATCTCGAAGCCGAGGCCCCAGTCGTTGGGCCGTTGGTGCCCGTAGCCCGGCAGGATGCCGGTCAGCCCCGGGTGGGTGACGGTCATCGCGTCCAGGACCGTGCGCGGGTCGAGCAGCCGCGGCGCCTGCACCTCGGCAGCGAAGCGCACCAGGTCGTCCACGGTCGACACCGCGTCCTTCGCGGGCGAGCCCTCCAGGGCCGTGGCCGTCATGCCCAGCGGCTCCAGGACGGCCTGGTGCAGATACTCGGCGAAGGGGATGTCGGTGGCCTTGGCGACGTGGTCGCCGAGCACCTCGAAGCCGGTGTTGGAGTAGATCCGGCGGGTGCCGGGGGCGGCCATCACCCGGTTCTCGTCGAAGGCGAGACCGGAGGTGTGGGCCAGCAGGTGCCGCACCGTCGCGCCCTCGGGCCCGGCCGGCTCGTCGAGGTCCACCGCCCCCTCCTCGTACGCCACGAGCACCGCGTACGCCGCGAGCGGCTTCGTGACGGAGGCGAGCGGGAACCGCCGGTCGGTGGGGCCGTGGGATCCGGCCAGGGTCCCGTCCGCACGGACCACGGCGGCCGCCGCGGCGGGGACGGGCCAGTTCTCGATCGACGCCAGGCTGGGCACGCTGCTCTGCATGCTGCCGAGCCTACTTGCTTGGAGTGCACTCCAACCTTTTAGCGTGGGGGTCATGAGCGTGATCGAGAGCACGAGCACGGCAACCCCCGCGCGCACCGCGTCCGCGCCCGCCGACCGGGAGCGGTTCACCATCAGCGAGGTCGCGGCCCTCACCGGACTCACCGCGCACACCCTGCGCTGGTACGAGCGCATCGGTCTGATGCCGCACGTGGACCGCTCGCACACCGGCCAGCGCCGCTTCGGCCGGCGCGACCTGGACTGGCTCGCCTTCGTCGGCAAGCTGCGGCTCACCGGCATGGCCGTCGCCGACATGGTGCGCTACGCGGAGCTGGTGCGCGCCGGCGACCACACCCACGACGAGCGCCGCGCGCTCCTGGAGGCCACCCGGACCGACGTCGTCGCCCGGATCGCCGAGCTCCAGGACGCCCTCGCCGTCCTCGACCGCAAGATCGATCACTACGGCACCGTCTGCGGAGGAACCCCGTCATGACCCCACTGAACGGCCGGATCGACACCGTGCGCCTCGGCGGCCCCGAGGGCCCCGAGACCGGTGTGCAGGGCTTCGGCGCCATGGGCATCAGCGAGTTCTACGGAGCCACCGACGAGGCCGCCGCCCGCGACACCCTCGAAGCGGCCCTGGAGGCCGGCGTCACCCTGATCGACACCGCCGACGCCTACGGCCACGGCGCCAACGAGGAGTTCCTCGCCCCCTTCGTCGCCGCGCACCGCGACGAGATCGTCCTCGCCACCAAGTTCGCCCTGGAGCGGCGCGTCGACGACCCGAGCCACCGGGGCGTCAACAACGACCCCGCGTACATCCGCAAGAGCGTCGAGGGCAGCCTGCGCCGCCTCGGCGTCGAGACCATCGACCTCTACTACATGCACCGCCGCGACCCGGCCGTGCCCTTCGCCGAGTCCGTCGGCACCATGGCCGAGCTGGTCAAGGAGGGCAAGGTCCGGCAGCTCGGGCTCAGCGAGGTGACCGGGGCCGAGCTGCGCGAGGCGCACGCCGTCCACCCGATCGCCGCCCTGCAGTCCGAGTGGTCGCTCTTCTCCCGCGACGTGGAGCACAGCGCCGTCGGCGCGGCCGCCGAGCTCGGCGTGACCTTCGTGGCGTACTCGCCGCTCGGCCGCGGCTTCCTCACCGGCTCCTTCGCGGACGCCGGAAAGGAGCTCGCCGAAGGCGACTTCCGCCGCAGCCAGCCCCGCTTCACCGGCGAGAACGCCGAGCGCAACGCCACGCTCCTGGAGCCCGTCCGTGCCATCGCCGCCGCCCACGGCGCGACGCCCGCGCAGATCGCCCTGGCCTGGCTGCACCACCGCTCCGCCGTCCACGGCCTGACCGTGATCCCCATCCCCGGCACCCGCAAGCGCGGCCGCCTCCTGGAGAACGCCGCCGCCACGCGGATCACCCTGACCGACGCCGAACTGTCCGCCCTGGAGCCCATCGCCGCCCAGGTCACCGGCGACCGCTACCCGGACATGCGCTTCACCTCGGCCGCCCGGGAGGGCTGACCGCCCCCGGGCCCGGCTCCTCACGCGAGCCCCAGCGCGAAGACCGCGAACCCCGCCGCCAGGACGCCCGCCGTCGCCCGCAGCGCCGTGCCGGCGCGGGTCCACGGGGACTCGAAGGCCCGCGCGTACCGCCCGATCAGGAGCAGCAGGAGCGCGAAGACCGGCAGCCAGGCGAGGCGCGCCAGGATCCAGGCCGCCGAGTCGGGGGCGCCGACCAGACCGGCGACCTCGCCCGCGTACGAGGCGGGGATCGCGGCGGCGAGCATCGCCGTCTGGTGCCAGCACAGGATCGTCATCGCCGACAGGTTGACCACGACCACCGGCGCCCACAGCGCCGGCCGCTTCAGCAGCCGGCCCAGCCGCTCGCGCAGCAGGATCGCGGCGCCGCTCTGCGCCGCGGCGAGCGCGAGCACCAGGAGCGAGGGCGGATGGGAGTTGGTGCGGGCCTCGCCGGGGACGCCGACCATCGAGGCCGGGTAGCCGAACCACACCAGCAGCGCGGCGAACAGCGCGGCCCCGCCGAGCAGCAGCCCCCACGCGTGCCGCCGGCCCACCCGGCCCTCGCCCCACGAGACGCCGAGCTGATAGGCGAACAGCCAGCCCGGCAGGATCGTGAGCACGCCCAGCCAGGACGGCATCGCCTCCGCGTACGGGCCGTAGCGCAGGAAGTCGACCACGGCCACCGAGCCGAGCAGCGGGGCCGCCGCCCACGCGCCAAGCCGCCGGGCGGCGCGCACGCAGTACGGGGTCAGCGCGGTGACGACCACGTACACGCCCACGAACCACAACGGCTGGACCACCAGCGTCGACGCCGTCCGCAGCGTGTCGGACGGCACCCCGAAGCCGTGGTGCAGCAGCGGAAGCAGCGCCGCCCACACGGCGGTCACCCCGAGCACCGGCCGGCCGAGCCGGGCCACCCGGCCGCCCAGCCACGCGCGCGTGGAGCCCTGGTGCCGCCGGAAGGACAGGACGGAGGCGTAACCGCCCACCAGGAAGAAGATGCCGAGCATCTGGAGCACCCAGCTGACCGGCGCCAGACCGCCGAACGCGGACAGCGGGCTCGCGTTGTGCAGCGCGCCGTCGGCGGAGCGCGTGAAGCCGCCGAGCAGCCAGTGCCCGGTGGGCACGGCCAGCAGGGCCAGGGCGCGCAGCCCGTCGATCGCGCGGTCGCGGTGGGCGGGCGTGCGCGCCTCGATCGCCGCGGCCGTCCGGCGCAGCGGGCTCGGGACCTTCATCGGACGTCCCCCCGGGCGATCGCGGCGAAGGCGCGCAGCGAGGAGGTGCCGGGCGCGAAGTAGCCGTCGTGGCCCTCCGCGTCCCCGGCGGGCACGATCCGCGCGCCGAAGACCGGGTCCGTGGGATCGGTGCCGTGCCCGAGACCGGCGAAGGAGACGTTCGGCACCCGGTCGATCCAGTCCGTCGGATCCTTCGCCGCCCACACCCGGGCGCCGGTGCGCAGCGCCGCCACGTTCTCCGCCCGCATCCCCGGCGAGGCGACGGCGACCAGGTCCGTGGCCCTGACCGCGGGCGCGGCGAGCCCGCACACCACCGAGCCGTAGC
Organism: Streptomyces sp. NPDC053541; assembly: GCF_044544705.1. Classification (NCBI taxonomy): domain Bacteria; kingdom Bacillati; phylum Actinomycetota; class Actinomycetes; order Kitasatosporales; family Streptomycetaceae; genus Streptomyces; species Streptomyces sp. NPDC053541. The sequence goes on from NZ_JBITXM010000012.1 coordinate 239,531, forward strand.
TGTGGCAGAACAGCGCCGGCTCCGCCGGGTTGACCGCGGCCAGCCCGGCCAGGAAACCGGTCAGCCGCGCCGCGCCCGCCTCCGCGAGCTCCCCGGTCGCGGCGTCCAGGCCGACCCCCTCCGGCGTGGTGTAGTCCGCCCAGGCGACCACGGCGGTCCGCCCGCCCGCCGCCTCCCGCAGCGCCGTCGCCTTGCGCACCAGCCCGTCCAGGTGCCCGGCGTCGGTGTCCGAACCCGGCACGACCACCGCCACGTGCGCGGCCCGCGCCAGGTCCCCGTACACCAGCACCGCCCGGCCGCGTCCCCGCGGGTCGTACGCCAGGACCTGCTGCCCGGCGTAACGGGCGCCCGCCGTCCGGGCGTTCGCCGCGTAGCGCAGGGCGAGCGGGGCGCCGTCCAGGTTCCCCACCACGCCCGGATGGGCACGCACCAGCTCCCGCTGCCGCTCCGGGGTCAACCCGGCGAAGAACGCGGCGACCTGACGAGGCGTCATGTCGGCCGGGTCCGGCAGCCCGGCGGCGAGCCAGGCCCCGGTGCCGGCCGGCGCCCCGGTCACCGGCGGCCGGCTCGTCCCCGACGCCCAGCCGGCCGTCCCGGCCGCCACCGTGGCGGCGAGCGCGGCGGCGACCAGGGTCCTCGTGAAGCGGCGCATGCGGTGGCCCTCCCTCTCTCGTGTCGTTGGCGAGAGGAAGGTAGGAACGGGGCGGGTGACCGCACGTCACACCGGAGCGCCAACCCCGCACTGATACCGGGGTAGGGGAGGGAGGAGCGGTCAGCCCGAGACCGGGGGTGGGGCAAACCCCCGGGGGCGGGCCCCCGTCGGGCTGCCGGAGGTCACGGCGCGCCCGGCGTGACCAGGCCCGACTCGTACGCGAAGATCACCGCCTGTGCCCGGTCGCGCAGGTCCAGCTTGGCGAGCACCCGCCCGATGTGGGTCTTCACCGTCTGCTCCGCCAGGACCAGGCGCCCGGCGATCTCCTGGTTCGACAGGCCCCGCGCGATCAGCTCCAGGACCTCCGTCTCGCGCGGGGTCAGCCCGTTCAGGCGCAGCGCCGCCCGGTCGGCGCGCGGTGCGGGCCGGGCGGCGGCGAAGTCGGCGATCAGCCGCTTGGTCACCGAGGGCGCGAGCAGCGCCTCACCGGCCGCCACCACCCGCACTGCCGCGATCAGATCGGCCGGCGGCGCGTCCTTCAGGAGGAAACCGGAGGCGCCGGCGCGCAGCGCCTCGTACACGTAGTCGTCCACGTCGAAGGTGGTCAGCATCAGCACCTTCGGCCGGTGCACCACCCCCGGCGGCGGGTTCAGGATCTCGCGCGCCGCCGCCAGCCCGTCCAGCTCCGGCATCCGCACGTCCATCAGCACCACGTCCGGGTGCGCGGCGCGGGCCACCTCCACGCCCTGCCGTCCGTCCGGAGCCTCGCCGACCACGTCGATGTCGCTCTGCGCCGAGAGCAGGGCGGCGAAGCCCGCCCGCACCATGGCCTGGTCGTCGACGATGATCACGCGGATGGTCACGGGGCGCCCTTCGAGTCGGTCGTGTCGGCCCGGCCGGCCCTGCCGGTCGGTTCGGCCGTGCCGGTCCTGCCGGTCGGTTCGGCCGTGCCGGTCCTGCCGGCGAGCGGCGGCTCGGCCAGCGGCAGCCGGGCGGCGACCCGGAAGCCCCCGTCCGGCAGCGGCCCGGTGTCGAGCGAGCCGCCGGTCAACCGTACGCGCTCGCGCATCCCGACGAGCCCGTGCCCCGTGCCCGAACCGCGCTCGACCGGCGAACCCGCCCCGGCGGCGGGCCCGTTGACCACCAGCACGTTCAGCCACGCACCGGACTCGTCGGCCCGCACCGACACCCGGGTCGCCGCCCCCGGCGCGTGCCGCACCACATTGGCCAGCGCCTCCTGCACGATCCGGTACGCGGAGAGGTCGACCGCCTGCGGCACCTCGCCCAGGTCCGCCGCGAGCGCCAGCTCCGCCGGCACCCCGGCCCGTACCGTCGCCTCCACCAGCTGCTGGAGGCGGTCGAGCCCCGGCTGCGGCGCCCGCTCGCCCTCCGCGCCCTCGCTGCGCAGCACCGCGAGCAGCCGCCGCATCTCCGCCAGCGACTCGCGCGCCCCGCCCGCGATCGACGCGAACTCCTCGACGGCCGCGTCCGGCAGGCCCGGGATGCGGTACGGCGCCGAGTCGGCCTGCACGGTGATCACCGACATGTGGTGGGCGACCACGTCGTGCAGCTCGCGGGCGATCCGGGCGCGCTCCTCCAGGAGGGTCCGCCGGGCCCGCTCGGCCTCGCTGATCGTCTCCTGCTCGACGAGCCGCCGCTCCGCCTCCCCGCGCCCGCGCAGCGCGGAGGTGAGCAGCAGCACGATCCCGCTGAGCACGAACAGCAGCACGATGACGCCGTCGCCCGGCCGGCCCGGGGAGACCGCCTCGAAGACGGCGCCCGCGAAACCGGTCGCCAGCCACACGCCGAGCAGCGCGCGCCGGGACTCCCGGAGCCCGAGCGCGACCATCAGGAAGAGGTAGCCGACCACCACGGTCGGCGTCCACGGCCAGGGCAGGCCCGCGAAGTGGTCGGCGATCAGCACCGCGAAGCCGCCGGCCACGTCCGCCGCGAACACCACCCACCAGGCCTGCAGCGGCCGGGAGACGGCGACCAGCAGCGGGGCGGCCTGCGCGGTGGCGAGTGCCCCGGCGACCGGCCCGTCGACGTGGTAGTCCTGCACGAGGACGACGACGGTGACCGGCAGCAGCGTCGCCACCAGGGCGAGCGCGACCGCGTACGGCAGCCACCGCACCCAGGGCGAGGCGGCGCGCGCGAACAGCGCCTCGCCGGGGGCGGTGGGCGTCGTCAGGGCCGCCCCGAGCCCGGTGAACAGCCGGCGGGCGCGCGGCCCGGCCCGTCGCGGGAGGCGCGGCCGTCGCCGCCGGTCTTCGTGGCGCGTGATGTCTTCCGTCATGGCCCGCCCAGGGTAGGCAGCACCACCGGGCCGGGACGTCATACCGGGGTGTGGGGCGCCGGGTGCTACCGGGGTACGAGGGCGGAGCCGGGCGGGCCGACGGGCGGGGCCCGGGGGCGCGCCGGCGGGGCGGGGGTCCACCCCGCCGGCCCCGCTCACAGCTCCGCGAGCAACTCCGCCTTCTTCGCGGTGAACTCCTCGTCCGTCACGAGACCGGCCCGGTGCAGCTCACCGAGGTGGCGGATCCTTTCTGCGACCCCGGCCGGGTCCCGCGGCAGCGTGGTCACCGGCACCCGGTCGGACGCGCCGCGGATCGCCGCGAGGACGGCCGCCGCGAACGGCAGGGACTCGTGCACCGGCCCGTAGCCGAGGCCGAAGACGACGGAGGCCGGGTCGTGGTCCGGCTGCACGGGGCGCATGTCGTGGCCGTCGCGGCGCACGAGCCGCAGATAGCCGTCGAGCACCTCCGGCGAACGCCACTCGACGCCGCTCAGCTCCCGTACCCGGAAGGACTGGTCGCCGGCCTTCCACTTCTCGGAGGAGGCACCGGTCCAGAACCAGCGGAAGGCGATCTCGTCCTTCCCGTCGAAGCTCGCCTTCCCGTCGTACGCCTTGAAGGACTGCGGCCCCTCGGGCGCCGCCACCAGGAAGCCGTCCGCCGGACCGAGCGCCCGGTACGGCGCGATCGCGGCGCGCAGCTCGTCGCGGTAGTACTCGGCGAGGGTCTCCCGCTCGGCGGGCAGCACCAGGCGGTAGGGATCGCAGCCCTCCTTGAGCTGCCCGGCCGCCGCCTCCATCAGCGGATCGGCGCCGGGCCGCGGCTCGGCGCGCAGCACGACGGTGCCCCGCTTGCCCGGGGCGAGCGACACCGCGGCCAGCGCCTCGTGCGGAACGCGCCGCTCGCGCAGCGCGTTCCAGAGCTTCGGTGTGCGGATCCCCCGTTCGAAGCGGATGACGACTGCGTCGTTCTCGAACTCCCAGGTGGCATGAATTCCGGCCAGCACATCACCCATGTGCCTCATCGTATGCGGCGTATGCCCCGACGTCGCCCCTTCGCAACCACCGTAAATCCGCCGTGATCTACGCGCGTCAGGCGAGTGACGCGCCGGAGATTCCGTCGCGGCAAGCGCTGTCGGCGCTCGCGCAGGTCAGCGAGGCGTACGCGCCGACCCCCAGCGCGGCGAAGTTCGCGAGGCTCCCGGTGCCCGGCTCGAAATACCCGGTGTGCCCGGCCGCCCCGGCCGCCGAGAGCACCCGCGCGCCGAACGCCGGGTCCACCGGATCGGTGCCGTGCCCGACGCCGCCGAGCTCCAGATGGGGCACGTCCGCGATCCAGTCGTCGGCGTCCCGCATGGCCCACACGCGTGCACGGGTGCCCAGGTCGGCCGCGCTCTCGGCCCGCATGCCGGGGCTGCCGGCCACCACCACGTCGGTGACCCGGGCGGGCAGCCGGGGCGCGGCGACCCCGCACAGCACCGAGCCGTAGCTGTGGCAGAAGAGGGTGACGCGGGAGTCGCCGGGCAGGGCGGCGGTCAGGCCGACGAGCCGGACCGCACCGTTCGCGGCGAGCCGGCCGATGGCGGCCTCGACGCCGACGCCGACCGGCGCCGTGTAGTCGGCCCAGGCGATCACGGCCGTACGCGCGCGTGGATCGGCCCGGCGCTCGGCGGCGTACAGCGCCTCGGCCATGCCGGCGGGCGCCGAGTAGCGGCGGGCGGTCTTCTGGAAGGTCAGCAGATTGGTGTCGACGCCGGGCACGATCACCGACACCCGGCGGGCCCGGTCCAGATCGCCGAGCACCTCGGCGGTGCGTCCCGTGCCGGTCGGGTCGAAGGCGAGGATCTGCCGGCCGGTCCGCATCAGACTGGTGAAGCGGTGCACCCGGCGCAGCGCCTCGTGCCGTCCGTCGGCGGTCAGCCGCGGGTCGTCGACCCGGCCGCGCTCGGCGTCGAGCGCCCGGGCCAGCGAGACCCGGTTGGCGCGGTAGCGCAGGGTGACCGGCGCGCCGTTGAGGTTGCCCACCACGAGCGGGTGGGTGTCGGCGAGCCGGGCGCCCCGGGCGGGCCCGAGCGCGGCGAAGAACGCGGCGATCGTACGGGGCGGGGCGGCCGGGTCCGGCAGCGCGCGGCCGCCGATCCGGCCGTGCGTCCACGCGGCGAGCGCCTCCTCCCGGGTCGGTCCTGGCGTGCGCTGATGCCGGATCGTGGTCCACCCGGTCGTCGCGAGGAGGACGAACACCACGGCGAGCGCGAGCAGCATCCGCCAGAGGGTGAGGGTGGGGGAGGAGTCGAAGGAAGGCATTGGCCGCCACCCTAGGGGGCGCCGGGAGCCGCCCGTGTCACGAGTGACGCGGATCACGCCCGTGGAGGGGCGGGTGGTGACGGTGCGTACGCGGGGGCGCACGGGGTGCACGGGTCGTCCGCGCCGCGCAGCGCGAGCGGGACGCCCGGGACCGTACGGGCGGCCGGGCGCCCGCAGGGGTCAGGCGCGCCAGCGCGGGGCGAGGGCGGCGCCGAGCTGGTCGAGGTAGCGCTCGGTCAGCGCGCGGATCGAGTCCAGGGTCGGGTTCTCGCTGCGGCCCCAGAGCTGGCCGGTCACCCGCATGACCCCGCTGAACGCGGCGACCGCGATCCGGGGGCGCGGGTCGGCGTCCACGTCGAGTCCCTCGCGCTCGGCGATGACGGCGGCGATGGTCTCCTCCATCTCCGTGGTGCGGCGCAGGTGCACGGCGAGGAGGGCGGGCGTCGACTCGATGCTCTGGAAGGTGCGCAGGTACAGCTCGACGGGCACGACCTCCGCGATCGACTCGCCGATGGTGTCCCAGGCGCTGAGCACCGCGTTGCGCATCGCGTCGAACGGGCCCTCCTCGGGCGGCCGTTCGGTCAGCGCGCGGACGAACCGCTCCTCCACCATCTGCTGCACGGCGAAGGCCACGTCCTCCTTGGCGGCGAAGTAGCGGAAGAAGGTGCGCTGGGAGACGTCGACGGCGTCGGCGATCTCGTCGACCGTGGTCTGCTCGAACCCCTGGGTCGTGAACAGCTCCAGGGCGACCCGGATCAGCGCGTCGCGCGTGCGCTGCTTCTTGCGCTCGCGCAGACCGGGCGCGGTGGTCACGTGTCGATCCTCTTTCCGCCACTTCTTCCGGCTCAGGCTACCTGTGAGGTACGTGACAGTTACCGGCGTGTGAATCGCTTTGTCAATTGTCAGTGACTGTCACTAGCCTGCCGGTATGACTCGTCAGATCACCATGGAAAAGACCCCGCAGGGTCAGGAGGGTGACCCGGCCCCCGAGGGGGCGCCGGCGAAGGGACTGCGCGGCCACCCGTGGTTGACCCTGTTCTCGGTCGCGGTGGGCGTGATGATGGTCGCGCTCGACGGCACGATCGTGGCCATCGCCAACCCCGCCATCAAGGAGGACCTGAACGCCACGCTCGCGCAGGTCCAGTGGATCACCAACGGCTATCTGCTCGCGCTGGCCGTCGCGCTCATCACCGCCGGCAAGCTGGGCGACCGCTTCGGCCACCGGCAGACCTTCCTCATCGGCATCGCGGGCTTCGCCGCCGCCTCCGGCGCGATCGGCCTGTCGGAGTCGATCGGGCTCGTCATCGCCTTCCGCGTGCTGCAGGGCCTCTTCGGCGCCCTGCTCATGCCGGCCGCGCTCGGCCTGCTGCGCGCCACGTTCCCGGCCGAGAAGCTCAACATGGCCATCGGCATCTGGGGCATGGTCATCGGCGCCTCGACGGCCGGCGGCCCGATCGTCGGCGGTCTGCTCGTCGAGCACGTCAGCTGGCAGTCCGTCTTCTTCATCAACGTCCCCGTCGGCGTCCTCGCGCTCGTCCTCGGCCTGCTGATCCTCCGGGACCACCGCGCCGAGAACGCCCCGCGCTCCTTCGACATCCCCGGCATCGTGCTGCTCTCGGCCGCGATGGGCGCCCTGATCTGGGGCATCATCAAGGCCGGCGAGTCCTGGGGCTGGGGCGACGCCAGGACCTGGGGCTGTCTGCTCGGCGCCGTGGTGCTCTTCGCGGTCTTCGCGCTGTGGGAGACCAAGGTCCGCGAGCCGCTGATCCCGCTGAAGATGTTCCGCTCCGTGCCGCTGTCGGCCGGTGTGGTCCTCATGGTCCTGATGGCCTTCGCCTTCATGGGCGGCCTGTTCTTCGTGACCTTCTACCTCCAGGGCGTGAAGGGCCTCAGCCCGGTCGACAGCGGTCTGGCCCTGCTGCCGCTGACCGGCATGATGATCGTCTCCTCGCCGCTGGCCGGCGCGCTGATCACCAAGTTCGGCCCGCGCGTCCCGCTGGTCGGCGGCATGGTGTGCACGGCCGTCGCGATGTTCGGCATGATCACGCTGGACGCCGGCACGGGCACCTTCGCCATGTCGCTCTGGTTCGCGCTGCTCGGCCTGGGCCTCGCCCCGGTCATGGTCGGCGCCACCGAGGTCATCGTGGGCAACGCGCCGCTGGAGCTGTCCGGCGTGGCCGGCGGCCTCCAGCAGGCCGCGATGCAGGTCGGCGGGGCGCTCGGCACGGCGGTGCTCGGCGCCGTCATGTCCTCCAAGGTGTCCAGCGCCTTCGGCGAGAACTGGACGGCCGCCCACCTGCCCGGACCGGCCGACCCGCGCCTGGAGCAGGCCGCCGAGTTCGGCATGGTGCCGCCGGAGCTGGCCAAGGCGCCGGGCATGACGCCGGAGATCGTCCAGGTCGTCGGCAAGGTCATCCACGACACCTTCCTGGAGGGCATGGGCCTCGCGTTCACCGTCGCGGGCGCGGTCGCGGTCGTCGCGGCCCTCGTGGCCACCCTCACCAAGCGCGGTGAGAACGCGGAGGCGGGCGCGGGCGCGGCCCACATCTAGGGGGCGTGGCCCACGTCCAGGGGCACGCCCACATCTCGGGGTTCCCGTAAGGGGCCGTAACCCGTTCGCGTGAACGGGGGCGGCCCCTCTTCCATCCCTCCGGACCCTCCGCCATGCTCTTGGTTACAGAGAGTTACGAAACGGGGGTTCACCTGCATGTATACGAAGACGCTGCTCGCCCTGGGCGTGGTCCTGACCGCCCTGCTCGCGATCCCGGCCCAGGCGGCCGCCCCGACCGGAGCCCGCACCGGCCCCCGCGCCGTCGCCGGCACCGCGCTCGGCGCCTGCGGGTCCGGCCAGCTGTGCCTGTGGCCCAGGACCGACTTCAAGGGCAAGGCCCAGGTCCACGAGCTGGCCTCGGTCGACGTCGAGAGCTGCACCGCACTGCCGCCCGGCACCAGCGCCCAGTCCCTCGCCAACCGGACCGGGCGGCCGGTCACCACCTACCAGTCCGCGGAGTGCGCGGAGACGGGGGAGTTCGAGACCTATCCCGGCAAGGGGGTGTGGGTGCCCCAGTCGCCGTACCAGGTGCGGGCGTTCAAGCTCTGGGAGCGGTAGGCGCCGGTACGGCCTCGGGCGCGGCCGGCCCGGCGGGCGCCTCCGGGGCCCCGGGGAGCGGGGCCTGCGCGGGCTGCGGGGGCGAGAGGCGCGCGACCTCGGCCCGCAGGGCCCGCACCTCGGCGGTCAGCGCCTCCAGGAGCTCGGTCTGCCGGCGCTCGACCTCGTCGTCCCGGTCGAAGCGGGAGATGAACCAGGCGGCGATGTTCGCGGTCACCACACCGAGCAGGGCGATCCCGGACAGCATCAGGCCGACCGCCAGCACCCGGCCCAGACCCGTCGTCGGGGCGTGGTCGCCGTAGCCGACCGTGGTCATCGTGGTGAAGGACCACCAGACCGCGTCCCCGAGCGTCTTGATGTTGCCGTTCGGCGCGTCCCGCTCCACGTGCAGCACCGCGAGCGAGCCGAACATCATCAGCCCGACCACCGAGCCCGCCACGTACATGGTGAGCGTTATCTGCGGGGCCATCCGGGCCCGCCGGCCCACGAGGAGGAGAGTGGCGACCACCCTGAGCAGCCTCAGCGGCTGCACCATCGGCAGTATCACCGCGAGCAGGTCCAGCGGATGCCCGCGCACGAAGGCCCAGCGGGACGGTGCGATCGCCAGCCTCACCAGATAGTCCAGGGCGAACGCGGCCCACACCGCCCACTCCACGTGGGTGCACAGCCGGTGCACCCAGGGGGCGGCGTCCGGCGCCACGATGGGCACGGCGTAGGCGATCCCGAACGCCACGGCCAGCACCAGCAGCGGCGTCTGGGTGCGTTCTTCCCAGCGTTCCTTCATGCCCGAAATCGTAAGGAACGCGGAAGGGCGGCGGGACCACGGTCCCACCGCCCTCACCAGGCCGGATGCCGCACGACGTCACGGCTGCCCGGCTTCACGACGTCACGCGTCGCCGCCCGCGGTGCCGGGGTCGGCGGCCGAGACGTCGAGGAGGCGGTAGCGGTCCACCGCCTGCTTCAGCGCCGAGCGGTCCACCTTGCCGTCGCGGGCCAGCTCGGTCAGCACGGCCAGCACGATGGACTCGGCGTCGATGTGGAAGTAGCGGCGGGCGGCGCCGCGGGTGTCCGCGAAGCCGAAGCCGTCGGCGCCGAGCGAGGTGTAGCGGCCCGGCACCCAGCGGGAGATCTGGTCCGGCACCGAGCGCATCCAGTCGGAGACCGCCACGAACGGGCCCTGGGCGTGCTGGAGCTTGCGGGTCACCCACGGCACCCGCTGCTCCTCGTCCGGGTGCAGCAGGTTGTGCTCCTCGACGGCCACGGCCTCGCGGCGCAGCTCGTTCCAGGACGTGGCGGACCAGACGTCGGCCCGGACGTTCCACTCCTCGGCGAGGATCCGCTGTGCCTCCAGGGCCCACGGCACGCCCACGCCGGAGGCCATGATCTGCGCCGGGACCGCGCCGGACTCGCCGCGCTTGTAGAGGTGGATGCCCTTGAGGATGCCCTCGACGTCCACGTCCTCGGGCTCGGCCGGGTGCTGGATCGGCTCGTTGTAGACCGTCAGGTAGTAGAAGACGTCCTCGGAGTCGGGGCCGTACATGCGGCGCAGACCGTCCTTGACGATGTGCGCGATCTCGAAGCCGAAGGCCGGGTCGTAGGCGACGCAGCCCGGGTTGGTGGAGGCGAGGAGGTGGGAGTGGCCGTCGGCGTGCTGGAGGCCCTCGCCGGTCAGCGTGGTGCGGCCGGCGGTGGCGCCGAGCACGAAGCCGCGGGCCAGCTGGTCGGCCATCTGCCAGAACTGGTCGCCGGTGCGCTGGAAGCCGAACATCGAGTAGAAGACGTAGACCGGGATGAGCGGCTCGCCGTGCGTGGCGTAGGCCGAGCCGGCGGCGATCAGCGAGGCGGTGCAGCCCGCCTCGGAGATGCCGTCGTGCAGCATCTGGCCGGTCGGCGACTCCTTGTAGGCGAGCAGCAGTTCGCGGTCCACCGCCTCGTACTGCTGGCCGAGCGGGTTGTAGATCTTGGCGCTCGGGAAGAAGGAGTCCATGCCGAAGGTGCGGTACTCGTCCGGCGCGATCAGCACGAAGCGGCGGCCGATCTCCTTGTCCCGCATCAGGTCCTTCAGCAGCCGCACGAAGGCCATCGTGGTGGCGATCTGCTGCTGGCCGGAGCCCTTCTTCACCGCCGCGTAGGCCTTGTCGTCGGGCAGCACCAGCGGCTTGGCGCGGACCACGCGGGTGGGCACGTACCCGCCGAGCGCCTTGCGGCGGTCGTGCATGTACTGGATCTCCTCGGAGTCCCGGCCCGGGTGGTAGTAGGGCGGCAGGCCCTCCTCCAGCTGCTTGTCCGTGATCGGGATGTGCAGCCGGTCGCGGAAGCGCTTCAGGTCGTCGACCGTCAGCTTCTTCATCTGGTGGGTGGCGTTGCGGCCCTCGAAGTTGGGGCCGAGCGTCCAGCCCTTGACCGTCTTGGCGAGGATCACCGTCGGCTGGCCCTTGTGGGCCTTGGCCGCCGAGAAGGCCGCGAAGATCTTCTTGTGGTCGTGGCCGCCGCGGCCCAGGTGCAGGATCTGGTCGTCGGTCATGTCCTGGACCATGGCCCGCAGCCGCTGGTCGTCGCCGAAGAAGTGCTCGCGGATGTAGCCGCCGGTCTCCGTCGCGTACGTCTGGAACTGCCCGTCCGGCGTCGTGTTCATCTTGTTGACCAGGATCCCGTCCCGGTCCTGGGCGAGCAGCGGGTCCCAGGAGCGGTCCCAGATCAGCTTGATGACGTTCCAGCCGGCGCCGCGGAAGACCGACTCCAGCTCCTGGATCACCTTGCCGTTGCCGCGCACCGGGCCGTCGAGGCGCTGCAGGTTGCAGTTGACGACGAAGGTGAGGTTGTCGAGGTTCTCCCGGGCCGCGAGGGTCAGCTGGCCCAGCGACTCCGGCTCGTCCATCTCGCCGTCGCCGAGGAAGGCCCACACGTGCGAGTTCGACGTGTCGGCGATGCCGCGCGCCTCCATGTAGCGGTTCATCCGGGCCTGGTAGATCGCGCCGAGCGGGCCGAGGCCCATCGACACGGTCGGGAACTCCCAGAAGTCCGGCATCAGCCGCGGGTGCGGGTAGGAGGACAGCCCGTTCGGGAACTTCGACTTCTCCTGGCGGAAGGCGTCGAGCTGGGTCTCGTTCAGCCGGTCGAGCAGATAGGCGCGGGCGTAGATGCCGGGGGAGGCGTGCCCCTGGAAGAAGATCTGGTCGCCGCCGTCGCCCTCGTCCTTGCCGCGGAAGAAGTGGTTGAAGCCGACGTCGTAGAGGGACGCGGAGGACGCGAAGGTGGCGATGTGGCCGCCGACGCCGATGCCCGGGCGCTGGGCGCGCGAGACCATCACGGCCGCGTTCCAGCGGGTGGCGTTGAGGACCTTGCGCTCGATCTCCTCGTTGCCCGGGAAGAAGGGTTCGTCCCGGGTCGCGATGGTGTTCACGTAGTCCGTGCTGCGCATCTCCGGCACGGCGACCCGCTTCTCACGGGCCCGCTCGATCAGCCGCAGCATGAGGTAGCGGGCCCGCTCCCGGCCCCGCTCGTCGACGGCGGCGTCCAGGGAGTCCAGCCACTCCTGGGTCTCCTCGGGATCGAAGTCCGGTACCTGGCTGGGAAGGCCGCCAATGATGATCGGGTTGCGATCGGATGCGGAAGCCACGCTGTTCCTTCGCTGGTCGGTGGAGCCCGGGGGCGGAAGAGCCCGCAGGGGCCGGGATGTTCATCGTGTACCCCGCCGACGGCAAACGTCATCTTTACCGAGCGGTAACCCTCGCGGGGCGCCCCGGGCCCGCCGGTGGCGGTCCCGGTCCGGTCAAATCGCAACCTTACGCCCATCCCGCGCATGCGTTCCGGCAGTACGTTCGGCAGACTGAAGCCTCAGAGACACACAATGCGGGGCGAAGAGTGCGGGAATCGTCACGGAGCGCGACGGGCGTTCGCCGGAAGTTGCGGCGAGACGGCCCCAAACGTCACCGTTTCGGCGGTCTCATCGGCCGGGTACTTGCGCGATCCGCCCCGGCACGTGTGGACTACGGCCAGCGCCGCGCGCCCGCGCGTGGCGAGGCATTTTCCGATACATGAGCAGGAGGCAAGCCGTGAGCGCGACCGCGGACCACGCGGAGGAGCGGACCAACCCGGCAGCGAGGCTGGGGTTCGAGCCCGGACAGGTGGTCCAGGAGATCGGCTACGACGACGACGTCGACTTCGATCTCCGTGAAGGCATCGAGTCCCTGATCGGCCAGGATCTCGTGGACGAGGACTACGACGACGTCGCCGACGTCGTGCTGCTGTGGTTCCGCGACGAGGACGGTGACCTCACCGACGCCCTGGTGGACGCGATCGGTCTTCTGGAGGACGGCGGCAACGTCTGGCTGCTGACCCCGAAGACGGGCCGCGACGGCTACATCGAGCCGAGCGACATCAACGATGCCGCGCAGACCGCTGGTCTCTCCCAGACCAAGAGCATCAGCGTCGCCAAGGACTGGGTCGGCACCCGACTCGGCACCCCGAAGCGCTGATCACCCCCCGAACGCTGCGCGGAGCCCCCGCCGGTCCCTTCCGGCGGGGGCTCCGCGCGTCCCCGGACCCCGCACCCTTAGGGTGGGTTTCACCGTTTCGGCCCAAGGGCCGGCCCACCGGCGAAGGGATGCGTACGGGATGGCGATCGAGATCGGCGCACAGGCCCCCGACTTCGAGCTGAAGGACAACCACGGCCGCACCGTGCGGCTCTCCGACTTCGCCGGCGCGCCCGGCGAGGGCCGCAACGTGGTCCTGTTCTTCTACCCCTTCGCCTTCACCGGCGTGTGCACCGGCGAGCTGCGCGCGCTGCGCGACCGCGCCGACGAGTTCGTCAACGAGGACGTCCAGCTGCTCGCCGTCTCCAACGACTCCATCCACACCCTGCGCGTCTTCGGCGAGCAGGAGGACCTGGAGTTCCCGCTGCTCTCCGACTTCTGGCCGCACGGCGAGGTCTCCCGGGCCTACGGCGTCTTCGACGAGGCCAAGGGCTGCGCGGTGCGCGGCACCTTCCTCGTCGACCGCACCGGCACGGTCCGCTGGTCCGTCGTCAACGCCCTGCCGGACGCCCGCGACATCGACGAGTGCGCCAAGGCCCTCGCCGCCCTCTGACGGTCCCGCGGGCGGCCGGAAGCGGCCTCCCGGGGGCTCCCGGGCCAACACTCGGGCGAAACGTCTGTTTCGACTGGGAACCCGTCACTAGGATCCAGACGTTGATCCGATGCCAACGCACGACTGGGGGCGCTGCCCCTGGAAACCAATGGAGGGACTCGTGGGAGTCAGCCTCAGCAAGGGCGGCAACGTCTCGCTGACCAAGGAGGCCCCTGGCCTGACCGCCGTCACCGTCGGTCTGGGCTGGGACGTCCGCACCACCACCGGTACGGACTTCGACCTCGACGCCAGCGCCATCCTGGTGAACGAGGCGGGCAAGGTCCGCAACGACCAGGACTTCGTCTTCTTCAACAACCTGAAGAGCGCGGACGGCTCCGTCGAGCACACCGGTGACAACCTCACCGGTGAGGGCGAGGGCGACGACGAGCAGGTCAAGGTCAACCTGGCCGCGGTCCCGGCCGATGTCGCCAAGATCGTCTTCCCGGTGTCCATCTACGACGCCGAGAACCGCCAGCAGTCCTTCGGCCAGGTGCGCAACGCGTTCATCCGCGTCGTCAACCAGGCCGGCGGCGCCGAGATCGCCCGCTACGACCTCTCGGAGGACGCCTCGACCGAGACCGCCATGGTCTTCGGCGAGCTGTACCGCAACGGCGCCGAGTGGAAGTTCCGCGCCGTCGGCCAGGGCTACGCCTCCGGCCTGCGCGGCATCGCGCAGGACTTCGGCGTCAACGTCTGAGCCGCGCACCCGACACCGTCCGGCGCCGCACACTCGTGCGGCGCCGGACGTGCCTGTAGAGCCAGTGGAGAGAAACACCTGACCGGGGAGGAACCACCGTCATGGGCGTCACGCTCGCCAAGGGAGGCAATGTCTCCCTCTCCAAGGCCGCACCCAACCTCACCCAGGTGCTCGTGGGTCTCGGCTGGGACGCGCGCTCCACCACCGGAGCCCCGTTCGACCTGGACGCCAGCGCCCTGCTGTGCCAGTCGGGGCGGGTGCTCGGCGACGAGTACTTCGTCTTCTACAACAACCTCAAGAGCCCCGAGGGCTCCGTCGAGCACACCGGTGACAACCTGACCGGCGAGGGCGAGGGCGAGGGCGACGACGAGTCCCTGATCGTCGACCTCACCAAGGTCCCGGCCCACTGCGACAAGATCATCTTTCCGGTCTCCATTCACGAGGCGGACAATCGCGGCCAGACCTTCGGCCAGGTCAGCAATGCCTTCATCCGGGTGGTGAACCAGGCAGACGGACAGGAACTCGCGCGGTACGACCTCTCCGAGGACGCCTCCTCCGAGACCGCGATGATCTTCGGCGAGCTGTACCGCTACAACGGCGAATGGAAGTTCCGGGCGGTCGGACAGGGGTACGCGTCCGGCCTGCGGGGCATCGCTCTAGACTTCGGGGTCAACGTTTCGTAAAGCCGCGTAAATATCACGATGGGGTAGACAGTGGTTCTGAAAACCTTCGGCTGGTCGTTCGCGATCACCGCCCTCGGCCTGGTCGCCGCGGTGCTCTACGGGGGGTGGGAGGCTTTCGGAGTCGTCGCCATCCTCTGCATCCTCGAGATCTCGCTCTCGTTCGACAACGCGGTGGTCAACGCCGGAATCCTGAAGAAGATGAATGCCTTCTGGCAGAAGATCTTCCTCACCATCGGCGTGCTCATCGCCGTGTTCGGCATGCGCCTGGTCTTCCCCGTCGTGATCGTCGCGGTCAGCGCCAAGATCGGTCCGATCGAGGCCGTCGACCTCGCGCTCAACGACGCCGACCGCTATCAGGAACTGGTGACCGACGCGCACCCGTCGATCGCCGCCTTCGGTGGCATGTTCCTGCTGATGATCTTCCTCGACTTCATCTTCGAGGACCGTGACATCCAGTGGCTGCGCTGGATCGAGCGCCCGCTCGCCAAGCTCGGCAAGGTCGACATGCTGTCGGTCTGCATCGCGCTGATCGTCCTGCTCATCACCTCGATGACCTTCGCGACCCACGCCCACCAGCACGGCGGCGCCCACGTCGACAAGGCGCAGACGGTGCTCATCTCCGGCATCGCCGGCCTCATCACGTACCTCGTCGTCGGCGGTCTCTCCGGCTACTTCGAGAACAAGCTGGAGGAGGAAGAGGAGCGCGAGCACGAGGCCGAGGAGGAGGCCAAGCGCACCGGCAAGAAGGTCTCCGCCGTGCAGCTCGCCGGCAAGGCCGCCTTCTTCATGTTCCTCTACCTGGAGGTCCTCGACGCCTCCTTCTCCTTCGACGGCGTCATCGGCGCCTTCGCCATCACCAACGACATCGTCCTGATGGCCCTCGGCCTCGGCGTCGGCGCCATGTACGTGCGGTCCCTGACCGTCTACCTGGTCCGCCAGGGCACCCTCGACGACTACGTCTACCTGGAGCACGGCGCCCACTACGCGATCGGCGCCCTGGCCGTGGTCCTCATGATCACCATCCAGTACGAGATCCCCGAGATCGTCACCGGCGGCATCGGCGTCGCCCTCATCGCCTGGTCCTTCTGGTCCTCGGTGCGCCGCAACAAGGCCCTCGCGGCCGCCGGCGGCGGTGCCGACTCCTCGGACGACAAGACCGAGGTGCCGTCCGGGGTGTGACACCCCCGACAATGAGGAACGCTTCACTGCGGGGCGGCCGGGAGCACCCGGCCGCCCCGTCGGCGTGTGCGCGCACGGGCCGGGTGGACCGAGGTGGACCGAGTGTGGGGGGTGCGGAGCCGTGGGCTTCTTCGACAATCTCTTTCCGGGCCGGGGGGACCCGTTCGACGCGGGCGGATCCGCCACCGGCTCGATCGACCTGACCCGCCGCCGCCCCAGCGTCTCCCTCACCCAGCAGGGCGCCGCCACCGGCAACCTCCGGGTCAACCTCTCCTGGCGGATGCGCAGCTCCGACATCGAGGCCCGCCCCCGCGGCTCCAGCAGCCTGCTGCGGCACCCGCTGCGGCTCTTCAAGCCCGAGGAGGTGCAGGCGCACACCCAGGGCATGGTCAACGTCGACCTGGACCTTGGCTGCCTCTACGAGCTGGCCGACGGCAGCAAGGGCGTGGTCCAGCCGCTCGGCGGCTTCTTCGGCGAGCTGAACGAGCCGCCGTACGTGAAGCTCAGCGGCGACGACCGGTTCGGCGCCCCGTCCGGTGAGACGATCTTCGTCAACCTCGACCACCGCGACGAGATCAAGCGCCTGCTGTTCTTCGTCTACATCTACGACCAGACGCCGGCCTTCGACCGCACGCACGCCAAGGCCACGCTCTACCCGAGCAACGGCCCGCGCATCGAGATCGAGCTGGACGAGCACGCCCCGCAGGCCCGGTCCTGCGCGATCTTCAGCCTGGAGAACACCAAGGGCGAGCTGGTGGTGCGGCGCGAGGTGCGCTTCGTGTACGGCTTCCAGGCCGAGCTGGACCGGCTGTACGGCTGGGGCCTGCAGTGGGGCCGCGGCGACAAGTCCAAGACCTGACGCGGCCTGACGCGACGGCCGCGGCCGGCCCGGCGCCGCGGCCGGCCCGCCGGCTCAGCGCCCGACGAACTGCGGGCCCATCGGCGGCATCCGGAACTCGGGCGCCGCGTGCGGATAGCCGTACGCCGGGGCCGGCAGCGGGGCGCCGACCGGCTGCGGGTAGCCGTACGCGGGCCCCGGGGGAGCGGCGGGCTGCGGCGGCACGACCGGGGGCGCGGTGGGCGGCGGCGGGGCCGTCGCGGTGCCCGCGGCGCCCGCGGTGCTCGCGCCCGTGTCGACCGGCGGGTGCACCATCGTCGCGTCCGGGTCGTGCGCCGGGGCCGACGTGCCGGCCTCCGCGGCCCCGCCCCCGGCCGGGCCGTCCTCGGCCCCGTCGTCGACCGAGACGCCGAAGTCCGTCGCGAGGCCGACCAGACCGGTCGGATAGCCCTGCCCGACCGCCCGGAACTTCCAGCCCTCGCCGCGCCGGTACAGCTCGCCGCAGATGATCGCGGTCTCCTCGCCGGTCTCCGCCGACACGTCGAACACCGCGAGCGGCTCACCGCCCGCCGCGCCGGGCGCCGCGTCGTACAGCAGGATCCGCAGATCGGACACGGCCCGGAAGGAACCGCCGTCCGAGGACGCGGCGATCACCACCTGGTCGACCGAGGCCTCCAGGGCGCCCAGATCGGCCTCCACGGTGTCCGTCAGGCCCTCCGGACCACGCTTCTTGGCCAGCCGGCGGACCAGCCCCGAGGGGTGCCGGGGCTGGTTGTAGAAGACGAAGTCCTCGTCCGAACGCACACGCCCGTCCGCGCCGAGCAGCAGGGCCGAGGCGTCCACGTCGGGCACCCCTGGACCCGGTGTCCAGCGGAGCACGGCCCGTACGGCCGCGGTGTCGAGAGGGACGTTGGAGCCCTTCAGCATCGCGTGCGTCATGCCCGTCATCTTCCCTGCACGCCCGCCCCCAGGACAACGCGGGGGGCCGGAAGCGGACGAGTTACCTGAACTTCACGCACGTGGGGAACTATGGACACCCTTGCCTACGTACTATTACCGGCCACATGTCGTCAGGGCCGTCCAGGCAGTCGGGGGAGAACAATGCGTCATTTCGGGCACATCCCGGCCGCCGCGCGGGCCGCGCTGTTCCACCGGGAGCCCGCCGCCTTCACCGCGGACTCCGCCGCGCCCACGCTCGCCACCGCGCTCGGCGCCACCCTCTACAGCCCCGCCACCCGCCCCCGGCTCGCCGCCGACGTGCGCAAGCAGGCCGCCCGCGGCGTCGTCTCCATGGTGCTCTGCCTGGAGGATTCGATCGACGACGCCGAGGTCGAGGCCGGCGAGGCCAACCTCGTGCGCCAGTTCGCCGAGCTCGCCGGGCTCGCCGAGGGGGCTGCGGGAGCCGAGGGCGCCGGGGACACCGACGGAGCCGCCGAGGGCGCCGCCGGACTGCCCCTGCTCTTCATCCGGGTCCGCGAGCCCCAGCAGATCACCGACCTGGTCTCCCGGCTCGGCGAAACGGTCCGGCTGCTGTCCGGATTCGTACTGCCCAAGTTCACCGAGACCAGCGGCCGCCCCTTCCTCGAAGCCCTCGACGCAGCCGAGCGCGCCTGCGGCCGCCGCCTCTTCGCCATGCCCGTCCTGGAGTCCCCCGAACTGCTCCGCCTGGAGACCCGCGCCGAGACCCTGGCCGGCATCGCCGCCCTCACCGACAAGTACCGCGAGCGGATCCTCGCCCTCCGCCTCGGCGTCACCGACTTCTGCTCCCCCTACGGGCTGCGCCGCTCGCCCGACATGACCGCCTACGACGTGCAGATCGTCGCCGCCGTCATCGGCGACGTCGTCAACGTCCTCGGCCGCTGCGACGGCACCGGCTTCACCATCACCGGCCCCGTCTGGGAGTACTTCCGCCCCGGCGAGCGCATGTTCAAGCCACAGCTGCGCCGCAGCCCCTTCCTGGAGGGCCGCGCCGAGGACCTGCGCACCGCGCTCATCCAGCACGACCTCGACGGACTGCTGCGCGAGATCGAACTCGACCGCGCCAACGGCCTGCTCGGCAAGACCTGCATCCACCCCACCCACGTGGTGCCGGTGCACGCCCTCTCCGTGGTCACCCACGAGGAGTTCAGCGACGCCCAGGACATCCTGCGGCCGGAACGCGGCGGTGGCGGGGTGCTCCGCTCCGCGTACACGAACAAGATGAACGAGGTGAAGCCCCACCGCGCGTGGGCCGAGCGGACCCTGCGGCGCGCCGAGGTCTTCGGCGTGGCCCGCGAGGACGTCGGCTTCGTGGAGCTGCTCACCGCCGGACTGGCCGGCTGACCGGCGGCCGGACCGACCGCCGACGAAGGGACGACAACGACGTGGTGTGGAGCGGAACCTGGGTCGCCGAGCGACTGGGCGTCGAACTGAAGGGCGACGATCAGCTGCCCGACCTGCTGGGCCTGGCGCTGCGCCGCAACCCCAAGCGGGCCCACCTGCTGGTCTCCAACGTGCTGGGCAAGCACGTGCCGCAGCGCCCCGGCGTCGTCCACGGCCACGGCCACGCCCTCGGCCGGCGGGTCCGCGAGCTGCTCGGCCCCGAGGAGGCCGCCCGCAGCCTGGTCCTCGGCTACGCCGAGACCGCCACCGGCCTCGGCCACTCCGTCGCCGACGGCCTCGGCTCCGCGCCGTACCTGCACTCCACCCGGCGCCCCGTCGCGGGCGTCGCCGCCGCCGGCGGCTTCGAGGAGTCCCACTCCCACGCCACCTCCCACCTGCTGCTGCCCGAGGACCCGCGGCTCCTCGCCACACCCGGCCCGCTCGTCCTGGTCGACGACGAGTTCTCCACCGGCAACACGGTCCTCAACACCATCCGCGACCTCCACGCGCGCCACCCGCGCGAGCGGTACGTGATCGTCGCCCTCGTCGACATGCGCTCCGCGGCCGACCTGGGCCGCCTGGAGTCCTTCGGCCACGAGATCGGCGCCCGCATCGACCTGGTGGCCGGCGCCACCGGCACCGTACGCCTGCCCGACGGCGTCCTGGAGAAGGGCCAGGCCCTGGTCACGGCTCACGAGACGGCGGCCGTCGCCGGCGCGGGGTCCGGGTCCGGGTCTGGTTCCGGGTCCGGGGCGGGGGCGGGGGCCGCGTCCGGGTCCGGGTCAGGGGCGGGGGCGGGCGCCGCGTCCTGGTCCGGGGCCGCGTCCGGGTCCGTCCCCCAGCAGCCCGGGGGGCCCCGTACGGGTCCCGCGCCCACGCCCGTACGGGTCGACCTCGGCTGGCCCGAGGGCCTGCCCGACGGCGGGCGGCACGGCTTCACCCCCGCTCACGCGGCGGCGCTGGACGCGGCCCTGCCGGGCATGGCCGCGCGCCTGTCCGCGGCCCTCGGCGACGCCCGGCGCGTCCTGGTCCTCGGCTTCGAGGAGCTGATGTACGCGCCGCTGCGGCTCGCGCTCGCCCTGGAGCGGGCCGGCACCGACGTCCGCTACTCGACCACCACCCGCTCGCCCGTCCTCGCCGTCGACGACCCCGGCTACGCGATACGCACCCGGCTGGTCTTCCCCGCGCACGACGAGCCCGCCGACGGCCCCGGCGAGCGCTACGCCTACAACGTCGCGGGCGGCGGCTTCGACGCGGTCGTCGCCGTCGTCGACTCCGTCGCCGACACCCCGGCCCTGCACGCGCCCGGCGGACTCCTCGACCGGCTCGCCGCGCACATCCCGCACGTCGTGCTCGCGGTCGTCCCCTCGTACGTCCCGCGCAACCCGACGCCGGCCACGCTGCCGGCCCCGGCCCCGGCCCAGACCCCGGCCACCGCCCAGGCCCCGGCCACCACCCCCGAAGCTCCCGAAGCTCCCGAAAGGAGCTCCATGCTGCCCGAGCCCCTCCGCGGCCCCGCCTTCTCCTCCTACGCGCCGGAAGAGGTCGGCTGGCTGCTCCAGGACCTCTCGGACGTGGAGCTCGAGGCTCCGACCGAGGAGCGCGAGGAGGCCATCCAGAGCGGCGGCGCGCACTACGCGGAGTCGCTGCCCGTCGAGTACCAGCCGAGCGAGCACTACCAGCGGCTGTACGCCTCCGCCCTCGACGCCTCCGCCGCCCGGATCGCCCGCGCCGTCGGCACCGTCACCGAGACCGTCCTGGCCGAGCGGGGCCCGCGCCCCGTCCTCGTCTCGCTCGCTCGCGCCGGCACCCCCGTCGGCGTCCTGATGCGCCGCTGGGCGCGCCACCGGCACGGCGTGGACCTCCCGCACTACGCCGTCTCCATCGTCCGCGGCCGCGGCATCGACGCCAACGCGCTGCGCTGGCTCGCCGAGCACCACGACCCGGCCGACGTCGTCTTCGTCGACGGCTGGACCGGCAAGGGCGCCATCACCCGCGAACTCGCCCAGGCCCTGGGGGAGTTCGACGGCTTCGTACCGGAGATCGCGGTGCTCGCCGACCCCGGCTCCTGCGTGCGCACCTACGGCACCCGCGAGGACTTCCTCATCCCCTCCGCCTGCCTCAACTCCACCGTCTCCGGCCTGATCTCGCGCACCGTGCTGCGCGCCGACCTGGTCGGCCCGCACGACTTCCACGGCGCCAAGTTCTACCGCGAGCTCGCCGGCGCCGACGTGTCCAACGCCTTCCTCGACACCGTCACCGCCCGCTTCGACGAGGTGGCCGACGCCGTCGACTCCGAGGTCAAGGAGCTCCTCTCCGCCGACCGCACCCCCACCTGGGAGGGCTGGGCGGCCGTGGAGCGGATCAGCGAGGAGTACGGCATCCACGACGTGAACCTGGTCAAGCCCGGCGTCGGCGAGACCACCCGGGTGCTGCTGCGCCGGGTGCCCTGGAAGATCCTCGCCCAGCGGGGCGCGGGCGCCGACCTCGCGCACGTCCGGCTGCTCGCCGAACAGCGAGGGGTGCCCGTCGAGGAGGTCGACGACCTGCCGTACAGCTGCGTCGGACTGATCCACCCCCGGTTCACCCGGGGCGCCACCGGCGCCGACGGCAAGGCGGTGGTGTCCCAGTGAGCGCCCCCGCCTCCGCCCAGGCCCCCGCCCCCGTCGCCGTCGGCGCGCCGGTGGGCTCGAACGCCACCGTCCTCGTCGCCAGCGACCTCGACCGCACCCTCATCTACTCCAGCGGCGCCCTCGCCCTCGGCATGCCCGACCCGCAGGCCCCCCGCCTGCTGTGCGTAGAGGTCCACGAGTCCAAGCCGCTCTCGTACGTCACCGAGCGCGCCGCCGCCGAACTGCGCGCGCTCGCCGCAGAGACGGTCTTCGTGCCGACCACCACCCGCACCCGCAAGCAGTACCAGCGGATCCGGCTGCTCGGCGACGCGCCCGCGCCGAAGTACGCCATCTGCGCCAACGGCGGGCACCTGCTCGTCGACGGCGTCTCCGACCCCGACTGGCACGCCGGCGTGCTGCGCCGGGTCGCCGAGGCCTGCGCACCGCTCTCCGAGGTCCGCGCCTACCTCACCGCCACCACCGACCTGTCCTGGGTGCGCAAGCACCGCGTCGCCGAGGACCTGTTCGCCTACCTCGTCGTCGAGCGCGAACGCCTCCCGCAGGACTGGCTCGACCGCTTCACCGCCTGGGCGGGCGAACGCGGCTGGACCGTCTCGCTCCAGGGCCGCAAGGTGTACGCGGTGCCCCGGCCGCTCACCAAGAGCGCGGCCGTGCGCGAGGTCGCCCGCCGCACCGGCGCCACCCTCACCCTGGCCGCCGGCGACTCCCTGCTCGACGCCGACCTGCTGCTCGCCGCGGACCGCGGCTGGCGCCCGGGCCACGGCGAGCTCGCCGACACCGAGTGGACCGCGCCGCACGTCACCGCACTGCCCGCGCGCGGCGTCACCGCGGGCGAGCGGATCGTGCGCGCCTTCCGGGCGGCGGCCCGGGAGCACACGGGAGGCCACGAGGCGATGCCCGCAGGGGAAGGCGCCGTACCGGCGGTCAACGGCGCACTGCCGGTCGACGGCGCACTGGCGGTCGACGCCGCACTGCCGGTCGACGGCGCGCCGGCGGTCGACGCCGCACTGCCGGTCGACGCCGTACCGGCGGTCAACGGCGCGCCCGCGCCCGTACCCGCGCCCCCGTCCGCCGACCCTCCGTCTCCCGCGCCCCCGTCCGCCGTCCCTCCGTCTCCCGGGTCCCCGCCCGCCGCGCTCCCCGACCCGGCCTGACCGCCCGCCGCAGCCGGACGGCGACGAAGAGCGCCACGGCCGCGGCGGCCACGCCGAGCACCGCCTTCGAGTACACCGACACATAGCCGGTGACCTGCTCCCAGTTCTCGCCCAGGACGTACCCGGCGAGGACGAAGGCGGTGTTCCACAGCGCGCTGCCCAGGGTCGTCAGGGCCAGGAAGACCGGCAGCCGCATCCGCTCCACCCCGGCCGGCACCGAGATCAGGCTGCGGAAGATCGGCACCATCCGCCCGAACAGCACCGCCTTGGTGCCGTGCCGGGCGAACCACGCCTCCGTCCGCTCGACGTCCGCGACCTTCACCAGCGGCAGCCGCGCGGCGACCGCGAGCACCCGCTCCCGGCCGAACAGCGCGCCCGCCCCGTACAGCGCGAGCGCGCCGAGCACCGAACCGGCCGTGGTCCACAGCAGCGCGGCGAGCAGGTCGAGGCGCCCCGTCGAGGCGGCGAAGCCGGCGAGCGGCAGGATCACCTCGCTCGGAATGGGCGGGAAGAGGTTCTCCAGGGCGACGGCGAGGCCCGCGCCGGGCGCGCCGAGGCTGTCCATGAGGCTGTTGATCCAGGTCTCCATGCCGTCGACGCTAGAAACCCGCAGGTCGGCGGAGGATGGTGCGGGCCACACGGAGTGGTGCGGTTTTCCGCAGGGTGCCGGGCGGAGCGGCGCGCTAGCGTGGACGATCATGAAGGAGACCGGCCGGACCGCCCTCGCGCTCGCCCTCGGCGCCGCCCTCGTGCCGCTGGAGGCCGCCGTGGGCCTCCTGCTGCTGCCGCTCGCGGCCCGCCCGGCCGGGCGGCGCGCGGCGACACGGGCCGCCGAAGGCTTCGTGCGGATCGAGCGGCGGCGCCTGGACCGCCTGCTCGCCGTCCGCCTCCCGCCGTACGGGCCGGCCCGCACCCTCGCGTACGTCACCGCGCGCTGGCCGCTCGGGCTGCTCGGCGGGGTGGTCCTCGGCTGCGCGGCGGTCGGCCTCGCGTACCTCCTCTTCGCCCTCGCCGGCTGGCTGTTCGTCGATCTGCGCGAACCGCTCATGGTGGTGCTCGGCGGCCTCGGCGGACTGCTCCTGCTCTTCCTCGCGCTCCAGGGCATGGGCCAAGTCGCCCGGATGGAGGCCGAGTTGGCGCTGCGGATGCTCGGGCCCAGCCACACCGACGCGTTGGAGGCGCGGATCGCCGAACTCGCCGCCAGCCGGGCCGCGATCATGGAGGCCGTCCACGAGGAGCGCCGCCGCATCGAGCGCGACCTGCACGACGGCGTCCAGCAGCGGCTCGTCGCCCTCGGCCTGCTCATCGGCCGGGCCCGCCGCGGCCGCGACCCCGAACGGGCCGCCGAACTGCTGCTCCAGGCCCACGAGGAAGCCCGCCTCGCCCTCGCCGAACTCCGCGAGGTGGCCTGGCGCGTGCACCCGACGGTCCTCGACCGGGCCGACCTGCGCACCGCCCTCGAAGCGGTCGCCGAACGCGCCCCGCTGCCGGTGCGCCTGGCCTACGAGGTGCCCCGGCCGCTGCCCCAACCGGTGGAGACAGCGGCCTACTTCGTGGTCTCGGAGGCCGTCACGAACGTGGTCAAGCACGCCCCGGGGGCGAGCGCCGTGGACGTACGAGTGAACTGGGAGGAAGGGCAGTTGGAGATCCGGGTACGGGACGACGGCCCCGGCGGCGCGGACCCGGGAGGCGGCGGCCTGTCCGGCCTCGCCAGCCGGGTCGCCGCCCTCGACGGGCGCCTCACCGTGGACAGCCCGCCCGGCGGGCCGACGGAGATCGGAGCGCGGCTGCCGTGCGCGTGATGCTGGCCGAGGACTCCACCCTGCTGCGCGAGGGGCTCGTACGGCTGCTCGCCGAGGAGGGCCACGAGGTGCGGGCCGCCGTCGGCACCGGCGTCGAACTCCTCGCGGCCGTCGCCGCCGAGCCGCCGGAGGTGGTCGTCGCCGACGTCCGGATGCCCCCGACCCACACCGACGAGGGCCTGCGCGCCGCCCTGGAGATCCGGGAACGGTTCCCGGCCACGGGCGTCCTCGTGCTCTCGCAGTACGTGGAGAAGCGCTACGCCACCGAACTGCTCACCGACGGCAGCGGGCCCGGCGGCGTGGGCTATCTGCTGAAGGACCGGGTGGCCCAGGTCGACGACTTCCTTGACGCCCTGGACCGGGTGGGCCGTGGCCGCACCGCCTTCGACCCGGAGGTCGTCCGCCGCCTCCTGGCCCGCTCCACCCACACCGACCCGCTGTCCCGCCTCACCCCCCGGGAGGCCGAGGTCCTGGCGGCGATGGCCCAGGGCCACACGAACGCGGCGTTGGCGGCCCGGCTGCACGTCTCGCAGAGCGCGGTGGAGAAACACATCAACGCGATCTTCGACAAACTGGAACTGACCGGCCGCGGCGAGGGCTACAGCAAGCGGGTGCTGGCGGTGCTGAGGTACCTGGACAGCTAGGGGCTCGCGGGTGGGTGCTCGGGCCGGGGAGGGCGGGGGCGGGGCGCCGGTCAGCCGCAGCAGCCTCCGCCGCAGCACCCGCCACCGCCACCACCACCGGCGGAGGCCCGGGACGGAGCGGCGGCGGCCGTGCCGCCCACGGCGACGGCCGAGAGCAGCTTCACGGTGTCGTCATGTCCCGCGGGGCAGGCGGCGGGGTCGCCGGACTCGGCCATGGGGCGGCTGAGCTCGAAGGTGTCGTCGCAGGTGCGGCAGCGGTACTCGTAACGGGGCATGGCCCCAGGTTACGGCGTGCCGCTCACGGCTTGCCGCGCTCCTCGCGAATCCGCTCGACGACCTGCCCGGCGGTCTCGCGGATCGCCTCCAGCTCGGTGAGGAAGGCCCAGTAGTCGGGGTGCCGCCCGCTGTCGAGCCCGGCCACGGCGCGGTCGATCCGGCCCACGGCCTCGTCGAGCGGGCCGGCGTGCCGGGGCTCGGGGGTGGTGCGCCCCGCCATCGCGAGCCGCTGGGCGTCCCGTACGGCGAAACGGGCCCGCTCGATCTCGGCCTGCGGGTCCTTGGCGACGGCGTTCAGCCGGCGCAGCCGGTCACCGGCGGCCGAGACGCCCTCGTCGGCGGTGTTGAGCAGGGCGCGGGCGGTGGACAGCAGCGAGGTCGCGTCGGGCCAGCGCTGCTCGGCGCGCGCCCGCGCGGCCTCCGCGAGCCGCTCCTCGGCCTGCCGCGAGGCGGCGGCGGCCTGCTCCGGCACGTGCTGCAGGTCCTGCCAGCAGGCGACGGAGAAGCGGCGGCGCAGCTCCGACAGGACGGGCTCGACCCCGGCGGCGCGGGTCGCGAGCGCCTGCGCGCGGGTACGGAGCGAGACCAGCCGCTTGTCGATCTCGGCGGCCCGCTCGGGCACCCGCTCGGCCTCGGCGCGCACGGCCTCGGCCTCGCGCAGCACGGTGTCCGCGCGCTGCAGGGTCTGGGTGACGCCGTGCCGCCCGGCGCCCTCGTTGAGCAGGGTCAGCTCGGGGCCGAGGCGGGCCAGCCGGGCGGCCAGGTCGTCGGCCCGGAACCCGGCCTCGCGGACCGCGTCGAGAGCGGTGCTCGCGTTCCGGAGCGCCTGCCGCGCCCGCTCCACGGCGGGCGCGAGCCGGGCGAGCTGCGTCTCGGCCCGCTCCAGCAGCGGCGCGAGCCCCTGCTCGAACCGGTCCAGCTCCCCCTTGACCCGTACGAGCTCGTCCTTGGCCCGCTCCAGCTCGCTCCGGGCCCGCCCGGCGGTCGCCGCGTCCAGCTCGACCCGGTCGAGGTCATGGGCGTCGACGGCGGTGATGTACGTGTGGCTGACCTCGTCGATCCGCCGCCCGAGCGCCGCGAAGCCGTCGACGGCCCGGCGGGCGTCCGCGGAGTCGTCCACGGCGCTGATCGTCTCGATGGAGATCCGCAGCCCGCGCTGCGCGGTGTCCAGCTCGTAGAACGCGGCCGCCGCGGCGTCCTTCGCCGCCTGCGCCTCGGCCCGCCGGCTCTCGTCCCGCCCCCCGAACCAGCGCCGCCCGCCGCCCCCGCCCCCGGCGAAGGCCTGCGGCACCAGCACCCCGACCAGCAACGGCAACGCGAGCGACACCCGGAGCACCGCACGGATCCCGCCCGCCCTGCCCTCGCTCGCCCTCACGTCGCCCCTCTCCCCGTCCCGTCCCGCCGCTCCATTCTCCCACCCGCCCCCCGATTCACCCCCCGCCCCCCACCCCGAGCCGTTTGCGACCCCCACCGCCCCGCCATGTACGCTGTTGCCTCACTCCACGGGTGCGTAGCTCAGGGGTAGAGCGCTGCTCTTACAAAGCAGATGTCGGCGGTTCGAAACCGTCCGCGCCCACCAGCACAAAGGCCCCTCGCCGATCATGGCGAGGGGCCTTTGACATCTGTTTCTGACATCAACGTCCATGGTCACTGTGGCTGGGGTTCCAGGACCGGGACTCCACGAGGGGGAGCGGTGGAGGACGTCTTCGACACGACCGGGAGACCGCCGAAAGGCTGGATGCACGCCGTCTTCCACGGCGGTCCGTACGGGGAGGACGTGGGCCGCTGCATCCCCGGCCCGCCCGCGCCGGCCACGCTGTCGGTTCCGTTGTCAGAGGGCGGTGTCCACGTGTACCGCCTGCGGACGGTGGGCTCATGGTCCGACCCGGACGACCCGATAGCCGTGTAAAACCCCGACGGCCCCCCGGTTCCGCCGTCTCTCCTGACCGCCCAGGAGAGGCAGTGGACCCAGGAGGGACGGCGAAGGAGGGGCCTCAGGCCCGTCAGGCTCGTCGCGCTGACCGACGACGGACAGATGACGTACGACCCTGATGCCGCTGCCGTCGAGGCGATGCTTGCCGGGCTGGGGGAGCGGCAGTACCTGGTTCTCCAGCGACTGACCGACCAGGATGAAGGCGACTTCTCCCTCCAGGTCCTGCTTGCTGAGGACGCCACCTACGAGGTGGAACACCAAGCGGATACGACCGGTGAGCGTCAGCGGACGCGATCGACTTCCCAGACGGAGGTCCGTGACACCGTCCTCCGCTGGGTAGCCGATCAGCCGAGCCGGCGCAGTGACCTCGAAGGTCCTACGGCCGGGGACGGCTCCTGAGCAGCCGATCCATGTGACTCACGGCCTCGCGCTGCGTGTCCTGGACGACGTGGGTGTAGACGTTCATCGTCACGGCGATCTGGCTGTGACCGAGGATCTCCATCACGACGCGGGGCGGAACGCCGGCGGCGGTGAGGAGCGTCGCCGTACCGTGCCGGGCATCGTGGAGCCGGACGACGCGGAGGCCGGCGTTCTTCGCGACTCGGGTGAACGAGCGGTAGAGGTTGCGCGGCTCGATGGGCTGGCCGGTGCGGGTGGTGAAGACGTACCCGGTCTCCGTCCACTTCTCTCCAGCACGCTCGCGGGCAGCAGCCTGCTTGAGTCGCTGCCACCGCAGGGGAGCGACGCAGATGGCGGGGAGTGGAAGCGTCTGCTTGCGCCGGCGGCCCTTGGGGTCGTCCTCGTACACCTCCCCGGCGACCCGCTGCCGCTGAGTCCTGACCCGGATCTCCCGCTTGTCGAGGTCGACGTTCTCCCAGCGGAGGCCGACGACCTCTCCGCGGCGGAAGCCGAGGGCGATGGCCAACACGAAGGCGGCGTACAGCGGGTCCTTCCGGGCGGCGGCGAGGAAGTCGAGCGTCTCGTCCAGTGACCAGGGGGAGAGCTCCCGGGCGGCGACGGTAGGCGGCTCGACGAGCGTCGCGACGTTCCGGCTCACCAGCTCCTCACGGCAGGCCGCAGTGAGGGCGGTGCGCAGAACGCGATGGGACTCCTTGGCCGTGGCGGCGCTGGTCTTCTTCTCCAGCTGGACGAGGAAGCGGCGGACGTCGGCGACGCTGAGCGATTCCAGCCGCTTGGTACCGATCATCGGGACGAGGTAAAGCCGGATGTGCACCTCGTACTTGGCTGCGGTGGTCTTCTTGCGGCGAGGCTTGACGATGTTGTCGAGCCAGTACGGCAGCCACTCGGAGAGCTTCATCGAACGGGTGGGTACGGGAACGCCGTTGTCGACTTTGTCGAGGAGCGCACGGCGCTTGGCGTCGCACTCGGCCCAGGTCTTGCCGTAGGCGAACTTCCGGGCCGTCGTGCCGTCGGGCTGGAGAACGTAGACGGCGGCCTGATAGCGGCCGTCCTTCCGTTGGGTGATGGTGCCGGCCCCGTTGGGGTTGCGCTTGCGCTGGATAGCCATCAGGCGGCCTCCTCGATCTGGTTGTCGATGAAGTCCCGGACGGCGTCGGCGGGGACGCGGCGCGACCGGCCGATGGTGAGGGAGACCAGGCGGCGGGACCGGATGAGGTCGTAGACGGTCGAGCGACCGAGCTTGAGGCGTGCCATGACCTCCGGCACGGTCAGCAGCTCAGGGGTGGCGGTGGTCATGTCGCAGCTCCTTCCAGGGCGATTTGGTCGCGTAGGGCTTCACGGGCGGTCTCACGGTTGAGCTGGATGTCCCGGGCGATCGAGGCGGCGAGGGCGGCCTCGCCGGGGGAGTGACCCTGGCCGACGTAGGACCAGGAGGTGAGGACAAGGACGGTGTCCGGCTCGATGTCGTCGAGGCCGCGGGCGATGCGCTCCTGGGCGGCGCGGTAGTCGGCGCGGGTCTGGCGGAGTTCGCCGAGGGTGGTGGAGTACTGGCGGGACTTGGTGGAGAAGTGGCCGCGGAAGCCGAGCATGTGGGCCCAGGCGAGGAGCCGACGGTCCGGGTACAGCGGGTCGAGGTCGAAGCAGGCTTCGACGAGGCGGCGGGTGTGGTCGGGGACGCCGAGGAGGACCAGGGCCTCACGGTTGCCGATGCGGCGGTCGAGGCTGCCGGTGGTCTCCGCGGCTTTGGTGGCGTACTTGGCGATGTACGAGGCGACGGCCTGTTCGGTGATGTCGGAGCCGTCGCCGAAGGCTTTGACGGGGCGGATGTCGAGCTGGGTGCCCCAGCGGAGGCGGCGTAACGGCTGGTCGCCAGCGGCGGGGACGGTGACGGTCGTGTATGCGTGGGTGGCGGCGGCGTGGATGGCGTCGGTGAGGCGTTCGGTGGTCGCCCACGACGGTGGCGGGGAGTCGGGACCGTCCGGGCCGTCGACGCGAACGACGGCGTGGAAGTGGACGGCGCCCCGCTTCTGGAACTCGGCGACCTTCCCGTACGAGATCCGGGCGACCTCTTTCAGCTCCCTCTGAGTGAGGCCGGCTATGGCGGCGATCTCCCGGCGGAGGCGGTTCGTGAACCTCTGCCAGAGCTGCCCGGCGTGGTTGTTGAAGAGGACGGCGGCGGCGTAGTCGTACGACTCGGGGTCGAGCGGCGTGCCGAGGGCGGCGTCGTCCTCGGCGTGGCGGGCCCCGCAGCGGCAGGGCCGGGTGCCGGGCCGGTTGTGGACCGGTCCGAAGGACGGGGCGGTGAGGGTCAGGAACACGCGGGGGTGATCGCGGACGGAGGCGGGGATGTCCCGGGCGCTGTCTCCGGCGAGGCCGGCGCGGATGAGGTGGTAGGTGTCTCCGGCGTAGGTCCAGGCGCAGGCGGGGCAGCGGGAGGCCCGTCGGTTGCCGCAGGCGATCCGGAGCCGGGCGCCCGGTTCGGCGTCGGTGGAGTACCGGTGGGGGGTCTCGCCGGTGGTCTTGTCCCGGGTGAGGGTCCAGCCCTGGAGGTGGATCGGGTGGGAACAGCCGCCGGTTCGGCGGATCTGTTCCTTCCAGCGGTCGAAGTCGTGGGATCCGGCGACCCGGAGCATGTCGCCCAGGGTGGCAGTGTCGAATCCCGCCGACGAGGCGGCTGGGACGGTCATCATGGGGTGCTTCCTTCTGGTTCTGCGAGCTGGGTAGGAGCGGGGCTTCCGGGCGGCGGAGACTTGGCGGTTGAGCCGCCCGGAGGCCGGCTAGTGCGGTGACTGGAATGGCGTACCGGACCGGCGTGGGTGGGGCACTGGACGGGCGCCCCGAGAGATCGGGGGCCCTGTCAGAGGGCGGTGAGACGATCACGCCGTGACGATCAACCTGCATGACTTCGACGGCGAGCACTCGCTGACCTTCAATGCCGGTGGCTTGGCTGCCGATGCCGCTGTAGCCGCTGCCGGGCACGAGCCGAACGGGTACTTCTGGGAAGGTCTCGTGCAGTTCGCCTGGCCGGACATTGCCGAGGACCTCGAATTCGACAGCGAGGCTGGCATGTTCTGCACGGTCGGGAATCCGAGCGATCTCGCACGACTCAAGGCGGCTCTTGAACCCGTCATCACGAGCCCTGAGGCAGTTCGCGACATCATTGCCCGTGCGGAGGCGTCGGGCTTCGAGTTCGACGACTAGCGCTGTCGGCGCTGGCCGTTGAGGAGCGAGCGCAGGACGACGGCGCACACGGCGACCGAGACGGTGCTGACGGCGACGGCGAGGAGCATGGAGACCAGGACCGTGCCCACGACCAGGACGGCACCAGCGCCGCCGGCGACGACCACAGCCAGACCAGCCGGTGTGAGGCGCAGAGCCGAGGACGGTGCCGGGACCGGAGCAGGGGCCGGGGCGTAGTGGTGGCAGGCCCCCGCGTCGACGGTGTGGTGGGGCGCGATGTCGGCGGTGACGGCTGGCTGGACGAGCGGGGTGACGAGGCTGGTCGGAAGCGGGTTGACCGGGATGCGCGGCTGGAACATGACGGTTCTCCCTACTTGTTGATCGTGTTGTCGATGAGCGGGGCGAGGACGCTGTCGGCGAGGAGGTAGCCGCCGAGGAGGATCACGGCGACGAGCCACCAGGGCGGGCGGATGAGCTTGATGCCGAGGCCGCCGACGACGATCAGGGCGAGCCAGAGCGGGACGTCCATGACGGGGTTTCCTTCGAGGTCAGCGGGGCTTGCAGCGGTGGGTGCGGGCGGCGAGCTGGGCGGCCGAGGAGCTGGAGTACTCGGCGGACCAGCCGCAGCCGTCGGCCGTACATACGGCGGCGTACTTGGTGCGGCCGTGGCGGTCACGGTGGGTGCCGATCTGCACTGGACCGATCCGCATCACGGAGTGGAAGTGGTCGCGAGCGGCCATAGGAGGGTCTCCCTTCAGGCGAGCTGGGCGGCGATGGCGTTGGCCATCAGGGGCGGGACACCGAGGCGGGCGCGGAGGGTGTCGGTGTCGATCGGGTAGCCGGTGCGGGCGCGGTAGTCGTCGGCGACCTTCCGGGCGTGAGCGACGAGCGCCGGCGGTACGGCCACGGGAGCGGGTTCGGGCTCCGGGACTGGCTCCGGCTCCGGAGAGGGGAGGAACAGGGCGGCGGCGATCTCGGGCTCCGGCTCGACCACGTCATCCCGCTCGATGACCGCTTCCACGGCCGAGAGTTGCCCGGAGTCCGTGTCGGGTTCGGCAGGCTGGGCGACCGCCGGATGTCCAGGGGAGTGGACAAGAAGGGTCCCGCCGAGGAACGCGAGGGCAGGCCAGCCCGCGACGAGGATGCGCAGCCAGGCGGGGACGTGGCCGAGGTCGAGGAGTCCGGCGGTGGCGACGTTCGCACCGAGCGACGCGGTCAGGGCGACCATGAACCACGTCCAGGCGGAGCGGGCAGGTTCACCGGCGGCCCGCGAGGTCCGCAGCCGATGCCAGGCGGCGACGAGCAGGAGATCCACGGAGACGGGGTAGGCCCAAGCCTTCCAACCGGACTGTCCGGCAGCCGCAGCCAGGTCGTGGAGGTGAGCGAAGGACAGGGCGCCGGCGATCACGGCTTGTACGAGGACGGCGTCCGGTCGGCGGATGGGACGCATCGGAGGGTCCTCCTTCCGGTTTCGGGCATGGGTGGGGTAAGGACCTGGCGTGAAGCGGTCACGCCGCCGTGGAGCGAGGGGATTCAGGCGATCGCAGGAGCCGTGACGGTCGAGGGCGCCGCGGCTTTGCCCAGGGGCGGCAGGACGGGCCGGAAGGCGTCCAGCGCGGGGATCTCGGGCGTGCGGTGAGCGTGGGAGTTCGCGATGTTCACGGCCCGCCGGAGCGTGAGGTGGGGAGTACGGATGCGGACCCACCCACCGGAGGAGTCGCCGGCGACGGCGGTACCGGGCCGGTCGGTGCGGATCTGGACCGTGGCGAGGACGGCGTCCGGGGCGATGTCGCCGAAGGCCATGTTGGCGGAGGTCTCGTCGTTGACGCGGTGAGCGGTCCGGCCGGTGAGCTGGGCGCGGAGCATGGTGATGCCCTTGCCGAGCTCGGAGCCGAAGCGCTGCCCGCAGATCTCCAGGTAGATGCCGGCGGCACGGCCGAGCTGGGCGAGCCGAACGAGGGAGGTGATGATCCGATCCCGCCGCTTCTCCTCCTCCTTCGTGGCGAAGAGGGCGAGCTCGGCGACCTCATCAACCAAGAGCACGATCGGGGTCGGTCGCAGGTGATCGGGCAGGTCCCAGATGTCGGCGGTGATCTCCGCATCCGGCAGATCAGCACTCAATCTCTGCTCGCGTCGGATCAGCTGGTAGACGTCCTCCATGTGCTCGACGAGGGTGTCGAGGAGGTCGGCGGCGGCATCAGGGTTGTCGGCCAGGGCGGTGAACCGTCGGGCGAGCGGGGCGAGTTCGACTCCCTGCTTGCAGTCGATCCCGACGAGGGCGACATTCAGCGTGGCGAGCGCAGCGACGAGGTTGCGCTGATAGACGGACTTCCCGGACTGGGTGGCACCGACGTTCAGGGCGTGCGGGGTCTGGCGGTAGTCGCGGTAGTAGACCTCTCCGTCCTCCCGCATGGCGACCGGAACCCGCATCACCCCACCGCGGGCAGCCGCGGGCATCTGGACCCGCTTGAGGACGTCGTACCCGGTCATCCGCAGTTCGACGACACCCGAGCGGACCTCCCGGGCGGTGACGTTTGGCATGACGAACGAGTGCCGGAGCCGGTCCGAGGCAGCGGAGAAGTCGAACGCGTCCTGACCGGGCCGCAGCTTCACCCGCAATACAAGCCCAGTACGCGTCGGCCGCAGCCGCAGAATCCGGGGCGCCCGCGAGTCGGGAATGGGTCGGCCGGTCATCCGGGCCAGCGCCAGGCGCCAGCGCGAGGGCGGGACGGTCAGCCCGCACGCGTCCATGACCGACGCGTACCGGGCGAGGATCCGCACCACGGCGAAGACGACGCCGAAGCTCATCCAGTACCAGGCCGGACGCTGCCACCGCAGCAGCAGCGCGACCGTGGCGACCAACGAGAGGGTGACCGTTAAGGCGGTCATGGGTCAGCCGACCTTCGCGGCGGCGAGCGAGGTGACGGCGACGGCGCGGAAGCTGATGCCGTGGCGCTTCTGGCCGTTGAACTCGTTCTCCCACGGCCGGGCGACGACGCCGGTCAGGGCGACCGGGGTGCCCATGGAGAGCTCCTCGGAGATGCCGGTCTTGGGCACGGTCAGGTTGAGGATCTCGGCGTTACCGTCCATGACGAACATGACGTCGACCGTCATCAGCGGGGCACCGGTGTCCCGGTCGGTGGCGATCTCACCGGTCTGGCGGTTGGCGATCTTCGGGGCCGGGGGCTGGGCCACCATCACCATCGCGGCGGAGGTGTCGACGGGGATCTGACGCACAGTGGATCACTCCTCTATAGAGGTTGGGCTCCTTCACTCCTGTATAGGAGTGACATGAATAAGAGTGCATCACTCCTGTACATGAGTCAACCCGCCACGGAAAGAAACCGCAGCGGGCTGAGGGGAGTTGAGCGAGCGTCAGTCGGTCGCGGGGATCCGGTACTGGAAGACGAACTGGTCAGCAGCCATGAGAGTGTCGCAGACCTCCACGACGCGGCCCTTCGTGGTCACCGCGTCCCGCACCAGCTGAATCACGGGGGCGCCAGGACTCAGAGCCAACTCGGACGCCTCCGCCTTCGCGGCCGGCCGAGCCTGAAGGGTCTCCACGAACTCGGCGAAGGTGTGGCCGTGGTCTTCGAGCCGGGCGTAGATGCCACCGGGGCCAGGGTTCTCGGCGAACAGCTCGGGGATGTCCTTCACGACGTCCCAAGGCAGGTACGACGAGGCGGTCTCGACGGGCGTCCCGTTCCGGAAGTACAGCCGACGCCGCGCGAGCACCTGCGTCCCCACCTCGACACCAAGCCGTTCGGCGACGTCCGCCGGCGCTTCCATGGGCCCGATGTAGAGGACGCTCACCTTGGCCGTGGCGCCGGACTGCTCGGACTCGGCGAGGTAGGCAGCCTTGCCGCCCCGCCGGTGAGAAGCGCGGAACCGGTCCGAAGACCGAAGCCGTACGGGAGGCCGGTCCTTCACGATCGAACCCTTGCCGTGCCGGGTCTCGACGAGCCCACTGGCCCGCACCTCCACCATGGCCTTACGGATGGTCCCGCCGGCGACCCCGTAGCGCTCGACGAGTTCGGACTCGCTGGGCACCATGTCGCCGGGCTTCAGTACGCCGGATCGGATCTGCTGGATGATCTCGTCAGCGATCTGTACGTACCGAGGTACGGCCCTGCCAGCTCCTGCTGGAGTTCCCACAGTCCTACCCACTCTCATATGCTCCTGTACATGAGTAACGGGAGCGCGGGAACAAAGTCAACGCCACTCCACTCGGTGTCCGTGGCCGGAGCGGTAGTGCGCGAAGACGGCCGCCTCCTGGCCATCCGCCGAGCGGACAACGGCACGTGGGAGCTCCCAGGCGGAGTCCTCGAACTCACCGAAGCACCGGAAGCGGGCGTCGCCCGCGAGGTCCTGGAGGAGACGGGCATCCACGTCGAGGTGGACCAACTGACGGGCGTCTACAAGAACACCACCCGCGGCATCGTGGCCCTGGTCTTCCGCTGCAAGCCCGCAGGCGGCACCGAGCGAACCTCGGAGGAGTCCACCGCGGTCGACTGGCTGACGCCGGCCGAGGTCGAGGAGCGCATGGCCGAGGTCTACGCGATCCGCCTGCTGGACGCCCTGGATGGAAATGGCCCCCATGTCCGGAGCCACGACGGCCGCCGCCTTTTGGGCACGTCCGCATGACCGGTGCGAAGCCCGTCAGCGAGTGGCGCGACGTCTATGACTTCCTGGACCAGGTCCGCTTGCGGCCAGGGATGTTCGTACGCGGCGGTTCCCTCCTGGAGCTCCAGGCGATGCTGTACGGCTACCGAGTCGCATCCGAGATCCACGGCCCCCAGGCCATGACGGACTTCGAGCATCAGGGTCCGTTCGCTGAGTGGTTGTGGCCGCGACTTGGCCATGCCTACGCCAGCCCCTTGGGGTGGGCGATCGAGATCACGAAGGCTGCGGAAGCAAGCAGCAGGGCAGGCATCGACCTGTTCTTCGACCTGCTGAGCGAGTTCAAGGCTGAGGGAAGCCCGGAAGCGCGGTAAGACTTTCTCTACTTCATCAAGGCACCCACCGCGCACGGCGCGGTGCGCGCGGCCCGGCGTCCGGGCCTGCGCTCCTGTCTGCGCCCCGCTCCAGCCCGGCCGCCGTCCGCACGCCTAACAGCATGGGTTGATGGGCGGCGAACCACGACGCGGCCGAGGCGGAACGCGAGTGCGGCTCAAGGCGATGCCTCCGGCGGGGGCGCTCAGGCTCCGGGATGGAGGGGGCCCGTGCGCAGGTGCCGGCCGGTGGGGTGTTGCGGTGGGGACTCCCATCCCGTCTGCCGTCGACCCAGGCAGAGCCGAGCAGACACGGCACCGGGCGTCCAGGTCGTTCGTACAGTGGCGCGCTCCACCTGGACGCCCGGCACCGCGCCTGCTCCACGGTGTGTGGGTCGACGGCAGACGGGATGGGAGTTGGGGGCGGAGGCCGACGGTGCCTTAGCTAATACGATCCGGCGCCAGAGGACTTTGCTCGTGCTTTCGGTTCGCTAAAATCGAGGCGTCTTGAGCCGGGGCTGGGGGACCATACCTGGTATGACTTACAGCGGTGACCCGTCGGCCGGGAGAACATCCGTACGTTTTGAAGAGCTGGCGGAGTGGGGCGATCTGTGGGACAAGTACGACGCCAGCACCGATGGCCCTCAGCCCGTCCCTAGTTGGTACCACTCGATTCGACACCGAAACTGGTGGGGTTCTGGTGCAACCCTGAGCCAGCTTCACGCACTTGCCAGGGATCATGGCATACCCGTCGCCCGGGTCCTGCCTGCCGATGTTCTCCGCGAGCTTGTTCAGGCTGACGATGAGCACGAAGCGAAGCTTGATGTCCTCGTACGGCACCAGGAGCGGATACGCACCGCATGCCGGCACGAAGTCCCGAGCGACTCTGACGGCTGGCGTACCGACTATCCCGAAACAGCCAGGCGGGTGCTTGCCGCGTGGGATGACGGTCACCTTCTTGCTGCCGCATGTCTCGCTCTGGCGGCAGCTGAAGACCTGATGTTCATCGTTTCTCGTGTTGACCGAAGCAAAAAATACCCTGGGCTCACAAGCGCAGCAGCTCGTGAGCCGCACCCGCAATGGTGGCCGCATGAGCAGGTTGTCTTGACGCCGATCGAGACCCTGTTCAGTCGGTATTTCCCGGAGAAGAACGATCCGATCCCTCAGAACCTGTCCCGACACGCGGTCATGCATCGGTTGCCTTTGGAGCACATGAACGACGGGCACTGCATTGTCGCGATCGTGCTCATGGTCTCGCTGCTCGCGGAGCACGAGTGGCACCTGATCGAGGAGCAGATCGACATGTGGAACGAGGACGCCGAAGAAGACGGCCATGGTGCAGCCGCAGACTAGGTGAAACCAGACTGTTCGATGCGCCGGAAGTTTGCGGGCCCATGAGCACTAGCCCCAAGCAACTCCAGCCCAAACTGCGCCGCTGGCCTTCTTCTTCAGCGGGTTTCAGCCCAACAACTATTCATCGACTGACGCAATGGGGTCGACGAGACCCTCTCCGGGATGCGGAACTGTGGTGACCGTCGGATGGTGATAGTCGACCCTAATTCGCGCAAATTCACCCTGGTAGTCGTCAGGGAGTTCATTGTCCGAGATGATGAGTTGCACTGTGCCCGGAGCCCCGTTTGCCAACTCTACGAGGCGTTTGTAGATCGCAGCACAGGTCTCAGTGGCAGTGTTCAGGGCCAGGCGAGGTCCATCGATCACAAGGATAGACGGATACCGGCAATCGACTTCTCGCGCGACGGTAATAAGAGATGTCCAATAGGCGATTTGAGTTGCGGTCATCGATCCCCCGCCACTCATCAGTGTTTTGGTGAAAACCTTCCCATTGATTAGAGGGAGGTAGTTCTCGCGATCGAACCCACAGGATTCAACTGTGGCAATCTTCAGTCCCGCAACGGTCTTCCTAAACTCTTCCTCGATGCGGCTAAGGACGGAGTCTTTATGCTCAGCCAATGCGGTCTTGCGTGCTGCAATTTCCGCCTTGAGGCGTTCCTGTTCAGTGCGATGGCCCTGAACCTCGCGCTCGATGTCGGCCACGCGATCCCACTGCTGTAGCGCCAGCTCATAGGCCTCCTGGCGAGTGCGAGCGGTAGCCAGGCGATCCGAGGCATCACTGAATGCCTGTAGCCGTGGGGTAATTCGATTTGCAGTTCGCGACTCAAGCGTCTCGGTTAGATTCTTCACCAACGATTCGCGATCATCGACCGCTCGATATGCCCGCTGGAGATGTTCTTCCGTCACCTCTAGTTGTGCTTCCATCTCATCCATCTGCAACTCAAGCTGCTGAAGTTCGTAGCTGCCTGTTGGCTGATTGGATGCAACGGGGTCGGGCTGCAGGCAGAGTCGACATACATCGTGTCCTGCGTCCCTATTGTTGAGTGACTGCATACAGCGTGGACATGCTGCAAACTCGATATTTGCAAGCCTCGCTCCAGCATCACGCATCCGCTCAAGGCGTGCGCTGTCCGCCTTGACGCGCCTCTTTTCTAGCGAGATTTCCCCGCGTTCGCGAAGCAAGTCTTGTACTGCGGAACGTGCTTCGGCAAGCGTCCTTTCTGCATCCGTCAGGAGATCTCGATACACCTGCGTTTGGCGGTCCACCACGGGGTCGAGCTCCTCACGGAGCGAGTTGAGCTCTTCCTGGGCATTTTCTTGTTCCGAAACGGATTCCCCGAGTGCCTGTTCTACTTCTTCCCGGCTGCTCGTGTTGCTGTCATTCAGGAATGTTAGGACTGCCTCCAGATTCGCCCCCTCGCTGTCAATCTTTCCGTTAAGGATATTGACATTCGACTGCATTGCGAGAATTTCCGGATCTGTCAGCTTGAACAGAAGCTCGAATACGGCCTTTCTTTTGGGGTCGTAGTACCCGTCGCGACTGTCTGCGATGTCTCTGTTGACGGCGTATTGCGGAACGTAGAGATACTTGAAGACATCACCAAAGGTCACCCGACTTCCGGCTTTGCTGCTCCGGCTCTTCTGTGCTGCGGCCTTGATGTCGTCCGGGAGTCCTAGCTTCCCCAAAAGGAAACCATTGAAGCTCAGCTCCCCATCACCGATTGTGTGATCAGGAAGGCGCTCCCCTGTGCGGAGATCCACGATACGCACGTTTTTGCTCTTCGCTGCATCGAGGCTGCGAAGAAACAGGAAGTGTTCGTCAGAGATACTCACGTCAAGCGCTACATCGTTGACCGACTCTGTAGCGACCGAAGCGAGGCGAGCTTCACCAGCAGCAAAACCATACTTGATCAGCTCAAGCAACGTCGTCTTGCCGGCTCCGGTTGGCCCTTCGAGCACGGTCAGGTCAGATGAGAACTCGTGCCGCACCTCGCCCTCGGTTGTATGAAGGACAACTGCATTCAGGCGAAACTTGATCGTCATCTGATTACCTGCCGATGCGGACGGTCCATCAGTTCTTCTAGCCTTTGATAGATGAGCTCTTTGATGGCATTTCCGGTCATGCCCGATGAAGCATCGGCAATGGCCTCGCTACGCTCGCTCAGTGCTTTCCACTCAGACGCCAC
Organism: Streptomyces sp. NPDC053541; assembly: GCF_044544705.1. Lineage (NCBI taxonomy): Bacteria > Bacillati > Actinomycetota > Actinomycetes > Kitasatosporales > Streptomycetaceae > Streptomyces > Streptomyces sp. NPDC053541. The sequence continues at coordinate 279,346 of NZ_JBITXM010000012.1, forward strand.
ACTCAAGTCTTGTGCGAGGCGTCTGCCCTCTTTTGTTGTGGATAGTGCTACACTTCCTTTCCTTCCTTTGGCGTACCGCAGGAGCCCGCGGCCGATCAGAGCGCCAATGACAGAATAGTAGCGGTCATCCCAGGGCCCGTATTTGTATCGAATCATTGGTGATTCGACTTCAGTCGGAGCTGAGATGTCCTCCTGTGAAAGGTTGAGGCGAGGGTCAGATTCGGATAGAGCGTCGAGTACCTGCGGGGCAAGGGCTGGATACCGCAAAAGGAAATCGAGCTTTGCGAGTTTGGTAAGTCCATCCAGCTTCTTCGAGTGTCCAGATGATCTGACTACGGCGTCTACTAGCAAGAGGACCCTGGCTTGATGGTATGCCGAGTCTTCCCTCAAGAGCTGTAGCTCTAGGTTTTCATAGCTGGCCTTCATGCGGCACTTCCGCGGTTCTCCTCGCGGAGGCGGGTGATTTCTTCTCCTACGTCGAACCGCTCGGTGAACCAAATCTGGCAAGCGTTTGCCAGGTCACTGATTCCACCCAGCATCAGGTCGGCGTCCATGCCTAGTGGAATTCTGTCCTCTGGGATTTCATCCAGGGAGTCTTGAATAGAGTTCCAGAAATCCGCTCCCCATACTCCGTTCGAACGCAAGGCAGGTGTATCCGCCCTATCGCTTACGCGAAGAAGGAGGCGACGCAGTCTCTCGCGCTCGGCCATAGCCGTCGGATCGCCTGTCAGGCGGTCGCGCCAGTAGCGAAGGTAGTCTTTTCTGAGTTGCTCGCTGCGCTCGATGCTGTTTTCTGAACAATCCCCTTTTCGCATCTTAACCGCTGATCGGCTCAATCTTAGGGGTGAGTCCAGCGAGCCGTAGGCGGCGGGATTGGCCATTGCAGTCATAACTGCTACATCGATGTCTTGCATCGTGACGATGCGGCTGGCGAGGGATCGTTCCCGGTCTCCCGCCGTGGGAGGTTGAGATCCGTTGGCGAATGCCAACACGGGAGAGATGATCGCATCCGGCCTTGGGCCAGCGGCTCGCATTCGTGTGAAGAAGAGCCCATAAACTGCATTCCATACAGCTTCGGGAGGTATGTCGTACCCTAGGTGCTCAATGATCGGTTTTGCGAATTTTGCAGGAGCGGCGAAGCCGATGTCGGCCCGCCTGGTTAGGCTGTGCTGGATATCCAGCATGGAGAGAAATCGCGCTACCTGGTGCCGCTGAATTTCCTCCGGGATTCTATTAGTGCTATCTTCAGTCCATTCTCTGGGTAGATGCTTTCCGCCATGAGTGATAATCGCCGAGTGGAGCTTTTCGACTAGCTGGACGACATCCCCTTCAGGGGTGGTTTCTTGCTTGGTGAGGCGCAAGTCCCGCATCGACTTCATGGCGGCAACGAGGTCTTGCGGATCTCCGCTAGCGATCCCGCCGGTAGTAACGAGTCGGCACGTAGGCTTTTCTCTAAGGGCGCGCCAGCGTAGAAATAGATGGGCAAGGCCGCCCGCATCGGCAAGCTGATTTACGGTTCTATATGCGTCCACTGATGGGTCGCGATGCTTGGCGGAAACGAGCTCTGCGGCGTCTCCCTTGAGTGCAACCCAGTCCTCGTGGAATTCGCAAAGGATTCGACGGTTCGCGTCATCCTGAAGAGTCTTCTCCGACCCCAGGGCGTCGTGATACATCTGCAGGCCATCCGCGGCCGCCATAGACGCCTGCCAGTCGTAGCGGTCTAGCGTATCGGCGCCGGCATCGTCGGGTTGCGGCGTCGTCACGACTAGCTCGGCAGCCGTCAGCTCCAACTGTTCAGGCAACGTGTCCCCACCCTGTCTGGCTCTGAACTGTTGCTAGATGGTGGCATGACGGGGCCTGTTCGCGCAGCAGTGGTCGCATTTCGGCCATGCCCGTGCATCTAACATCCGCCAAGAGTCCGTCTCCGGAACAGCATGCAGAAAAGCCCCGGTCTGAGGCCGGGGCTTCTCGACATCGCTGCGAGTGTGTTGTTCGTTAGCCGAAGGCAGACGCCGACAGCGTCGGGCCCTCGGCGTCGTTGCGATGGGTGTCCGGGCTGAGCAGCGGCAGGCGGTGGCCGCGGCTCTCCGCCACGCGCAGTGTGTCTCTCAAGGATTCCGCGAGGTCCTGCGCCAGGGCGCACAGCTCGTCCGGGGCGGCGTCAGTGGCGCTGAGTACGTCGGATGCGTGGTCCAGTAGTTCGGCCGCTAGGTCGAGCTGGATCGCCTCGGTGTTGTCGGCCAGGCGGGACAGGTGGCCGTTGGCGTCGTCGGTGCTCAGGAAGCAGGGCTTGCCGTCGGGGCCCGACCAGGGGAGGAGTCGCAGTTCGTTGTTGCGCGTCATCCTTCCGTCTTCCTCTCTTCGATCGTGGGGTGTGCGGTGAAGACTGCGTCCGCGCGGTCGCCGGGGAGCACCAGGAGCGCGGCTTCCACTACGCGGCCGGTGGTATCGGTTGCCACGCTCGTGATCGCGAGGACGGCCAGGGTGGAGCTGATCCGGAGAGTTGTCGCTTCCTCTGGGGTGGGGAGGCGGGCGGTGACCGTCTCTCGGATCTCCGTTGGTATCGGCTCCGCTCTCTGGGGCCACGGCGACGAGCCGAGTTGGATGGCCGGCGCCAGGTCGCCGGGGACATAGATGCGGGCCAGGCTGTGGGGTGACTTTTCCTCGTGGGTGATGCAGAGGAACTCGGTCAAAGGGCTGTTGGGCGAGACCCTCAGTAGGGTTCTGATGTGCCCGCGCGCCCGGAGGTTGGTCGTGCGGATGCTGACCTGGAGTGCGGGGTCGAAGGGTGTGCGGCCACCGCCGGCGTACGTGATGCGGCGGAGTGGGGGACGGACGAAGTTCCCCTTGCCGTGGACCTTTTCGATGAGTCCCTCGGCCTGGAGGAGTGCGAGGGCGTGCCGCAGTGTTGCTGTGCTGACCTTGTAGTGGACGGCGAGCTGGGGCTCCGAGGGGAGGCGGTCGCCGGCCTTGAGGCGGCCCGTCGAGATCTGGGTTCGTAGGTCAGCGGCGATGGTGTGACGGCGGGAAGGCACGGCGTGAGTCACCGCCTCTCAGCATTCGCAATGCGATGAGCCGAGTCCGGGAGTGCATCGTCAGCAGCTCGCCGGATTCGAACAGGAGGCGTTTGGCGCCGCCGGGGAGTTGGAAGAGGTCGGCGACCCGGCACGGCTGACCGCCGATCTGGATGACGTCTCCCAGTTGCACGGTGGCCGAGGTGATCTCGACGTTGGAGGCAAGGGCACCGCTGGGTGCCCATCCCCTCACTGGGGCACCTCCTTCGGTGTGCTCCGGTCGCCGGCCGGATGGCAGGAGCAGTCGCACGTTTCGTAGACCACGGGGATGTCGACCGGCGCCGCGGTGGGGGTGGAGTGGGCGCATTCGTGATGTGTGCCGATCCGGCACGCGCTCGACTGGTAGGCAGCTGCGGAGTCTGTCACTCGCGGTTGGTGACGACGAGGCATCAGAGGGCCTCCGTTGACGCGAACCATGTGTGCGTGAGGAGGTCGTGAGGCAGGGGCGTCGAGCGCCGCAACGCACGCTCCTCGCTGGCCAGTACGTATGGGCGGACGAGCGCGCTGTCCTCGCCCGCGAAGACGTCCGTGCGGTTGTGGTGCGGCGCCGTGAGCAGCTTCGGCCAGTCGTAGAGGTCGTAGTGAACGATCCTCGGTCGGTTGGGCGTTAAGGGGCTGCGGTGCCTGCCCTTCGACGGGTGCTGCTCTCTGGTGCGCGAGACCGCGCGGCGGATACGGTTGAACATGCTGATCAGCTCCTATCGCTGACGGCCAGGTCCCCGGACATCGCCCGTCGCGGGGACCGCTTTGTGTACGGCGGCCCATAACGTGCGGCCGCTCACACTGCTGGCGAGAAGCCCGAACTGATCGGCCTCCACCACCACTTCCAGGGCCTCCCGCCATGTCTCGGCCGGGAGGGATTCCGGCACCTCCGCTTCGATCGACGTGTGTCGGGCGTGCGGCTCCACGCGTGTGGTGAGTCCAAGGGCGGACAACCGGGCGGCGATGGCCTCCGCGCTTACTTCCGGAGCAGGCACAGGAGCCTCCGTCGCGGCGTGATCACTTTACGTGAAGCTAGTTAACTAGATTAGGGCTAGTGGACTAGATTTTCCATATGTCTGAGCAGCCGCCTTATCTCCGCATCGCGGATGTCCTTCGACAGCGGATCGCGGAGCATGAGTGGACGGCTGGCGACCGGCTTCCCTCCCGCGCTCAGATCGCCCAGGAGTGCGGCGTCGGTGAGAACGTGGTTCGCCGGGCACAGGAGCTACTGATCTCCCAGGGGGTCCTGGAGGGCCGTGCGGGTTCGGGCACGTACGTCGCCGAACCTCGTCAGCGCGTTCGGGTGGTTCGGTCCTCGGCGCGCGAGCAGCCCGGCGGTTCTCCATTCCGGGCTGACATGAAGGCCGTGGGGAAGCAGGGGGACTGGGAGAGCCGCACGGAGGCCAAGGTCCCGGCGCCGGCTGAGATTGCGTCGCGGCTCGGTATCGCCGAGGGGGCCCTGTGCGTCCGGACCGTGTACGAGTTCCTTGCTGACGGGCGGCCCGTGCAGTTGTCGATGAGCTGGGAACCGTACGACCTCACTGGCGGGACTCTTGTCGTCCTGCCCGAGGGCGGGCCGCACGCCGGGGCCGGCATCGTGAACCGGATGGCCGAGATCGGCGTCACGGTCAGCCATGCCGTCGAGCAGCCCGAACCCCGGCAGGCCACTGCCGAGGAAGCCTCACTCCTCGGGATCCAAAAAGCCGCGCTCGTCACGCACATCCGGCGGACGTACTACAGCGACCAGGGGCGGCCCGTGGAGACGGCGGACATCGTCGTCCCCGCCGCCCTTTGCGAGATCGTCTATGAGATCCCGATCAATCGTTAGCGGGAGTCCCGCTGGACGGTGATTCCCATACCGGGTGAACGACGGTGGCGCCTCAGTGAGCGACGCAGGGTGCTGCTACAGGTGGCTCGGTTTCGCCGTTCAAGGCTCTTCGGGCAGCGTTCGACATGAATCCCACTGCCTGAAGCCTCGCGTGTCCAGCGTCAACCACGCTCTGGGCAGACCCGCTACCTGAGCGGTGTGCATGCATGGCTTCTAGCTCTCGATCAAGGCTTCGACGCGCATGAACGGCTGCGGCGGAGACTTCCTCGGGGCCTTCCACACTCACGATGGCCTGGGCGAGGATCAGGTCGGACAGAGCACGCTGCACGGCCGAGTGACGCTCTCGATACTCGGCATCGTCGATGTGGGCGTCCTTCGCCTCACGGATCAAGCCAGCACATCGGATGGCGGCAGCGATGAACTGCGTATAGGCCTCCCGTCTGACCGCGCGAGCTTCGATCTCCCGGCGGTCCACGCGGTCGGCTGCGGCCAGCTCGCGTTGAGTCTTGGTCTGGTGACGCACGCCCCGCAACGCGAGCCAGGAGGCGAGCCCTGCTGCGGCGAAGGCAGCAGCGGCAGTTAAGGCAGCAGTTATCAGTGCTTCGCTCACAGTCAGATCCCACCAAACGCGGTGCAGCGAGCGCAGCTGATTGGTCCGTTCAGCAGTGAGCTGTACGGCAACAAGGCATCCCCGTCGAGGGGAAGCCTGACATCCAAAGGTGACATCAACGGCACCGGACGAGGGCGGTGTCAGGCGGTCATAGGCGGTAGGTCGGTGCCAGCTTGGGAGCCTGGTAGGCCCCGTCCGCACGAGCTTACAAAGCAGATGTCGGCGGTTCGAAACCGTCCGCGCCCACCAGCAGGTAGATAGACAAAGGCCCAGGTCACCGGTACTGAACCGGGAACCTGGGCCTTGTCCGTTCCCGGCCGCGGAGGCGGGGGAGAGGCGTCGTGCCAGTTACGTGCCAGATGGATCGTCGCCGGACTCCGCTGGCCGGACCTTCCTGATCTGCTCGTCGACGTGGGCGGCGATGGCGTGGTCACGCCCGTTCACCAGGTGCTGATAGATCAGCGCGGCCCGCACCGACGAGTGCCCCATCCGCTGCATCAGCTCACGCGTCGTGGCGCCGCCGGTCGCGGCGAGGGTGTTCCCGGTGTGGCGCAGATCGTGGAAGTGGACGTCTCGGAGGCCGGCGGTCTTCAGGGCCCTCAACCACAGTCGGCGGAAGTTGTTCCGGCGCAGCTGCCCACCGCGAGCTCCGGTGAAGACCAGCCCGGTCCGACCGGGCTCGGCGTAGACGGCGAGGTGAGTGGCCAGGCTCTCCGCCAGTGAGGCGGGGAAGGCGACGGTCCGCACACCGGCGGCGCTCTTGGGCGTCTTGACCAGGATGCCGTCGGTACGGGTCTCGGCCAGAAACCGCCGTACGGCGACGGTCCGCCGGTCGAGGTCGACGTCGTGACGCTGAAGCGCGGCGAGTTCCCCGAAGCGGAGGCCGGTGAAGGCCGCCAGCAGGATGAGCACCCGGAACCGTGCCGGCACGGCGTCGGCGAGCCGGAAGACCTCAGTGACGTCGAGGAACGGCCGCTCGGCCGTCTTGGCCGCTCCGGCGCCCTTGATGCGGCAGGGGTTGCGCTGGATCAGCTCGTCGTCGACCGCGGTGTTCATGATGGCGCGGAGGATCTGGTACGCCTTGGCCACAGTAGGTTCACCGACGCCCGACTCCAGGAGGCCGGCACGCCAGCGACGGATCTGCGGTGTGGTGATCTCGCTCAGAACCACGTCCGCGAAGGTCGGCAGGATGTGGAGCCGCAGCGCGCTGCCGTTGCGTTCGCGGGTGGTCGCCGCGTAGTCGCGTTCCTTGAACCAGGCGTCGGCGTAGACCCCGAAGAGAACCTTGTCGTCCGGGTTCTTCCACTTGCCGTCGAAGATCTCCGCTTCCTTGCGGACGAGCCACCGATCGGCATCGGTCTGCGAGGCGAACGTCTCGGGGGCCGATCGCGTGATCCCGTCGGGCCCCTGATAGCGAGCCTGGAACCGTCCTGACGGCAGCTTGCGCACGGCACCGAAGCGTCGCCGCTTTCCCTTGGTGTTCGCCATCAGGCCACCGCCGCGAATCGGCGAGGAGTGGTGATCGGCTGGACGGTGTGGGCAGCGACCCATTCCTCCAAGGCCCGCTCAGGGATGCGGACATGCCGTCCCACCTTGATGAAGACGATCCGGCGCTCGGCGATGAGGCGACGCGGGAACCTCTCGGTGGTGCCGAGGAGTTCGGCGGCCTGGCCCACGGTCAGCAGTCGGTCGGTCATGCGCTTGCTCCTTTCAGGGCGATTTGGTCGCGTAGGGCTTCGCGGGCACCGTCAGGCCTCGGTGTTAGAACACCTGCATGACATACAGGTTCACGGCGTTGTTTGCTTGCGGACTCGATGATCCGGAAATGGACGACTGCCTGATGGCAGGCGCGGCCGAGTCGGGCGACGAGGATGTCTTCTCGCTCATGTTCATATGCGAATTCGACGAGCCCGACGCGCAAGAGGTATCCCTAGGCATGGACACGCACTGCCTTGTCACAGCCGATCAGGGCACTGCCTACGGCTGCGTACGCGAAGTGCAATTGGACAACGACGTGCTGTGGGTGACCTTGGATCCTGAGTCGCTGGACGCCCTTGGACTGACTGACACAGTCGTCGAGGCATTGCTTCGTGCCCCAGTAGAAGACTTGGCGCGGATGCGCGAAGTCCTCCCGCGCATCCTTCGATACGGACGCCCAGAGGCCCGTCCCATATTGATCAGCGCGTAGCGAGAGCTTCGTGCCCCATGCGTGCCCGATCGAGCGGGGAACACCAGGGAACGGCGGTCACTCACGGAGAGCACACAGCACGACGGCCCCCGGCCGATTTACCTGGTCAGGGGCCATCGACGTGCGCAGTGGTGTGGGATTTGAACCCACGGTGACCCGCGCCACGACGGTTTCACGATCGCCGAACGGGACCTGGCTAACCTCGGCTTGGCCGCTTCGTCGTCACCAAGACGATCGGGAGCACCAGGGCCGTGGCAGCGAGGCGCGCGACAGCCAGAAGGATGGGTTCGCCCACGAAGAGCATGAAGAGCCCCAGAAGGACGCTTCCGTCGACCTCGACGCCGATGAGAGGCATCGTGCCGCCAACGAACCCGATCACCACACACCACAGACCCCAGACGCCCACAGCAGCAGCGAGCAGGACCGTCAGCGCCGCCACCCAGGCGGGTGGTTCTCTGTCTTCCATGATCCCCCCATGGATCCCCAGTCAGGTGACTGGACTCACAGACGTGGAGGGAGAGTAGCGGCTGGGCAACCCGATGCAGGTGGGATCGTGCAGTTAACTCTCGAAACAGCCGAGGCTGCGCGCGGCCGGCGCTGGTAGGGCACTCTTGGCCATCGGCGGAGCCTGGCCGTCGGTTGGGTCCCGGGCTTGCACCGGGCCACCCCCAGACAAGGCCAGGGATGCAGCTGCACTACAGAGCTGGACACCTCGGAAGCCGACCGCGCGCGAATGGACGCGATCCCGAGGGACTGACAGGCGCGGGCCAGGACCGTGCCACATCCGTGCCAGATCGTGCGGGGAACCACAGGGAACGAGGGGTGTTGTCGGACTCTGGGGTGTCGATCGGCGCTCGCAACCTCTGTGCAGGTCAGGCGGAGGTTCGCCCTCCCGCTCTCCTGAAGCGGGCCCCCTGCCGGTTCGAACCCGACAGGGGCTCAAGGGTGAAGACCCCAACCGGTCGCGGTTTGACCGTCTTTGACATCAACGGCTGCAGTCAGCCCTCCGCCGGTTGAAGCGCCAGCCCATGTGGCTGATGGCCTCGTCCATGGTCAAGCCGATCTAGCTGCCCCAGAGGATCTCCACTACGGTGCGGGGCGCGACGCCAGCCCCGTGAGGAGCGTCGCTCGGCCGTGCCGCCCGACTTCGTCGAGAGCTGTTCTCAGCTCGTAGCGAACGGCGATGCACCCAAGTGGCGTCGGCGCCAAAGTTCGGCTATGCCGCGCACCAAACGAAGTGATTACGCCCATCCAAGAATTCGCCAACGCCGAGGCGGACGCCTAAACGAAACATCGGCACCCGCTCAGGGCGGTGAAAGTAAGGGCGTAAGTTGGATTAACGCCGTATCTGCTGGAATTGGCGCAATCATCGCAATCCCAGCATTGATTTTGGCCCTTCTGGCATACATCGACACCAAGGACGATAAGGAAGAAGGTGACGTTAAGGAGGCCGCTCAAGTGAGTTGGTACGAGTTGTCGGACTCGGCCGACACTGCCAAGGTGATCGCGCTTGAGAATAGAAGCTTACGCCCGGTTTACGATGCCATAGTCGTTCTTTACAGCGAGGACGGGCGGAAAGCCGAGCAAGCCTTCTATATTGACGACACGAACTCGCCGTGCACGCGGACAATTTATAGGCTTACGGAAAGTCAAGGGAAGGGGGTTCGGTCCGGTCTCCTGGGGCGAATGTACTTTAGAGACACGCTTCGCAATTGGTGGCGCACCGGGTATGACGGGGGGCTCATCAATTTGACCGAAAAGGGTTGGAGTTTCGAGATTGAAGACCTCAGGAAGAAGGATAAAATCGCGGAGTGGGGGATTACACCTGAGTATGAAGATTTGACAGGATGCGGCTAAAATTCGGCTGGCCTCGCTGCGGATCGAGATCCCAGCCCGGCACGGCACCGCTCTGTACGGCTACCTCGCCGAGCCCAAGGGCTTCTGCAACCGCAGGAGCCAATGTGTCCACATGCCCTCCACGTAATGGCCGTCCGCGAGTTGCGGCCTATTCGCGGACAGACGTACACGAGTGGGCCGCCACTTGGCGTCTGGCCTGCAGAAGCGTGTGAGACACATGGGGCCTCCGGAGTCGCGTGCGAAGGGCGTAATCATGGTCGGCGTGCGGGCCGTACCCTGCCGCCATGCACAGAGGAGCGATCACACAAGCATCCGTACTCAAGGCCATCGCTGAGTACGACGAGTTGGGACAGACTGAGTTCCTGGCGAAGTACGGCTTCGGCGAGGCTCGCTCGTACGTTGTGGTGCACGACGGGCGGGAGTACGACTCCAAGGCCATAGCGGGCGTGGCGCATCAGTGGGAGCAGGGGCGAGCCCTCAGACCTGATGAATTCAGCGGAGGCAAGGAGCACGCCGCGGCGTGGCTGAAACGGGCTGGCTTCCAGGTCAAAGCCGTCAAGAATCCTGACTGGGCCCGGGACGAGATCATCCTTGCCTGTCAGCTCGTGATGGAGAACGGCTGGAAGGGGCTGGACGCTCAGGACGCCAGGGTGGTCGAGCTGTCCGGCCTGCTCCAGTTGCTTCCCATCCACGCCGAGGCGGAGCGCAACGAGAAGTTCCGCAACCCCAACGGAGTGGCGCGCAAGACGTTCGACATCGCCACGCGACATCCCGAGTACCAGGGCAAGCCCACCAACGGCGGCGCCCTCGACGTGGAGGTGCTGGTGGAGTTCCTTGCCCGGCCCGATGAGATGACCGAAGTTGCTCGGCTCATTCGGCAGGGCATTGCGGCCGGCGAGCTGCAGAGTCTTGCGCCGACCGAGGACGAGGAGTTCGACGACTACAGCGCTCCCGAGGGACGGCTCCTCATGCGCCGACACCAGGCCCGCGAGCGGAACAAGAGTCTGCGGAAGAAGAAGATCGCTTCTGTGATTCAGCGGGGTGGGTGGCTGGCGTGTGAGGCGTGTGGGTTCGACTTCGAGGAGGTCTACGGCGACCGCGGTGCTGGGTACATCGAGTGCCATCACGTCGTGCCGTTGCACGAAGCAGGCGAGGGGCGGACCAAACTCAGCGACCTAGCCCTCATATGTGCCAACTGTCACCGTATGGTCCATCGGCGTGCGCCATGGCCGACCCCTGCGGAGCTGCGGGCCTCCATCGAGCGGAAGCATGCAGCTGACAGGCGTGCCGCGGAAGTCATCGCCCGACCGCGTAGGGCGGCTGACGAGCAGATGCTGAATCCGTGATCTGACATCCACTGCTGACATCAACGGCGGTGTACGGAGGCAGTCCCCCAGGACGGTGGGCGGCAGCCATCGCCAGGGCCGCCAGGGTGCTCAGCCGCCATCGGGCGAACTTACAAAGCAGATGTCGGCGGTTCGAAACCGTCCGCGCCCACCAGTAGGTAGTTAGACAAAGGCCCAGGTCACCGGTATGAACCGGGAACCTGGGCCTTTCTGATCTGGTCGTCGAAGGAACTGGTACCCGCTCCGGTGGCCTTCCCGAGCTGCAACCGCATGGGCGAGCCCCCAGACGAGCGAGTGCCCTGGTCCCTTGATCCGGTTCGTGCAGGCGCCACCATGGGGTCCATGACTTCCGGAACCGGCTCAGCGCCGATCGAGCGCACTCATGTCACGGCCGTCGCCGAGGGTACGGGGCTCCGCTTCTCCTGGGACGCCGACGCTCGGATCGAGGTGCGGAACCTCGGGACCGAGGTCGTCATCGAGGCGAACGCCGCGGGTCTCAGGACGCTTGCAGGGCATCTTCTGGTGCTGGCCGGCGAAGGAGTTCCCGATGGATCCCATCTGCACCTCGAAGACGGCACTGGGCTGGAAGGCGGCTCCGTCGGCCTGGTCTTGGAGCGCAGCGGCGAAGAGTGACCGGGGCACCGCGAGGGCCGGGCTGAGGCGCTCATCGATCGGTGCGGCGCCCACCGACGGAGGCTCGGCTGTCGTCCTGAGCCCCGGTGGCACCGCGGAGTGTGGCCCCTGCGGACAATGGCGGCATGACGCTCACCATTTGGGTCGACGACTGGCAGACGCAGTGCTGCGGAGAGCGATTCGCGCCGGGCGACGTTGTCTCGTGGACGCTGTTGGAGGCCGACCCGGAGGAGTACGTCGACATCGTCGGTGGCGAACGTGCCGATGAGATCGACTTTCGCGAGGAGCATCACGGTCAAGAGGAGGGGCGCACGCCCACCTCGGTGAAGGTGGTGTCGATCGCCGAGGTTCATTGCCGTTACGCGGTACCGGAAGGTGCCACGGACAAGGTGAACCACCCCGTTCCGGGGACCACCGAGCTGGTGCCGGTCCAGGAGGCGGACGGGTGGGCAAGGCGCGGCCGGGGGTGAGGTTCGGGGGGTATCTGGTGACCGCGCGGCCCGTGGACCTGGCGGAAGGCGCCGATGCTCGCGGCCGGTCAGTGCCGTAGGTGCGGCCAGCCGTCACGGTTGGAGTAGCTTTCGAAGCAGTACCGGGTGCGGCGGTCCCACTCCTTGCCTGTGGCCAGCTCGTACGCCTTGTCCGGCACGTACAGCAGCCATTCGCCGTCGTACTCGGTGGAGGTGTACGGCGCGAATCTGTCGACGTCGAAGAAGACGCTCTCCCACACCTCTCGGCCTGCTGCGACCACAGCGCACCGTGAGTACAGGAACACATCGGACGACTGTGGGAACGGGCTGCCGTCCCGGACCGTCAGGTCGGCCACGGGGAGGGCGCCGAACTTCTCCTGGTCCAGGCGATAGAGGGCCTCGGCGTGGCGTTCCGCGAAGCCGATGATGTCGGGGACGGGGCGGTGGCTCAGCTCCTCGGCGAGGCGCCGGCAGCTCTCGTTGGTCGCTTCGCCGTCGAGTGTGGCGATCAGTGCCCAGAAATCGGCCCAGGTCATTCTCATGGACGCAGGGTGTCAGGATGGTCTGACATCTCTCCGAAAGCCACCCGTCTACGGGGGTTTGGGGCCCTCAAGTGGGCTGATTTCGGCCGCGGTTGAGGGCGGGGCGGCAGAGGGGGCGTGGGAGACTGTGGGGATGACGCAGGGGGAAGAAGGGCCTGGGGAGTTCGTCGCGGGGTTGCCCGTAGGGGAGCGGGTGCGGGTGCCCGATGGGGGGATCGCCGGGTGGGCGTCGTTTCCGTTCGAGTTCGACGGGGACGTGCGGGGCAAGGAATTGCAGGCGCCCGTGTGGCCCGAGCCCGCGCGGAGCGGGGAAGGCGGGGCCGAGGAGTGTCCCACGTGCCGGAAGCCCGTCGAGGAGGCGCTGTGGGCGGACGAGCACTGGCGGGTCGACGCCGTCGGAAGTGAGTTGCGGCTGCCCGCCGTCGTGATGCTGCAGCCGCGCGGGCACTACGACCTGACCGATCTGCCCGCCGAACGGGCCGTCGAGCTGGGGCCGATGCTGCAGCGGGTCGAGCGGGCGATGCTCGGGCTCGGCGGGGTCGCGCGGGTGCACGTGAACCGCTGGGGCGACGGCGCTGCCCACCTGCACTTCTGGCTGCTCGCCCGGCCCGCCGGGATGCTCCAGCTGCGGGGCACCCTGCTGCCCCTGTGGGAGGAGCTGCTGCCGCCGGTCTCCGAGGACGTGCGGCAGCGGACCCTGCGCGCGCTGGCCGAGGCCCTGGCCGCCGGCTAGTCCCACCAGAAGTGCCAGGTCCCGGCCAGGAGTTGGGTCGCGGCCAGTGCCTCGACGGAGTCGACTCCCTGGTCGACGATGTCCGGGCAGTAGGCGTAGTGCTCCAGGGCCGTGCGGGCGACGGTCTCCGGGGTGGTGGGGCGGCGCGGGACCAGGAGTTCGAGGATGTCGGACTCCAGGGTGACGAGCTCCGCGCCGAAGCGTTCGTGGTACGTGCGGAGCACCAGCGCGTGGTCCGTGCCGGCCAGGTCGTGGTTGCAGGCGCCCAGCCAGTTCAGGAGGGCCGGGACCTCGTGGCCCGCCGAGGCGCGGACCAGGCAGAGCGCGGTGCGGACCTGGCGCACCGCCGAGACGTGCAGGCCGCCGACCCGCGCCAGGTCCACCTCCGCCGCCACGTGCTTGGCCAGCTGCCGCACCGCCTCGTCCGTGACGCCCTCCGAAAGGATCTCCGGCTGCGTCGGCTCCGCCGGGCCTGGCCCGAAGTCCTCCCGGAGGCCGACCAGTACGCTGCCCAGCTCCTCCGGGTCCCCGGCGAGCACCGGCCACCACCCGGTGTGCCCGTGCAGATCGCGCAGCGCGCACCAGAGCCGGAACGCGTCGACTCCGGCCACCTCTCCGACGTACACCGGCGCACCGTCCGTCGAGGTCGCCGCCTCGCGCAGCGCGGGCAGTGGGACGGCCCGCTCGTCGCAGAGCTGCCGCAGTTCGGGGATCGTGAGCGTCATGGACGTACCGTAGGGGCGGGGTCTGACAACCCGGCTTGACGTGTGCGCGTACAGGCCGGTCTACTCGCCGCATGGACGACATGGGGGACGGGCCCGAAGTGCAGGCGCCCGGTGGGGAGATGACGCCGCAGGCGTACGTCGCCGAGCGGCTCGGGCAGTACCAGGAGTGGTACGACCGCAAGGCCACGAAGATGAAGGCGATGCACCTGCGGATGCGGACCGTGTCCGTCGTCGGTGGTGCGCTCGTGCCCGTGCTGGTCAATCTCGACCTGGGCTTCGCGCGGATCACCGCGACCGTGCTCAGCCTCGTCGTGGTCGCCTCCGTCTCGCTGGAGAGCGTCTACCGCTACCGCGAGCAGTGGAAGAACTACCGCTCCACCGAGCAGCTCCTGGGCCACGAGCGGGTCTATTTCGCCGCCCGGGTCGGCCCGTACCACGGGCAGTCCGAGCGCGACGCCTTCACGACCCTGGTCGCGCGCGTGGAGAAGGCCATCGCCAGCGAGAACTCCGCCACGCTCAACGTCATGACGCTCGGCGGGCAGGTCAATTCCGAGCTGCAGCAGTACGGGCTCCCCGCGCAGCGCGAGGCGTCCGGCAGTGCCGCCGGGGCCGGCGCCGCCGTCGGCTCCTAGGCGCCCGGTGCAGCGCAGCCCGGCTCAGCGGCGGCGGCCGAGCAGGGACGCCTGCTGCTTCTTGAGCCGGGCGAAGCGCGTGGTCGTGTACTCCCGCAGCTCAGGGCCCGGGTACTGGATGACGGACTTGTACGCCGCGAACTCGCCCGCCGCCCAGCGCGCCGCGGTGATCTCGTAGCCGGACACGTGGGCGCACAGGGCGAGCAGGACGGGCGGCATCTCCTCCTCGATGAGGAGGTCGGCCTTGGTGACGATCACGTCGCGCATCTTCTGGATGTTGGGCAGGAACACCGTCGTGGCCCAGACGCGCCACTCGGCGAGCTCCTCCTCGGTCGGGGGCACGTCGTGGTCGAAGGGGTGGACGCCGTCCGGGCGGGCGTACCGCTCGCAGAAGGCGTCGTAGGCCCGGCTGTTGGCCTCCATGAGCGCGAAGAGGGGGCCGTAGAAGTCGCTCAACTGCTGGTTCACCCGGGTGAGTCGGGCCTGTCGCTGAGCGAGCCGCAGCCCGTTCACGTACGTCGCCAGGTAGCCCACGAAGGCCAGACCGACGGTCATGATCACTGTGCCCATGGCGAGGATGGTAAGCCCGCGGAATTCGGATCATCCGACGATTGCTCCCCTGCGCCGTCTGCCGGCGGCCGTCTACGCGTCGAAGTCGTACTCCAGGACGTACGACGCCGAATCCAGCGTCATCTCGTTCAGCTCCACCGGCGCCCCCGACTCCGTCAGGGCCGTGCGGCTGATCAGGATGACCGGGGTGCCGAACTCCAGGGCGAGGCGGGTGGATTCCTCGGCCGTCGGCATGCGGCAGCGGATCTCCTCGCGGAAGTGGACGGGGCGGTGGCCCAGTTCGGAGAGGCGGGCGTAGGTGCCGCCCGGGCCCGTTTCCGGTTCGGTGATCGCCGTGCCCTCGGTGAGGGCGGCCGGGAGGTACGAGACGGAGAGCAGCACCGGGCGCTCGTCGAGCACGAAGCGGCGGCTGCGGACGCACACCGGCGCGTCCGGGGAGTCCAGGCCGAGCACCCGGGCCACCCGCGCGCCCGCCGGGGCGGACGGGGTCACCTCCAGCTGGTCGATCACCAGCGCGCGGTCCTCGACGTCCGCGGACCACACCGAGCGGCCGCTGCCCCAGTGGCTGTGTGCCAGCCGGGGGATGCCCCGGCGGCGCAGCGGGCGGAAGGAGCGCACGAAGACCCCGGCGCCCTTGCGGGCCTCCGCGAGGCCCTCGTTGCGCAGGACGGACAGGGCCTGGCGGGCGGTCATCCGGGCCACCTCGTAGGTGGACATGAGGTCGTTCTCGCCGGGGAGCCGGTCGCCGGGCGCGAAGGTGCCCGACTGGATCGCGGCTCTCAACTCGTCGGCGATCCGCTGGTACTTGGGCCGACGACCGCTGTCCGGGTCAGTCATGCGTGGACCACTCCCTTCCGTCTGCGGGACACCCTACGGCGAGCCTCCGCGAGCCGGTGAGCAGCGGTGGGGCGCCCCGCGCGGGTGATCCATCCTTCGGGGGACATCTCTAGAGATGCGTTGACAGAGCGCGACTCCGGGGCTTCGCTGGGTGTATCCATCTGGTCTCCGCACGTCGTACGAGCCGGATGGCAATGCGGATGGCAATGCGGATGGCACGCCGGATGGCATTCGGATGGCACTCCGGATGGGACGCTCGGGTCGGGGCAGGCGAGGTGGAAGAGGCGGACGAGTCGGCTCGTCCGGCAAAACGGACGCGACGGACGCGACAGGCGCGTTAGGCACGACAGGCGCGGCGGACGCGACGGAGACGACGGACGGGAGGATGCGTGACGTCACAGCCCGAGGTCGGTGACCTCGTACGGGACACGGCCACCGGCCGGGTCGGCTTCTACGCCGCCGAGGTCGCCGGGCGCTTCCTGATCCGGCCCGTGCACGGAGGCCCCGAGTGGGAGGCCGAGCCCGAGGACGTGCAGCCCGCGACGCCCATGCGGGAGCTGCGCGCCCGGGCCGCCGAGATCAACGCCCGGAGCCGGCGGGGACTGAACTGACGGCGGCGCCCGGGCCGCGACCGTTGTCAGTGGGGCGCGTCACACTGGAGGCATGTGCCGCAGCATCAAGACCCTCCGTCCGCCCGCCCTGCCCCACGAGGCCACCGAGGAGGACATCCGCGCCGCCGCGTTGCAGTTCGTCCGCAAGGTCTCCGGCTTCCGCGCGCCCGCCGCCCACAACCGCGAGGTCTTCGACCGCGCCGTCGACCAGGTCGCCGAGGCCACCGCCCACCTGCTCGCGGACCTGCACGTCCGCGGGGCGCACCCGGCCGGCCCTCACTCGGCCGGCCCACATCCTTCCGGCGCCCGCCCGGTCAGCCCGCAGGCGCCGGAGCCGCAGCCGGACGCCGTATGACGTAGGCCGCCAGCGAGCCCGCCAGGAAGAGCGCGAGCACCGGGACGCAGGCGCCCAGCCAGGTCGCGCCCAGCCAGCGGCCGCCGAGCCAGCCGAGTCCCACGCCGTACGTGGCCCAGATCGCCGCCGCCAGTGCCGACCAGGGCAGGAAGTCGCGCAGCCGCCGCCCCGTCGCGCCCGCGCCGAGGGAGACCACGGAGCGCCCGGCGGGGGCGAAGCGGGCGAGCACGACGAGCAGTCCGCCGCCGCGCTCCAGGGTCTCGCCGAGACGTTCCTGCGCCGCGCTCAGGCGGCGCGAGCGGGCCACGGCGCGGCCCAGGCGGCTGTCGCCGCCGCGCCGGGCCAGGCGGTACGCGGCGAGGTCGCCGAGCACCGAGGCGGAGGCCGCGCAGAGCAGCAGGGGGAGCAGTGCGGGGGCGTACGGCACGCCGGCGGCGGTGCCGGCCGCGCCCAGGGTGCCGGCCGCGGAGGCCGAGGCCGCCGAGGCGGCGGTGGCGGCCGTGACCACGAGGATCCCGCTCGGCAGCACCGGCAGGAAGACGTCGAGCAGGATCGACGTCGTCACCGCCGCGTAGATCCACGGGCCCGAGGTCAGCGACTGCAGTGACCACCCCGTGCCGTCGAGCACGTTCACGGGGCCAGAGCCTACGCGCAGGCCCCCGCCCGAACGCCGACCGGGGCCGGGAACCGTCCGGCGGTTCCCGGCCCCGGTCGGGGCGACGGGTCGGCTACGCCGTCACGGGAGCGGACTTCTCCTCGTCGCGCGCGGCCGCCGTGCCACGGCTGCCGCGGGCGCCGAAGAGGCCGTCGAGCGCGAGCGCGCCCGGGCCGGTGAAGACGAGCAGCAGGAAGGCCCAGCAGAACATGGCCGAGGCCTCGCCGCCGTTCTGGATCGGGAACAGCGCCTCCGCCTGGTGCACGTCGAAGTACGCGTACGCCATCGAGCCCGAGGCGATGAAGGCCGCGCCGCGGGTGCCCAGGCCGAGCAGCACCAGGCCGCCCGCGACGAGCTGGATGACCGCCGCGTACCAGCCCGGCCAGGAGCCGCCGGGGATGGTGCCGCCGGTGCCGGCGGCGCCGCCGAGCCAGCCGAAGAGGGAGGCGGCGCCGTGGCAGGCGAAGAGCAGGCCGACGACGATCCGGAAGAGACCGAGCGCGTAGGGCTGGGCCTGCTGGAGACGGCTCGCGAGAGCGTTCATGGGGGGAGGGACTCCTTCGGTCTGGCCCGCACCGGGGGCGGCGCGGGTCGTGGGGACGGAACCGACGAGCCCTCAGGTTAGGCAGCCCTCACCAATGCTTGCAAGTTCAACAACGACCTTGTGGAAGACGGGCGAGCTCAGCAGCCGTTGAGCACCGACTGCAGGGCGCTCTTCTCGGCCGAGTCGACGCTGAGGCCGTAGGCGTACTTCACCTCCACCCACATCCGGACGTAGGTGCAGCGGTACGCGGTGCGCGACGGCAGCCACTCCGCCGGGTCCTGGTCGCCCTTGGCCTGGTTGACGTTGTCGGTGACGGCGATGAGCTGCGGGCGGGTCAGGTCGTTGGCGAAGGACTGACGGCGGCTGGTGGTCCAGGAGTTGGCGCCCGAGCGCCAGGCCTCGGCGAGCGGGACCACGTGGTCGATGTCGAGGTCCGAGGCGAGCGTCCAGGTGGCGCCGTCGTACTCGGAGTACCAGCTGCCGCTCACGGCGACGCAGTTGGAGTCGGTCACGACGTTCACGCCGTCGCGCTTGAGGACCACCTCGCGGGTGTTGCAGGTGCCGGACTGGGTGATCCAGTGCGGGAAGAGGTCCCGGCTGTAGCCGGTGGAGGAACCTTCCGCCTTCACGGTCAGCGCGGCGAGGTAGGTGCGCGCGGTGGCGGCGCTGACCGGGGTGGGCGGGGAGGCCTGGGCGGCCGGCGCGGTGGCGAGCAGGCCGGTCACGGTCAGGGCGGCGGAGGCGGCGAGGACGGCGGTTCGACGCGCGTAGACACTGGCGGCGGTCATGCGAACTCCCTTGGTGTGGGGGGACCTTGGCCGCGTCCGGGCTGCCCGGGGCGCGACCCCGGGTGCCGGGCGGCCCGGTCATCGTGGCGGCGCGTGGTTTCCGTGAGGGGTGCGCCAGGTAACAGCGTGGCGACATGAACACGTCACATCAAGGGGTGTGACGTGCCCTCACTGCGCGGGAGTTCGGGAGGGAGTGTGACGAAGGGGGCGGGAGCGGGCGGGCCGTCCGGAGGTCCGGACCCGCCGGCGGGGCCGGACCCCGGGCCGGACCCCGGCGGGCCGCGTTGCCCGTACGGGCCCCGGCCCGGGCCCGTACGGGCAGGGTGACTCCTACGGGAAGGGTGGCCCCGTCCGGTGCATCGCCCCTACGGGTACGGCAAGGGCGGCCCGTACCGGAGTACGGGCCGCCCTGGAGGCGTGCGCGCCAGTGTCCCTGCGGGTGCGCGGGTGCGGGCGCGGGCGCGGGAGGTGGTGCGGTGTCAGGGGCGCGCGAAGCGCAGCGTGAGCGTGCCGTCGGCGGCCGGCTCGATCCGGACGCCGGTCAGGTCCTCGACGTGGACGTCGGGCGCGAAGGCGGCGGCGCGCGGGCCCACGCCCACCACCCGCATGCCCGCCGCGCGGCCGGCCCGGATGCCGGCCTCGGAGTCCTCGAAGACCACGCAGTCCGCCGGCTCGAAGCCGAGCGCCGCCGCGCCCTTCAGGAAGCCCTCGGGGTCCGGCTTGCTCGCGCCGACCGACTCGGCGGTGATCCGGGTCTGCGGCATCGGCAGCCCGGCCGCGCCCATCCGGGCCTCGGAGAGCGCCCGGTCGGCGGAGGTCACCAGGGCGTGCGGCAGGCCGGCGAGCGCGGCGAGGAACGCGGGTGCGCCCGGCACCGGCACGACCCCGTCCAGGTCGGCGGTCTCCTCGGCGAGCATCGCCCGGTTGTCCGCGTGGTTCTCGGCCATCGGGCGGTCCGGGAGCAGGACCGCCATCGTGGCGTAGCCCTGGCGGCCGTGCACCACCTTCAGGGCCTCCTCCGGGTCCAGCCCGTGCCGCTCGGCCCAGCGGCGCCAGCAGCGCTCCACCACGGCGTCGGAGTTGACGAGCGTGCCGTCCATGTCGAGCAGGAGGGCGCGGGCGGTGAGAGACGCCGGGGTGGTGGCGGTCATCGGGGATCTCCAGGAGGGGGTGTCGGAGATGAGGCGTGCCGGTACGAAGCGGTCCCGCCCGCCGGTCAGGGTGTGCGAGCGGGGCCACTTTGTTCCTCCACGATACAAAACGAGCCCCCCTCCGCCAAACCCCGTCCACATGCCGGGCCCCCACCGCCTCGGAGGGGCCGTTCGGGCTACCCCCAGCCGCCGTCGCTCCAGCCGTCGCCGCCCGAGCCGCCGTCCCGGCCGCTCGTCACGCCCTCCAGGGCGCTGCGCGTGGCCGGCCCGTAGACCCCCTCGGGGTCCTCCTCGATGTACATGTACGACTGGAAGACGGCGACCGCGTGCTCGACCTTCCGCCCGTACGAGCCGTCGAGCCGCCCGCTGTAGAGGCCCAGCTCCCGCAGCCGGACCTGGAGGTCCCGCACGTCGTCGCCGGTCGAGCCGAGGCGCAGGGTGGTGCCCGCCGCGGGGGCCGAGGAGGGCGTGCCGCTCGGGCGGGCCGGCCGGGTGGTGGGGGCCGGGGCCGCCGGAGCGGTCGTGGCGGGTGCGGTCCGGGTGGCCGCCGGGGACGGCGAGGCGGACGCGGTGGTACGGGTCGGGCTCGGGGTCGCCGAGGTGCTCGCCGACTCCGAGGGCGTGGGCGTCGGGGCCTCGGACACGGCCACGTTCTCGGAGGCGCTGGCGGTCACCTCGGGCACCCCGGCCCGGTCCTCGCTCTCGTCGCCCCCGCCGATCAGCGCGGCGGCCAGGGCGGCGGTGCCGACCACGGCGGCCGCCACCACGCCCGCGATCACTCCCGTACGGGCCCGGCCCCGCCCTCGGCCGGGCGCCTCGGGGGCGTACGCCAGGGTGTGCACGCCCTCCTCCTCGGGGTGCCCCTCCGGGTACCCGGACTCCGTGCCGGACCCCGAGTCGGCACCCGCGCCGGCTTCCGCGGCCGCCCCGTACCCGTAGGGGGCATCGCCCTCCCCGTAGGGGACCCCGCCCGCGTACGCGAGGTTCGGCGCCGTCCCCGGCAGGAGCAGCCGCATGGTCTCGGGCTCCTCGCCCTGACCGGCCCCCTCGGCGTGCGGCAGGGGAGTCGCGGGCACCGCCTCCGGCGGCAGCGGACCCGCGAGCGGCCCGGGCGTCACCGGCGGCAGCACCGCCGTCTCGTCCCCGCCCTCGGGCGTCGGCAGCGCCACGTACGGCCGGATGCGCAGCGGGTCGAAGTCCTCGGCCGCGGCCATCGCCGCGGCCTGCGCCTGTGCCCGCTCACAGGCGCAGCCAGGTCTGTGTACACCGCATTCAGGACAGACGTGTCCGGACATCGTTGGGTCCCCTCCCCGGTTCAACTGCGAGCGATTATGCAGCCCGGTCCCGGCGGGGAGGTGAACGGATGTGCGCCTCAGCGGCCCTTAACGGGGCAAAGGCCGCGGAAGGCTCGGCTGCTCGGACGCGGGGTCACAGCTCCTTGCCGTACCAGATCTCCATGTACGGGCCGGTGCAGTACGCCGGGATCTCGGCGTAGCCGTTGCGCGTGTAGAGGGCCCTCGCCTCCACCAGGTCGAGGCGGGTGTTGAGGACGGTGCGGCGGGCGCCGAGGGCGCGGGCCGCGTCCTCCAGGCCGCGCAGGAGGAGGTCGGCGCCGCCGGTGCCGCGGAAGGCGGGGCGGATGAACACCCGGGTCAGCTCGGCCCGTTCGGCGTCCAGGAGCAGGACTCCGCCGCAGGCGGCCGGCTTGCCCTCGTAACGGCCGACGAGGAACTGCCCGGCGGGCGGCGCCAGCAGCTCCAGCCCCTCGTTCAGCATCTCCTCGTCGTACTCGTCCTCGCCGAGCACCCGGCCGTAGTAGCGGCCGGCGACGTCGCCGAAGTAGTCGCGGCGCAGGGCGGTGGCGTCCGGGGTGTCGACGCTCTCGGGGGTGAAGATCCAGGTCATGCGCGCCATTCTGGCCGCGCACGACCCGGACCGCCGCCGAATTACCGCCCGCCGTGCGGCCGGTGGGACGGGCGCTACTTGGGGGAGGCCTGCTGGACGACCTCGAAGGACCACAGCGTGGAGCCGGTCGCGGCCGGCTTCGGGCGCTCGCCGCCCGCCGCACCGCCCTCGCCGCCGGAGGTGCCCTGGTGGGCGGCCTTCATCGAGCCGTTCATCCAGGCCTGGAAGTCCTCCTCGCTGCGCCAGCGGGTGTAGACCAGGTACTGGTCGGTGCCCTCCAGCGGGCGCAGCAGCTCGAACCACTCGAAGCCGTCCGAGTTCTCGACGGCGCCGGCGCGCGCGGCGAAGCGCTGCTCCAGGACCTCGCGCTGCTCGGCGGGCACGGTCAGGACGTTGATCTTCACGATGCTCATGCCCGCAGCATAGGCAGCCCGGCCCCCGGCCCCGCCGCGCGCCCCGCCCGGCCCCGACCCCGGCCCGGACTCGGGCCGAACCGGACCGAACCCGGGCCGTGAGGTCCGGGACCGGCGGCCGGAGAGGGGTCAGCCCTGCGGCTCGTCGAGGACGCGGGCGACGAGGAGGCCGTCGTAGCCCTTGGTGCCGACGGTCTGGACGGCGGTCGCGTCGAGGCGGGGCTCGCGGGCGATCAGGTCGAACATCTCGCGGGTGCCGGTGACCGACGGGTCGTCGGGGTGCTCGGTGGCGACCTTGCCGCCCCGGACGACGTTGTCGACGACGATCAGGGTGCCGGGGCGGGAGAGCTTGAGCGCCCAGGCGACGTAGTGCGGGTTGTTGACCTTGTCGGCGTCGATGAAGACGAAGTCGAAGGGCCCGGCGCCCTCCTTCTCCAGGAGCGGCAGGGTGTCCAGGGCCGCGCCGACGCGCAGCTCGACGGTCTCGGCGAGTCCGGCCCGGGCGATGTTGGCGCGGGCCACCGCGGCGTGGTCGGGGGAGTACTCCAGGGTGACCAGCCGGCCGTCGGCGGGCAGCGCGCGGGCCAGCCAGATGGTGCTGTAGCCGCCGAGGGTGCCGATCTCCAGGACGCGGCGCGCGCCCTGCGTGGCGACCAGGAGCTGGAGCAGCTTGCCCTGGTTCGGGGCGACGGCGATCTCGGGCAGTCCGGCGGCCGTGGAGTCGGCGAGGGCGGCGGTCAGCGCCTCGTCGGCGGGGACCAGCACATCGGTGAAGTAGGCGTCGACAGCGTTCCATTGGGATGCGTCATGAGTCGTCACGCGGTCGAACGTACACCCGCGGGGCCGGCCGCGGCGGCGGTCCGCCGCCTGCGGCGTCGGGTTCGCGCCAGGCCGAATCCGGCCGCGGCGATCAGCAGGAGCGCGCCGGTGACGGTGAGCAGCCAGACCGGGATCCCGCCCACCCGCCACAGCTGGTCCCGCCAGATCACCTCGCGGTACGGCGTGTCGGCGGCGGCCCTCACCAGCTCGTGGTCGCCGCTGATCCGGCTCGGCTCGGGGAAGGACTGGTCGACGGCGGTGAGGAACACCCGGCCCGGGCCGGTGAGTTCGGCGAGCGCGCCGCTCGGCCGGTCGACGGCGCCGGCGAACAGCACCTCGGGGCGGTCGCCGCCGATGGCGTCCTTCGGCTCCATGCGGTGGCCGGAGAGCACGTAGAGCCCGAGCGACTGCGGGGTGGTGGCCAGCCGGGACAGGCGCATCGGGTAGACGGGCCGGTCGTTGGCGAAGGTGATGCGCAGCGGGTCCAGGGCGCCGTGGAGCGGCTCGCCGGCCTTCTCGGGGGCGAGGCGCACGGCGACGTACTCCCACCGGCGCTCGACGTAGGGGCGCAGCTCGGTGGAGAGCCGGTCGGACAGCTCGAAGCCGTTGCGGTGCAGCCAGTCGCCGAGCGCGGTGGGGTCGGTGGCGGTGAGGCGGGCCACGTCGAAGGGGCCGAGGCGTTCCCGGCCGACGACACCGACGCCCGGGCCCTTGCCCGGGAGCGCCCCGGCCGAGGCGCCGTCGGCGTTCGAGGAGAAGGGCCAGTCGCGGCCGCGCGGCCAGAAGTAGTCGCGGGGGCGGCGCTCGGGCGCGGTCAGCTCGTCGAGCTGGTCGAAGAGCGCGGGGTCGCCGAGGGCGACGTCGGCACGGTGCGGGACCGGCATCACCCAGGCGGCCTTCTCGGCGTCGCCGTGCACGGTGAAGCGCATGACGATCCGCTCGGTGCCGGTGCGCGCGTCCCAGTGCACGGCCGAGGTCTCCCGGTCGACGCCGATCCGGTCCATCCGGTTGGTGATCATGGCGCCGCAGCCGCAGGCCCAGGCCGGCGCGACGAGCGAGCCGAGCTGGAGCGCGAGCAGCGCGACGACCAGGGTGAGAAGTCTGTGTGTCCCCCGCATGCCTGCTGGGACGTGCAAGGGGAGCCACCGGTTCCAGCCACCGGCCCCGCCCCCCGCGGCCGCCGGCCGCACAGGCCGCACAGGCCGCACCGGCGGCGCCCCCGGCCACCGGTCCCACCTCGCCCCGCCCCCGCTCGCTCTCCCGTCGCTTTCAGGCCACGGTGACCCGGAGCTCCTTGATGCCGTTGAGCCAGGCCGCGCGCAGCCGGCGCGGGTCGCCCGCCAGAGACAGCTCGGGCAGTTCGTCGGCGAGGGCGTCGAAGATCAGCTCGATCTCCTTGATGGCGAGGGACTTGCCCAGGCAGAAGTGGGGTCCGCCGCCGCCGAAGCCGAGGTGCGGGTTGGGGTCGCGGGTGATGTCGAAGGTCTCGGGGTTCTCGAAGACCTCGGGGTCGTGGTTGGCGGAGGAGTAGAAGAGGCCGACCCGGTCGCCCTTGCGGATCTTCTGGCCGCCGAGTTCGGTGTCCTGGGTGGCGGTGCGCTGGAAGGAGACGACCGGGGTGGCCCAGCGGACGATCTCCTCGGCGGCGGTGGCGGGGCGTTCCCGCTTGTAGAGCTCCCACTGCTCGGGGTGGGTGAGGAAGGCGTGCATGCCGTGGCTGATGGCGTTGCGGGTGGTCTCGTTGCCGGCGACGGCGAGCAGCAGCACGAAGAAGCCGAACTCGTCGGAGGACAGGTTGCCCTGGCCCTCGGCGGCGACGAGCTGGGAGACGATGTCCTTGGCAGGGCACTGCTTGCGGGCGGCGGCGAGGTTCATCGCGTAGCCGATGAGCTCCATGGCGGCCTCGGCGCCGATCTCCTCGGTGATGGCGTACTCGGGGTCGTCGTAGGCGACCATCTTGTTCGACCAGTCGAAGATCCGGGCCCGGTCCTCCTGGGGCACGCCGATGAGTTCGGCGATGGCCTGGAGGGGGAGTTCGACGGCGACCCGGGTGACGAAGTCGAAGGAGCCGTCCGCGTCCGGCGCGGTCGCCGCCGCCCTGGCCTCGGCGACGATGGCGCGGGCCCGCTCGCGCAGTGCGTTCTCCAGGCCGCGGATGGCGCGGGGGGTGAAGCCGCGCTGGACGATCTGGCGGACCCGGCTGTGCTCGGGCGGGTCCATGTTGAGCATGATCAGCTTCTGGACCTCGATCTGGTCGCGGGTGATGTGCTCGTTGAAGCGGATGACCGCGGTGTTCTCCTGGGAGGAGAACAACTCGGGGTGCGTGGACACGTACTTGACGTCGGCGTGCCGGGTCACGGCCCAGTAGCCGGTGTCGGCGAAGCCGGTGACGCCGGAGGGCTGGGCGCACCACCAGACGGGAGCGGTCTGCCGAAGGCGCGCGAACTCCGGGTGGGGGACGCGGCTTTGCAGCAGATCGGGGTCGGTGGCGTCGAACCCTTCGGAGAGATGGGGACAGCGCATCGGCAACACACTCCGTATCTGATGGACCATCAGAAGTTGCCGGGAAAGGTAGTAACGAGTTCTACAACTCGCAAGGCGCACGGCGGGAACTGTTGCGTCCCGGACCCTTGCGTACCCGCGGTAGCAGTCATCAGACTTCACTCGGAACTAGAACGCGTACTAGTTCTATGTGACGTCGACCGGCGGGGGTGCCGGGACACCCCCGTGCGGGCGAGGAGAGGACGAGCCCACATGGCCGCGGAACCCGTCATCGTCGAAGCCGTACGCACCCCCATCGGCAGGCGCGGAGGCGCCCTCGCCAACCTGCACCCCGCCTACCTCCTCGGGGAGACCTACCGCGAACTCCTCGGCCGCACCGGCATCCACGCCGACTGCGTCGAACAGATCGTCGGCGGCACCGTCACCCACGCCGGCGAACAGTCCATGAACCCCGCCCGCACCGCCTGGCTCACCATGGGCCTGCCCTACGAGACCGCCGCCACCACCGTCGACTGCCAGTGCGGCTCCTCGCAGCAGGCCAGTCACATGGTGGCCAACATGGTCGCCGCCGGAGTGATCGACATCGGCATCAGCTGCGGCGTCGAGGCGATGTCCCGGGTCCCGCTCGGCTCCGGCTCCAAGCACGGCCCCGGCAAGCCCTGGCCCGACGAGTGGAACGTCGACCTGCCCAACCAGTTCGAGGCCGCCGAGCGCATCGCCCGCCGCCGCGGCCTCACCCGCGAGCGCGTCGACTCCCTCGGGCTGCTCTCCCAGGAGCGCGCCGCCACCGCCTGGGCCGAGGAGCGCTTCAAGCGCGAGACCTTCGCCGTCCAGGTGCCCACCACCGAGGAGGAGCAGGCCGCCGGGCAGGGCATGTGGCGCCTGGTCGACCGCGACGAGGGACTGCGCGACAGCACCATGGAGGGCCTGGCCCGGCTCAAGCCGGTCATGCCCACCGCCATCCACACCGCCGGGAACTCCTCCCAGATCTCCGACGGCGCCTCCGCGCTCCTGTGGGCGTCCAAGCGCATGGCCCGCGCGCTCAAGCTGCGCCCGCGCGCCCGGATCGTCGCCCAGGCCCTGGTCGGCGCCGACCCGCACTACCACCTGGACGGGCCGATCGACGCGACCCGGGCGGTGCTCGGCAAGGCCGGGATGTCCCTCAGGGACATCGACCTGGTCGAGATCAACGAGGCCTTCGCCTCCGTGGTGCTCAGCTGGGCCCAGGAGTTCGACCGGGACCTGGACGGGCTCGAGAAGGTCAACGTCAACGGCGGCGCCATCGCCCTCGGGCACCCGGTGGGCGCCACCGGGGCGCGGCTGATCGTCACGGCCCTGCACGAGCTGGAACGTACGGACAAGGAGTTCGCCCTGATCACGATGTGCGCGGGCGGAGCGCTGGCGACGGGCACGATCATCCAGCGGCTCTGAGCCCCGAAGGCCCCGGGAACGCCGCAGGCCCCGGTTCCTCCACGAGGGAGGCCGGGGCCTTGCTGCGTCGTGCTCGCGCCGCGTGCGCGTCACGGGCTACCGGAAGTCGGCTCAGTACCAGCCGTGGGACTGCCAGAACGCCCAGGCGCCGTTCGGGGAACCGTAGCGCTCGTTCATGTACTTCAGGCCCCACTTGATCTGGGTGGCGGGGTTGGTCTTCCAGTCGGCGCCGGCCGAGGACATCTTCGAACCGGGCAGGGCCTGGACCAGGCCGTAGGCGCCGCTGGAGGAGTTGGTGGCGGTGTGGTTCCAGCCGGACTCGTGCTCCACGATCTTGCTGAAGGACGCGTACTGCGACGGCGGCACGATCTGGCGGGCGATCTCCTGCGGGGTGGCGGCCGAGGCCGAACCCGTGCTGCCGAGCACCGCGCCCGAGGCGCCGAGGAGAACGGCGGCGGAGACGGCGAAGGACTTCTTGCGGGAGACGGCGCGCGTGGCGATCGAGCGGAACAAAGCGTCATACCTAACGTCGGGGACAAGGGTCGCGCCGGGCGGTTTCGGCATGCCGGAACCAGACCCCGGAGAACCGGGAACTGGTGGGGAACCGGCCTGCCTGGTGCGGTCTGCCGCGCTGCTCCGGACGGGGCCCGGGCGGCGGCTGCCTGGCGACGTCCACTACAGAAACAAATCCGGCGGGGCGGTGCAATCACCCCCGGTACGAGGAAGGTTCGGACCCGGCCGCCCCGGCCCGGGCCGCCGGATCCACGCCCGGAAGCGCCCGGAGCCCCCTGTTTCCACGGGTCCCGTCCCCCTATGGACCGTTTTGCGCGGGCTGCGGGACCCTACTATTCCACGTCGTACGTGACCTGGGTCCTATGAGGCGCCTCACCCCGCAGGCCCGTTCCGGGGCCCTCGAATGTGACCTGGGCCTCGAAGTTCGCCCGCCGGGTGGCCCGCCGCAGGGCCCGCAGCAGCGCCCCGCCGGCCGTCAGCGTCAGCACCACGGTGAGCAGCGCGCGCCCCAGGTCCCAGCCGAGCGAGGTGGCGATCACGTACGCCAGGAAGCGCACCAGGTTCTCCCGCACCGGCTCGCCCGGCCGGAAGGAGATCGCCTGGTCCATGCCGCCGACGGTCACCCACCCGTACAGGTTGGTGATCGTGCCGTACGCGAAGGCCGCCACGAAGCCGTATCCGGCGAGCAGCACCAGCTCCCGGCGCCCGCGCAGCCGGTCCGGGCCCGGCAGCAGGCCCGCGCCCATCGCGAACCAGCCCATCGCCAGCATCTGGGTCGGCATCCAGGGCCCCACCCCGCCGGTGAGCAGGGCGGACGCGAACATGGTCACCGCGCCGAGGACGAAGCCGAAGCCGGGGCCGAGCACCCGGCCGCTCAGCACCATCAGGAAGAACATCGGCTCCAGGCCGGCCGTCCCGGCGCCGATCGGCCGCAGCGCCGCCCCGACGGCGGCCAGCACCCCCAGCATCGCCACCGCCTTCGCGTCCATGCCGCAGTCGGCGATCGTGGCCACGACGACCGCGATGAGCAGCGGCAGGACGAGGGCGAACAGCCAGGGGGCGTCGGCGGCGTGGTCGGTGACGGCCGAGCCCGCGTCGGCGAACAGCGGCCAGCCGACGCCGACGAGCCCCACGAAGGAGACCAGGAGCAGGGCGGCGACCGAACGCGGCCCGAGCCGGACGGGACGGGCAGCCGCCGGAGGGGGAGTCTCAGGACGGGAGGGCGTGCGGCCGGGGCGCACGGGACCCGGGCTCGCGGGACCCGGGCAGGAGGGCGTGGAGCGGGAGGCGGCGGGACGGGAGGTCATGCGCGCAGTGCCTCCTCGACCTGCTCGACCGTGAGCCACGGCTCCGGCGCGAGGACCTTCGCGACCTGCGGCGAGAACGCCGGCGAGGAGACCACGACCTCGGCGGTCGGGCCGTCGGCGACGACCTCACCGCCCGCGACGATGACGACACGGTGCGCGAGCTCGGCGGCCAGCTCCACGTCGTGCGTGGCCAGGACGATCGCGCGGCCCTCCCGGGCCAGCAGCCGCAGCCGGGCGACCAGCCGGGCCTTCGCCGCGTAGTCGAGACCCCGGGTCGGCTCGTCGAGCAGGAGCAGCGGGGGCCGGGCGGTCAGCACGACGGCGAGCGCGAGGGCGAGGCGCTGCCCCTCCGAGAGGTCCCGGGGATGCGTGTCGTCCGCCACGCCCGGCAGCAGCTCGGACACCAGCTCCCGGCAGCTTCCGGGCGCCGCCCCCGCGTCGGCGTCGGCCGCCGCGCACTCGGCGGCGACCGTGTCCGCGTACAGCAGGTCCCTCGGCTCCTGCGGGACCAGGCCGACCGTCCGGACCATCCGCCGCGGATCGGTGGTGTGCGGGGTCAGCCCGGCGACCCGCACGCTCCCGGAGGTGGGCGCGACCGTGCCGACCAGCGTGCCGAGCAGGGTGGACTTCCCGGCCCCGTTCCGCCCCATGAGGGCGACGGTCTCGCCGGCGGCGACCCGGAGGGTGACCTGGCGCAGCGCCTCGACGCGTCCGCGCCGGACGGCCAGCCGGGAGACGTCCACGAGCGGGGCGTCCGGAGCGGGGGCCTGCGCCGGTCCGGGGGCCCGCGGTGCGGTGCGCCGCCGCCGGAAGAGCCCGCGCGCCTCGGGTACGGGCGCGGCGGCCGCCCCGGGAAGGGCGCCGCCCGGGACGAGAGGAGCGGGAGCGGGGGCCGGGGCGGCCGGCGGGACGCGCCCGGCCAGCCTCCGCTTCAGCGGGCCCGCCGCCCGGCGCGCGTCCCGCACCGTCAGCGGCAGCGGGGACCAGCCCGCCGCACGGCCGAGGGCGACCACCGGCGGGTGGATGGGGGAGACGCCCATCATCTCGGCCGGCGGACCCATGACGGCCTCCGGCAGCAGCAGCACCCGGTCCGCGTACTGCACCACCCGCTCCAGGCGGTGCTCCGCCATCAGGACCGTCGTGCCCAGGTCGTGGACCAGGCGCTGGAGCACGGCGAGGACGTCCTCGGCCGCCGAGGGGTCCAGGGCCGAGGTCGGTTCGTCGAGGACCAGGACCCGGGGGTGCGGGGTGAGCACGGAGCCGATGGCGACGCGCTGCTGCTGGCCGCCGGAGAGGGTGGCGATCGGGCGGTCGCGCAGCTCGGCGAGGCCGAGCAGGTCGAGCGTCTCCTCGACCCGGCGGCGCATCACGGCGGGGGCGAGGCCCAGCGACTCCATGCCGTAGGCGAGCTCGTCCTCGACCGTGTCGGTGACGAAGTGGGCCCGCGGGTCCTGACCCACCGTGCCCACCACGTCCGCCAGCTCGCGCGGCGGATGCGTGCGGGTGTCGCGCCCGTCGACCGTCACCCGGCCCCGCAGCGTGCCGCCCGTGAAGTGCGGGACGAGCCCGGACACGGCCCCGAGCAGGGTGGACTTGCCGACGCCCGAGGGGCCGACGAGGAGCACCAGCTCGCCCTCCGGCACGGTCAGGTCCACGTCCTTCAGGGTGGGTGCGGACTCGCCGTCGTAGGTCACCGAGACGTTCTCGAAGCGGATCACGGACGCACACTCTCCTCCGGCACCGGGGCCACGAACGCGGGCAGCAGCCCCACGAGGACGGACAGCGCCGGCCACACCGGCAGCTCGGGGGCCGTGAGCGGGACCACCCCGGGGCGCATCGCCCCCGGCACCGCCGCGCCCGACCAGGTCACCAGGGCGGCCACCGCCACCCCCGAGCCGGCGACCAGCCACGCCCGCGCGCCCCAGCGGTCCGGCCGGTAGCGGGTGCGGACCGTGCGCCGGCCGCCCAGCCGCAGCCCGGCGACCGCCGCGAGCAGCCCCGCCACCAGCAGCGGCAGCCCGTAGCCGGCGCCCTGCGCGGCCAGCAGGCCGTACGAACCGGCGCACACCCCGAGCAGCCCGCCCAGGGTGAGCACATGGGTGGTGCGCCGCACCGCGGCCGGCACCCGGGCCGTCCGCCCGTAGCCCCGCGCGTCCATCGACGCCGCCACCGCCACCGAGCGTTCCAGGGCGCCCTCCAGCACCGGCAGGCCGATCCGGAGCAGCGCCCGCACCCCGCCGGTGGGCCGGCCGCGCAGCCGCCGGGCGGTGCGCAGCCGCACCACGTCCTGGACCAGGTGCGGGGCGAAGGTCATCGCGACGACCACGGCGACCCCCACCTCGTACAGCGCGCCCGGCAGCGACTTGAGCAGCCGCGAGGGGTTGGCCAGCGCGTTCGCCGCGCCCACGCAGATCAGCAGGGCCGCCAGCCGCAGGCCGTCGTAGAGCGCGAACACCAGCTGCTCGGCGGTCACCCGGCCGCCGATCCGGATGCCCTGGGCCCAGTCGGGCAGCGGCACCTCGGGCAGCGTGACCAGCAGGTGCGCGCCCGGGACCGGCGAGCCGAGGAGCAGCGAGAAGACCAGCCGGATGCCGACGACGGCCAGGCCCAGCTTCACGAAGGCGCCGTACGAGCGGGCCCACGGCGCGTCGGTGCGGCGCACGGCCACCACGTAGCCGGCCACGCCGACGACCAGCCCGAGGAGCAGCGGGTTGCTGGTGCGGGAGGCGGCCACGGCGAGGCCGAGGGCCCACAGCCACCAGGCCCCGGGGTGCAGGGCGTTCGCCCGGCTCGCCACCGGCGCGCGCAGCCGGCCGGCCGGGGCGGGGGTCCCGCCGGGTGCGCCGAGCGGCGTCATCCGCGCCGGCGGCGGGCCTGCCAGACGCCCGCCGCGCCGAGCAGCAGCACCGCGGCGCCGCCCGCGACGAGACCCACGGACGGGCCGCCGGAATCGGAACCGGAAGCGGCATCGGAGGAGGAAGCGGAACCGGACGCGGTCGCGGAGCCGGAGGCCGCGGGTGCGGGGGTGCCGGTGCCGGGGGTGGCTCCGGCGGGCTTCGACTCCGGCAGGGCGACCTGCTCGCCGCAGCCCCGCGCCGGGTAGCCGGCGATGCCGCAGAGCAGCGCGTTGGCGTCGTAGCGCAGCGGCTTGGCGACGGCGGCCAGCGCCTCGGCGGCGGTCGCGTCCTCCCCGACCCGCGGGCACGCGGTGCGCAGCGCCGGGGCCGGCGGCCGCTCGCCCTCGGGGGCGTCCTCGGGGCGTCCGAAGTCGATGACCACGGCGACCCGCTTCGTCCCGGCCTCCGGTCCGACGCCCGAGCAGATCCGGGTGAAGTCGGGTACGGCGGTGGGGCGGGTGGCGTCGGCGGCGTCCCGGCTGACGGCGAAGCGGAAGCCGATCGTGTCGCCGTCGGCGGGCCGGGCGGTCGCCGGGCCCTGGGTGGCGTAGGTCCAGGTGGTGCCCCGGTCCTCCCAGAAGGACCAGTAGCGGTAGCCGGTCCCCGCGGCCTGGGCGGGGACGGCCGCGGCGAGCGTCACGAGCGCGGCGCCGAGCCCCGCGGCGAGCCCGGTCCTCACTTCTTGCGGCCGCTGAGCAGGAAGCCGATGCCGACGCCGACGACCGTGCCGATGCCGATGATCCACCACACGTCGAAGCCGCCCTCGTCCTCGCCGGCGCCCGCGGAGGCCTGCGAGTTGTCGGGCGCCTTGGGGGCCGGGCCGGTCGCGTTCAGCTGCTCCAGGAGGTCGGTGCTGCCGAAGCTGCGCGGGTCGGTGTCCATGGCGTGCGCGGCGAAGACCAGCTGGGCGTAGGCGGCGGGGCCGTTGGCCTTGGCCCAGTCGGCGGCGTTCTTCTCCAGCCAGGCGAGGGAGGCGGTGGCCTCCTTCCTGGCCCCGGCGGCGGCGAGCGCCACGACGGCGTCGGCGGTGTTGCCGTAGTCGGGCAGCGCGGCGCTGCCGGCCGCGGCGCCGGGCATCGGAGGGGTGTCGAGGTGGCCGGTCCGGGCGAGCTGAGCGGCGAGGTAGGAGGCGCCGTTGAGGGCGGCCCGCTCGGGCGTCGGCTTCGCGGACGGGTCGGTGCAGACGGGCCGCTGCTGGGGCTGGGCGCCGCGGGCGGTGATGCCCTTGCCGAGGCCGGCCAGGGTGGCGGCGGCCGTCGCGTCGGCGTTGGCGAGCAGCTTGCCGGCCTTGTCGGGCTGGTAGGCGAAGGCGCCCGGGCCGTCCTTCTCGGTGCACGGGAGCGCGAAGGTGAGCAGGGCGTCGTACGGGGTCTTGCCGTCGGCGGACTTCACCCCACCGGGCTGCTCGCCGGTGGCGGCGAACGCGCCGATGACGATCGAGGTGGAGTTGGCGTCGCTGGGGCCGCCCGGGGTGAAGCTCCAGCCGCCGTCCTTGTTCTGCACGCTCTTCAGCCAGGCGGCGCCGGCCTTGGCGGCCTTCTCGGCCTTCGCCGGGTCGGCGGACTGCCGCTTGACCGCGTCGAGCGCCTGCACGGCGACGGCGGTGGCGTTGCTGTCCAGCATGGTCTTGGCGTCGCAGGCCGCGGCCGGGTCGGGGCGGTACGAGGCGAAGGCGCCGTTGGCGCACTGCTGGCCGAGCAGCCAGTCGACGGCCCGGTCGGCGGGCTGGATGCCGGAGCCGCGCTGGGCGAGGAAGGCCAGCGACTGGCGCCAGACGCCGTCGTAGGTGGGGTCGGTGGTGCCGTAGAGCC
This sequence comes from Streptomyces sp. NPDC053541, assembly GCF_044544705.1. Taxonomy (NCBI): domain Bacteria; kingdom Bacillati; phylum Actinomycetota; class Actinomycetes; order Kitasatosporales; family Streptomycetaceae; genus Streptomyces; species Streptomyces sp. NPDC053541. Next base: position 313,075 of record NZ_JBITXM010000012.1, read on the forward strand.
CGGCCGGGACCTTGGCCGGGGAGGGGGTCGGCGAGGGCGCGGCGGCGGCCACGGTGGCGGCGGTGGTGCTGAGCACGGCACCGGCCGCGAGTGCGGCGGCGGCGCGGCGAACGCTGATCATGGGTCCCTCTCCTGCGGGCACCGGACACCGGGGCCCCGGGGGCCCGGCCTCCGGCGCCGTGTTCCTCGACGGTGCCGGCGCTCATGTCCCGTACCGGGCGATCGCTCCCGCCACCCGGGTGGGCGGCGCGGGGCGGGGCGCCCCCGGCCCGCGCGCGGCACCGGGCGAGGGGACGGGGCGGCGCCGGACTTCCACCGGCTTCCCCCTGGACGGGCATGACGACGACCGCCCACTTTACCGGCCGGGTCCCGGCGCCCCGGGGGCGCCGTGCGTCACACCGCGCGGCCTCGGACCGCCACGTAGGCCACCGGGTCCGTGCCGGCCACCGCCTCCGCCCGGCCCAGCTTCACCAGGCGCCGCAGGTGCGCCTCGGCCTCGCTGACGGCGATGGTGCGCGAGCCGTGCGGGATGCGGTCCCAGGGGCGGTTCCACTCCATGCGCTCGGCGAGCTGCCAGGGGGTGAGGGGCGTGGCGAGCAGCGCGAGCAGGCCGCCGAGGCGCTCCTCGTGGTGGGCGAGGAGGGCGCGGACCCGGCCCGCCGCGTCGGCGAAGGCGTGCTGGTGGGCCGGGAGGACCTCGGCGACGCCGAGCCGCCCGATCCGTTCGAGGGAGTCGAGGTAGTCGCCGAGCGGGTCGGTGACGGTGGCCTCGTCGGGGTCCTCGTACAGCCCGATGTGCGGGCTGATGCCGGGGAGCAGGTGGTCGCCGGAGAACAGCCGGCCGTGGCCCGGCAGCCCGGCGGGGTGCTCCTCCTCCAGGTGGAGGCAGACGTGGCCGGGGGTGTGGCCCGGCGTCCACACCGCGCGCAGCCGCCGCCCGGCCAGGTCGAGCAGCTCGCCCGGCACGATCTCCCGGTCGGGCAGCGCGGAACGCAGCCCGGGCAGGGTGCGCATCCGCCCGCCGGCGGCGCGGGCGGCGCGCAGCGGGGCGAGGTGCTCCTCGGGGGCGCCGACGGCGGCGAGCTTGCGGGCCAGATAGTCGAGCCAGGTGCCGGGCGCGGACTCGTGGGTGCGGCGGACCACGGCGATGTCGGCGGCGTGCATGGCGATCCAGGCCCCGGAGGCCTCGCGCACCCGGCCGGACAGGCCGTGGTGGTCGGGGTGGTGGTGGGTGACGACGACCCCGTGCACGTCGGCGGGGGAGAGCCCGAGGACCGCGAGGCCCGCGCCGAGCTCGGCCCAGGACGCGGGATCGTCCCAGCCGGTGTCCACGAGCACCGGCCCGCGATCGGTGTCGAGGACGTGCACCAGGGTGTGCCCGAGCGGGTTGTCCGGGATCGGCACCCGCAACGACCAGACGCCACCGCCGTGTTCGGTCACCGTCTCGGCCACCTGGGTCATGAGCGTCCTCATCTCTCTGCGGCGTGACGGGACTTCGCGGACCGTACCCGACCGTTGCCCATCATAACTAGAACTGGTATCAGTTCTGAAGCATCGTCAGAATCGTCCGCAGCGGCGCGGGTTCCGGGAGGCAGTCGGTCATGACCGAGCTTGTGGAGCACGGAAAACTGTTCATCGGCGGCGCGTTGACCGATCCGCTCGGCGAGGGCGTCATCGAGGTGGTCTCCCCGCACACCGAGGAGGTCATCGGGCGCGTCCCGCACGCCGCCGAGGCCGACGTCGACCGGGCCGTGGCCGCCGCGCGGCGGGCCTTCGACGAGGGGCCCTGGCCGCGGATGACGCTGGAGGAGCGGATCGAGGTCGTCGGACGGATCAAGGACGCGATCGCGGTCCGGCACGAGGAGATCGCCCGCTCGATCAGCGCCCAGAACGGCTCCCCGTACTCCTGGTCCGTGCTCGCCCAGGCGCTCGGCGCGATGATGGTCTGGGACTCCGCGATCACCGTCGCCCGGCAGTACGCCTACGAGGAGCGGCGCGCCGGTGTCCTCGGGCCGCTGCTGGTGCGGCGCGAGCCGGTCGGGGTGGTCGCGGCCGTCGTGCCGTGGAACGTGCCGCAGTTCACCGCCGCCGCCAAGCTCGGGCCCGCGCTGCTCGCCGGCTGCACGGCGATCCTCAAGCCCTCGCCGGAGGCCCCGCTCGACTCGTACATCCTCGGCGAGATCGCCGCCGACGCCGGGCTGCCGGAGGGGGTGCTCAGCATCCTCCCGGCCGACCGCGAGGTCAGCGAGTACCTGGTCGGGCACCCCGGCGTCGACAAGGTCTCCTTCACCGGCTCCGTCGCCGCCGGCAAGCGCGTGATGGAGGTCGCCGCCCGCAACCTCACCCGGGTCACCCTCGAACTCGGCGGCAAGTCCGCCGCCGTGATCCTGCCCGACGCCGACGTGGCGACCGCCGTCGCCGGCATCGTCCCGGCCGCCTGGATGAACAACGGGCAGGCCTGCGTGGCCCAGACCCGGATCCTCGCCCCCCGCTCCCGCTACGAGGAGCTCGCCGAGGCCCTCGCCGCCGCGGCCGGCGCGCTCGTGGTCGGCGACCCGCTCGACCCGGCCACCCAGGTCGGCCCGCTGGTCGCCCGGCGCCAGCAGCGGCGCTCCCTCGACTACATCGGCATCGGCCAGGCCGAGGGCGCCAAGGTGCTCACCGGCGGCGGCCGCCCGGCCGGCCTGGAGCGCGGCTGGTACGTGGAGCCGACCCTCTTCGGCGGCGTCGACAACTCGATGCGGATCGCCCGCGAGGAGATCTTCGGACCGGTCATCTGCCTGCTGCCGTACGGCGACGAGGACGAGGCCCTGCGGATCGCGAACGACTCCGACTACGGCCTGTCCGGCAGCGTCTGGACCGGCGACGTCGAGCACGGCGTCGACTTCGCCCGCAAGGTCCGCACCGGCACCTTCAACGTCAACACCTTCAGCCTCGACATGCTCGGCCCCTTCGGCGGCTACAAGAACAGCGGCGTGGGACGGGAGTTCGGCCCCGAGGGCCTGTCGGCGTACCTGGAGCACAAGATGATCCACCTCCCGGCCGGCTACGGGGAGCGGTGATGGGCGACCGCTGGCACGTCGAGGTCGACCGGGCCGTCTGCATCGGCTCCGGCATGTGCGTCAACCACGCCCCGGCCGCCTTCCGCCTCGACCCGGCCCGCCAGTCCCACCCGCGCGAGCCGGAGTCGGACGCGAACGAGCGCGTCCTCGCGGCGGCGGAGGGCTGCCCCGTGGAGGCGATCACGATCACCCTGGCGGATGGCGGGGAACCGGTGTTCCCGCCCGAGGAGTAGCGCGGCCGTGCCTGCTTCCCTTATGCAAAACTACTGCCTCGATCACGGGGGCAAGGGGCCTTCGTGCGCACGTGTTTGGGAGAATTGTGCGCAAGGCGAAGATGGTGGCCGCGGCTGCCGGTGTGGTGTTGCTGGTGGCGGGCTGCGGGAGCAACGGCGGGTCCGACAAGGGCGGTTCGTCCTCCTCGGGCTCCGTCTCGGCCGGGGCGAGCGGCGGTTCGGGAGCGGGCGGCGGCGAGGAGCTGTCGGCGGACGACGTGAAGCAGGAGATCGAGACCGCCGCGACCGGCGCCGGCCTCCAGCAGGACCCCGCCGCCGACCAGGTGCCGGCCGGCACCGAGCAGTGCATGGTCATGTGGAACGCCGACGGCAAGAAGGCCACCGACCCGAAGAAGTCCTACACCGAGACGGTCGCCGCGCTCGGCAAGGAGGGCTGGAAGGAGGGGCAGAGCATCGACCAGGCCGGCACCACCATCAAGAGCCTCAACAAGGGCACGTGGGTGCTGAAGGCGCACAACATGGGCGCGCTCAAGCTGGTCATGTTCATCGCCACCGACTCCAAGCCCGCCTGCGGCGAGGCCCTCAAGTCCGTGGCCCCGCCGAAGACCTCCTGACCCCGGAGCCGGCGTCCGCCGGCGGGTCAGCCGCGCCCGGAGCCCCCCGCGGGCCCGGGCGCGGGCGCCGGCGCGGTCAGGTCGATCAGCCGGCAGACCGTCTCGATGTCGATCTTCACCTGTGCGATCGAGGCCCGCCCCGACAGCCAGGTGATCAGCGCCGAGTGCCAGGTGTGCTCGATCACCCGCACCGCCGACAGCTGCTCCGGCGTCGGGTGCTCCGTCCCCATCGCGTCCAGGATGATCGCCGTCGTCAGCCGCGACACGGTGTCCACCTCGGGGCTCACGCTGCGGTCCGCGAAGGTCAGCGCCCGCACCATGGCGTCGGCGAGCTGCGGCTCGCGCTGCAGCGCCCGGAAGGCCCGCATCAGCGTCTCGGCCACCCGCTCGGCCGGGTCGTCGCCGGCCGGCGGACGCTTCCGCAGGGTCGTGTGCATGTGCTGGAGCTGGTCCTGCATGGTGGCGACCAGCAGGTGGATCTTGGACGGGAAGTAGCGGTAGAGCGTGCCGAGCGCCACTCCGGCCGCCTCCGCGACCTCCCGCATCTGTACGGCGTCGAAACCGCCCCGCCCGGCCAGCTGGGCGCTGGCGCCCAGGATGCGCCGGCGGCGCGCCTCCTGGCGTTCGGTCAGGGGCGGCGACGCAGGTCTGTCTTCCACGCTCATGAGGTCCCGTTCCGTGCGGTGCCGTGCGGTGCGGTGCGATGGCGGAGCGTCAGTATGGGCCCGGCCGCCGCCGTGGCGCGAATCACCTGTTCCGGATCTCACCAAGGAGCTACCTGCCGGTAGATTCTGTGCTCCTCGAAGGATCGAGAACGATCAAGTCTGCAACTTGTTCTAGATTAGCGCGGGCGGTTACGCTCCCGCGAAAAGCACGCTCGAAGGGGGTCCCAGTTGACCGCGGAGGCCATAGAGGCAAGCCCCCGACAGGGTGCCGGCCCGGGCGGTGACCGTCCGTTGCGGATCGCTCTCCTCACGTACAAGGGCAACCCCTTCTGCGGCGGCCAGGGCGTCTACGTCCGCCACCTCTCCCGCGAGCTCGCCCGCCTCGGGCACAGCGTGGAGGTCATCGGCTCCCAGCCCTACCCCGTCCTCGACGAGGGCGAAGGACTCGACGGGCTGTCCCTCACCGAGATCGCCAGCCTCGACCTCTACCGCCAGCCCGACCCCTTCCGCACCCCCGCGCGCGAGGAGTACCGGGACTGGATCGACGCCCTGGAGGTCGCCACCATGTGGACCGGCGGCTTCCCCGAGCCGCTGACCTTCTCGCTGCGCGCCCGGCGCATGCTCGCCGCCCGCCGCGGCGCCTTCGACGTCGTCCACGACAACCAGACCCTCGGGTACGGACTCCTCGGCGGCCCCCGCGCCCTCGGCGCCCCGCTGGTCACCACCATCCACCACCCGATCACCGTCGACCGGCGGCTCGAACTCGACGCCGCCGCCGACTGGAAGCGCCGCGCCTCCGTCCGCCGCTGGTACGCCTTCACCCGCATGCAGAAGCGGGTCGCCCGCCGGCTGCCCTCGGTCCTCACCGTCTCCGGCACCTCGCGCCAGGAGATCATCGAGCACCTGGGCGTCCGCGAGGACCGCATCAAGGTCGTCCACATCGGCGCCGACACCGAGCTGTGGTCCCCGGACCCCTCCGTCCCCGAGGTCCCCGGCCGGATCGTCACCACCTCCAGCGCCGACGTCCCCCTCAAGGGCCTGGTCTACCTGATCGAGGCGCTCGCCAAGCTGCGCACCGAGCACCCCGACGCCCACCTCGTCGTCGTCGGCAAGCGCGCCGAGGACGGGCCCGTCGCCCAGGCCATCGAGCGGTACGGGCTCGACGGCGCCGTCCGCTTCGTCAAGGGCATCAGCGACGCCGAACTCGTCGACCTCTACCGCTCCGCCCAGGTCGCCTGCGTGCCCTCGCTGTACGAGGGCTTCTCGCTGCCCGCCGCCGAGGGCATGGCCACCGGCACCCCGCTGGTCGCCACCACCGGCGGCGCCATCCCCGAGGTCGCCGGACCCGACGGCGAGACCTGCCTCGCCGTGCCCACCGGCGACGCCGGCGCGCTCGCCGCTGCCCTCGGCCGGGTCCTCGGCGACGGCGAGCTGCGCGCCCGCCTCGGCCACGCCGGCCGCGCCCGGGTCCTCGACCGCTTCACCTGGGCCCGCGCCGCCCAGGGCACCGCGGAGCTGTACCGGGAGGCCGTGGCCCGACAGGCCGCCGCACGCCGCTCCTGACCCGCGCCCCGCCCCGTACCCCTCGATCGCCCCCGTAGCAGCCCCCGAAAGGCAGACGCCGTGCTGACCGTCGACTTCACCCGCTTCCCGCTCGCCCCCGGCGACCGCGTGCTCGACCTGGGCTGTGGCGGGGGCCGGCACGCCTTCGAGTGCTACCGGCGCGGCGCGCAGGTCGTCGCCCTCGACCAGAACGGCGAGGAGATCCGCGAGGTCGCCAAGTGGTTCGCCGCCATGAAGGAGGCCGGCGAGGCCCCCGCCGGGGCCACCGCCACCGCCATGGAGGGCGACGCGCTCAACCTGCCCTTCCCCGACGAGTCCTTCGACGTCGTCATCATCTCCGAGGTCATGGAGCACATCCCGGACGACAAGGGCGTGCTCGCCGAGATGGTCCGGGTCCTCAAGCCCGGCGGCCGGATCGCCGTCACCGTCCCGCGCTACGGCCCCGAGAAGGTCTGCTGGGCGCTCTCCGACGAGTACCACGAGGTCGAGGGCGGCCACATCCGCATCTACAAGGCCGACGAACTCCTCGCCAAGATGCGCCAGGCCGGCCTCAAGCCCTACGGCACCCACCACGCCCACGCGCTGCACGCCCCGTACTGGTGGCTCAAGTGCGCCTTCGGCGTCGACAACGACAAGGCCCTGCCGGTCCGCGCGTACCACAAGCTCCTGGTCTGGGACATCATGAAGAAGCCCGCCCTGACCCGGGTCGCCGAGCAGCTGCTCAACCCGGTCGTCGGCAAGAGCTTCGTGGCCTACGCGACCAAGCCGCACCTGCCCGCGGACGCCGCGAAGGCCGGCGCCGAGAAGGCCGACGCCGTGAAGGCCGACGCCCAGTGACCTCTCCCGAGCGGATCGCGGAGCACCTCGTGCTCCCCGGTGTCCTCACCGCCGAACAGGCCGCCGCGACCGTCGCCGGCATCCTCGCCGTCCAGCGCGAGGACGGCGCCATACCGTGGTTCCGCGGGCACCACCTGGACCCGTGGGACCACACCGAGGCCGCCATGGCCCTGGACACCGCGGGCGAGCACGAGGCCGCCCGCCGCGCCTACGAGTGGCTCGCCCGGCACCAGAACGCCGACGGGTCCTGGTACGCCGCCTACCGCGACGGCGACCCGGACGACGTCACCGACCGCGGGCGCGAGTCCAACTTCGTCGCGTACGTCGCCGTCGGCGTCTGGCACCACTACCTCGCGACCGGCGACGACGCCTTCCTCGACCGCATGTGGCCGGTGGTCTACGCGGCCGTCGAGTTCGTCCTCGGGCTCCAGCAGCCCGGCGGGCAGATCGGCTGGAAGCGCGAGGCCGACGGCACCCCCGTCGCCGACGCCCTGCTCACCGGCAGCTCCTCCATCCACCAGGCGCTGCGCTGCGCCCTGGCGATCGCCGAGGCGCGCGAGGAGCCGCAGCCGGACTGGGAGCTCGCGGCCGGCGCGCTCGGCCACGCCGTACGCAGCCACCCCGAGCGCTTCCTCGACAAGTCCCGCTACTCCATGGACTGGTACTACCCGGTCCTCGGCGGCGCGGTCACCGGCGCCGAGGCCAAGGCCCGCATCGACGCGCGCTGGGACGACTTCGTCGTCCCCGGCCTCGGCGTGCGCTGCGTGCTGCCCAACCCCTGGGTCACCGGCGGCGAGAGCTGCGAACTCGCCCTCACCCTCTGGGCGATGGGGGAGTCCGACCGGGCCCTGGACATCCTCACCTCCATCGGGCACCTGCGCGCGGACAACGGCAACTACTGGACGGGTTACGTCTTCGAGGGCAACCGCGCGGTCTGGCCGGAGGAGCAGACCACCTGGACCGCCGGCTCGCTGCTGCTCGCGGTCGCGGCCCTCGGCGGCGAGGAGGCGACGGTCGCGGTCTTCGGCGGCGAACGCCTGCCGCGCGGCCTGGAACCCGACTGCTGCGGCTAGACCGTCTCTTCCGGGCCCGACCCGGCCCCTCCCGGCCGGTCACCCCCCTGGCGGACCCCGGGTGCGCGTGCCGCGCGCCCGGGTGAGGCTGGCGGCACAGTCCCCAGGGAGGTCCACCGTGCCCAGCCTCATGCGCGCGCGCCGTGCCGTCGTCGCGCTGTTCCTGTCCGGCGCGCTGCTCGTCACGACCGCCGCCTGCGGCGGCGACAGCGAGCAGTCCATGACGACCAGCGCCGACTCCACGCCGACCGCCTCGGCGAGCTTCGAGAAGCAGAAGCTGGCCAAGACCCGATTCGTCGCCAACGCGGGCCTCGCGGCCGGTGCCACCTACCAGTGGATCGTGAAGCCGTACCGCGCGGGCAAGTTCAAGAAGGGCGCCGACGGACGCACCTTCGCGCTCGTCAAGGCCGGCCTCGCGGGCGCCTTCACCTACAACCGGCTCAAGGCCGCCGTGAACAACGCCAAGGGCGACCCGCTGCTCTCCAAGGCGGTCGCGCCGCTCAGCGCCGGCATCGACTCCCTGAAGGACCTCGGCACCAAGCTGCGCAAGGGCGAGGCCACCGACGCCGACGTCGGTTCCTTCGAGTCGGTCATCAACGGCGTGAAGGACGCCGGCAAGAGCGCCGGCGCCGAGGTCGTCGACAAGGTGCCGAGCGCCTCCCAGCTCAGCGGAGGCTGAGCCCCCTCACCCGCGGTTCAGCTCCGCGAGCACGCGGAGCGTCGCCGGGTCCGGTGCCGTGACCAGCAGGTCCGTCACCGGGCCCGCGCGCCATGCGGCGAGCCGCCGCGCGATCCGCTGCCGCGGCCCGACCAGCGAGATCTCGTCGGCGAAGGCGTCCGGCACGGCCAGCACCGCCTCCTCGCGCCGCCCCGCCGCGAACAGCTCCCGGATCCGCCGCGCCTCCGCCCCGTACCCCATGCGCCCCATCAGGTCCGCGTGGAAGTTCCGGGCCGCGTGCCCCATCCCGCCGATGTAGAAGCCGAGCATCGCCTTCACCGGCAGCAGTCCCGCGGAGACGTCCGCGCACACCTGGGCCCGCACCAGCGGCGCCACGACGAAGCCCTTCGGCAGGGCCTCCGGCAGCGCGTAGACCTCGGCCCAGCGGGTGGGCGACCAGTAGAGCGGCAGCCAGCCGTCGGCGATCCGCAGCGTCTGCGCGATGTTCTTCGGCCCCTCGGCGCCCAGCAGCACCGGCAGGTCCGCCCGCAGCGGGTGGGCGATCGGCCGGAGCGGCTTGCCCAGGCCGGTGCCGTCCGGGCCGTCGTACGGATGCGGGTGGTAGCGCCCGTCCAGGACGACCGGGCCCTCGCGGCGCAGCACCTGCCGCACCACGTCCACGTACTCACGGGTCGCGGTGAGCGGCGAGCGCGGGAACGGCCGCCCGTACCAGCCCTCGACGACCTGCGGACCGGACAGCCCGAGGCCGAGCGTCAGGCGCCCGCCGGACAGGTGGTCGAGGGTGAGCGCGTGCATCGCGGTCGCGGTCGGGGTGCGCGCGGCCATCTGCGCCACCGCCGTGCCGAGCCGGATCCGCGAGGTGTGCGCGGCGATCCAGGTGAGCGCGGTGAAGGCGTCGGAACCCCAGGCCTCGGCGGTCCACACCGAGTCGTAGCCCAGCTCCTCGGCCTCGCGGGCGAGCGCGAGACGGTCCGGGGAGGGGCCGCGGCCCCAGTAGCCGAGGGCGAGTCCGAGTCGCATGCCGCGCCGCCTTTCCCCGATGCTGACGGATCGTCAGTTCGCCGGTGCGGTGCGCACTGTACGCCAACGGCCCCCCGCCCGGAAGGGATCCGGGCGGAGGGCCGCTGGAGGGTGAACCGGGCCCCGAAGGGGGCGGCGGGGTCAGCCGCGCTGGATGCCGGTGGTGTCCTGGAGGACGCCGCGGCGCCCGTCCTGGGTCTGCGCGACCAGCGCCTGGCCGCGCTGCTCGACCGCCAGGTACCACGTGCCCGGGGCCAGCTCGGCGATCGGCGCCGCCGAGCCGTCCTCCGCGTACAGCGGGCGGGCCGCCGGGACCGCGAACCAGAACGGGGCGAAGTCGCCGGCCGGCGCCTGCGCCGCGGTCTGCGCCTGCTGCGGGGCGGCGTCCTGCGGACCCGGGGCCGGCTGCGGCTGGGCGCCGTACGGCTGGCCGCCGAGCGACGGGTCGGGCTGCGCGCCGTACGGGGCCGGGGCCTGCTGGGCGCCCGGGTAGCCGTAGCCACCGGGGACGCCCGGCTGACCCGGCTGGCCGGGCTGCATGCCGTACGGCTGCGGGGTCTGCGGCTTCGGGGCGCCGAGCAGCGGGGCCTGCAGGGCCGGGACCAGCGGGCCCGCGATCGCGCCGGCGGCGCCCGCCAGCGCGGCGATCAGGCCCAGGACCAGGCCGGCACCGACGTTCGCCGACTCGAAGACCCACATCAGGATGGTCCAGGCGGCGGCCACGCTGAAGGCCGTGCCGACCTGGCCGAGCTCCAGACCGGCCACCTTGCGCGGCTGCGGCAGGGCGCGCGAGAGCACGACGAGCGCGGCGCCGGCGATGCCCAGCAGGAAGGAGCCCCAGCCGAGCGGCGAGATCTCCCACGAGAACGCCGCGTCGTAGCTGTCGCAGTAGTTGCCCGGGGCGTCACAGCCGGAGATGCCGAGGAACGAGGCGATGAACAGCACCACCGCTGCGCCGATCAGCACGCCATCGCCTCGGGTGAGGGAGCGGATATTCACGTAAGGAGTCCTTCGTCGGGTCGTCTCGTCGGAGTGGCGCGAAGCACGGGGGGCGCCCCATCGTACGGAGCGAATCTATCGTTCGCCCGATCGCTCCTCGGGCCTACCCCTGGAGGTAGGCCCCGATGCCGTCCGCGATCCCCCACGCCGCCTTCTGGCGCCACGCTGCGTCCGTCAGCAGTGCGGCGTCCTTCGGATCACGCATATTGCCGCATTCGAGGAAGACCTTGGGAACGGTCGACAGATTGAGACCCCCGAGATCGTCACGGACGTCCAACCCGGTGCCGGATCCGATGTAGTTGGCGGGCCGCGTGCCGGTGGCGCGGGCGAAACGCGTGACGAGCTTCTCGCCGAGGGTACGGGACGGGCCCACGATCTTCGCGGTGTCGGCGCCGCCGCCGCTCACCCGGGCGGGCAGGATCACGTGGAAGCCGCGGTGGCCGACGGCCGAGCCGTCGGCGTGCACCGAGACCACGGCGTCGGCCTTCGCCGCGTTGCCGAACGCGGCCCGCTCGTCGATGCACGGCCCGTAGGGGCGGTCGGCGTCGTGTACCAGGAGCACCTTCGCGCCCTGCTTTTCGAGGAGGTCGCGAAGACGGTGTGAAACATCGAGGGTGAAGGCGGCCTCGGTGTAGCCGCCGTTCGTGGCCGTGCCGGTGGTGTCGCACTCCTTGCGCGCGGTGCCGATGTCCACCTTCTTGTTGATGTCCGAGGTGTGCCGGAAATTTCCCGGATTGTGCCCCGGGTCGACGACCACCGTCCGCCCGGCGAGCGGCAGCGCGGAGGAGGACGCGGGCGCCGCGCCCGGCGTCCCGCCCGAGGTGACGGTGGGGGCGGCCTTGGCGTCCCCACCGTGCCCGGCCTGCGTCGCCGGCGCGGCGGCCCCGCCGCACCCGGTCAGGGTCAGGACCAGGGTCAGGGCCAGGGTCAGGGCCGGCGGTACGGCGAGGGGCAGGGTGACGGGCGTGACGGGCGGGGCGGGCGCGAGGGGCTTTCGGCGGTCGTTCGGCACCCCGCGACTGTAGGCGCTCCGGAGCCGGAATGCCCGTAGCGGAACCGAGGAGGGGCGAGGAGGAGGGAGAAGGGGGGAGAAGGAGGAGGGGGGAGGACGGAACCGAACGCCCGTCACGTGTGTGAGAGGAAGGTGAAGGGTAAGTGGGGGAAACGGCCGCGCCGCCCCGGGGGGCCCGGTGCCGCACGAGGGTGACGGCTGCGCGACCATGAGACGACCCATCACACGACCACGAGGGGGGACCTGTGGCGGGGGAAGAACACGACCACCACGGCAGCGCGGGGAGACATCCGTCACCCTGGGAGTACACCGGCCCCGGTGGGCCCGGCGGGCCCAGGGACGCCGAACCCAGGGACGCGGAGCCCCGGGACGCCGTCGAGCCGCAGGACGCCGTCGAGCCGCAGGACGCCCGGCCACCGGTGCCGGACCCGCGGGTCGCGCCGGAGCGGCCCCGCATTCCGGAGCAGCCCCAGGCGCCTCAGCAGCCCCAGGCCTCGCAGCAGCCGCAAGCACCGCACATACCGCAGCAGCCCCAGGCACCCCAAGCGCCGCACGTGCCGCAGCAGCCCCAGGCACCCCAGGTGCCCCACCAGCACCAAGCACCCCAGGCACCCCAGACGCCGCCTCCGCCGCCGCCCGCGCACCCACCCGTGTACGGCGCCGTGCCCGCGCCGCCGGACGGCACGCTGCAGCTCGGCGCCCTGCCCGGACCGGCGGGCGCCTTCCCGCCGCCCGGGTTCGCCGGTCCGGGGTTCGCGCCCGCCGGGCCGCCTCCGCCGCCGCAGCCCTGGCCGGCCGCCGTGGCCGCCGCGCTGCTCAACCTGTCCGGCCTCGGCCTCGGCTACGTCGTCCTGCGCCAGTGGGTCGGCGCCGTCGTGTGCTGGGCCGCCACCGTCGCCCTGGTCGTCGCGGTCCTGCCCGCCGACCCCGACGGCATCCCGGCCGGCGTCCTCGTCGCGTACGGCGTCTTCCTCGTCCTCGCCGCCCTGGACGTGCTGCGCCGGGCCCGCCGCACCCCGCTCGCCCCCTGGGCCTCGGCCCGCCAGGGCCTCGTCCTGCCGCTGGCGCTCGTGCTGTTCGCGGTGCCGGTGGGCGGCGGCTTCGCCTACGGCGCGGCCCGCGACGAGGCGCGCGAGCAGCGGCTGCTCGAACAGCTGGCCGCCGCCGACAAGCTGGTGAAGGACTCCGAGGGCCAGAGCTTCACGAGCGTCGAGGCCACCTACCGCTCCGCCCTCGACACCTACCGCCGGATCGGCACGGAGCACGCCGGCTCGCGCGCCGGGAAGCTCGTGCCCGACCGCCTCCAGGCGTACTACACGTCGGTCTCCGCCCCGTACGCCAAGAAGGACTACTGCCGGGCCGTCCCCGCGCTCCAGCACCTGCGCGCGCTGCCCGAGACCGTGGACCGCAAGCTGCTCGGCGGTCTCGTCGGGCGGGCCGACGAGCCGCTGGCGGAGTCCTGGTTCGAGTGCGGCACGCGCACCGTCGGCACGACCGGCCAGGAGAAGTCCTCGGCCGACCACCTCAACGCCCTGATGAGCACCTTCCCGCAGTCGCCGTTCACGGCGAAGGTCCAGCCCACGCTGCGCGAGGTGCTGCGCGCCCGCGACCAGGCGCTGGGCGTCGCGCCCTGCGGCACGGCCGAGGAGCTGCGCCGCATCGACACCACGGTGGGCCTGCTGCCGCCGGCGTCCTTCGCGTCCCTGGGGAAGGACGTGGACCGGTCGATCCAGCGCGGCGACTTCGCGTGCGGCGTCGACCAGTTCAAGAAGAAGGAGTTCACCGAGGCGCTCGCGACGATGAACGAGTACGTCAAGGCGTACCCGTCGAGCCCGCAGACCCCGCAGGCGCGCAACATCGCCATCGCCGCCGAGATCGCCGAGGAGACCCCGGCGGCGGGGAACAAGCTGCCCTCCGCCGCGACCGCCGACGGCTCCGGCATGGTGATGGTCATCAGCAACGACGGCCCGGGCGAGGTCGAGCTCCTCTACACCGGCCCCGTGACCGGCCGCGTCACCCTCCCGGCCTGCGGCAGCTGCAAGGCCTACCCGGGCATCGTGATCCCGAAGTCGGGCATCAAGCCCTGCTCGGGCCCGTCGTCGAAGTACCCGAAGCGGACCCTGACGCTGCCCCCGGGCTCGTACCAGATGCTCCAGAAGCGGGACAGCACGCGCAGCTCGGCCGAGGTGAAGAAGGGCAGCACGGCCAAGATCGAGTCCGGCTACAGCTACACCAACTGCCTGTACGTGACCTCGCTGTACTAGTCGCCGTACGAGAGGGTCGCCCTTGCGGAGGGCCCGGACACCCCGATGGGCGTCCGGGCCCTCCGCCGTCCCGTACGGGCCTTCGGCGTCCCGCAAGGGGCGTTCGCCTTCCCGTACGGGACGTGCACCGTCCCCTACGGGTCAGCGGCGGCGCAGCACCCGCAGCGAGTCCGTGACCGAGACCTCCTCGAAGTCGCCGGACTCCAGGGCGCGCAGATAGATCCGGTACGGGGCCTGGCCGCCGTCCTCCGGGTTCGGGAACACGTCGTGGATCACCAGCAGGCCGCCGGGCGCGACCTTCGGCGCCCAGCCCTCGTAGTCGCCCGTGGCGTGCTCGTCGGTGTGCCCGCCGTCGATGAACACGAAGCCGAGCTGTCCGCCCCAGACCGCCGCCACCTGCGGCGAACGTCCCACGACCGCGATCACGTGCTCCTCCAGACCGGCCTTGCGCAGGGTGCGCCGGAAGGTCGGCAGCGTGTCCATCAGGCCGACCTCCGGGTCCACCACGGTCGGGTCGTGGTACTCCCAGCCCGGCTGCTGCTCCTCGCTGCCCCGGTGGTGGTCGACGGTCACGGCGACGGTCCCGGCCGCCCGGGCCACGTCCGCGAGCAGGATGGTCGAGCGCCCGCAGTACGTGCCGACCTCCAGGAGCGGCAGCCCGAGCCGCGCCGCCTCCGCGGCCGCCGCGTACAGCGCGAGCCCTTCCTTCACCGGCATGAAGCCCTTCGCGGCCTCGAAAGCGGCGAGGATCTCGGGGGTCGGCTCGGACATGCTGGCTCCTACTGGCGAGTACGGACGTGCGGGCGCCCATCGTGCCCCATGCCCCCGCCCCGCGTCCCACCCGGAGGCCCCCGCAGACCCCGCAGACCTCGCAGACCTCGAAGCCTCCGGGGCCCCGGAGGCCCCGTACGCCTCGCGGGCCCCGCGGCTCCCGAAGACCCCGGAGGCCGTCGGGAGTTCCCGGGGTCGTACCATCGGCCTGTTTGCTGGGGCGCGGACACTTCGCAGGGGGGAACGGCGTGGACGACAACAGGCCCAAGCGGCGCCGAAAGGCGCTCGCCGCGGTGATCGCGGGAGCGATCGTGGCCGCGGGCGTGGGCATCGGCCTGTGGGCCACCGGCACCGGCCCGTTCCGGGAGAGCTACTGCTGGGGGGCCTGGCAGGAGAACAGCGGCCCGGACTTCCTGGGCGAGGAGGCGCTCGGCGACTCCGGCGAGCGCTCCGCCGCCGAGTCCGCGCCGCCCGCCGCCGGCCGGCCGCGGGCCACCTGCACCGTGAGGCTCACCTCGTCGCCCGAGGACGCCAGGGTCCTCCTGGAGTACGGGGCGGTGCCCGAGGGCGCCGACGCGCGCCGCCAGTGGATCGGCGAGAACCTCAACGGCTCCCTGTCCCCGCTGCCCGACGGCCTCCCGGGGCTCGTCTCGGGCAAGCGGGGCATGCTCGTCCTGCCCCCGGCCTGCGACGCCGACGGGCGGCCGGTGGCGGTGAGGCTCAGCAGCGGCGACTTCTCCATGGCGCCCCGTGCCGAGGTGGGCCGGCTGCTCGTCGACGCGGCCAATGTGCTGATGGAGAAGGCGGGCTGTGCGCCGGAGCAGCCCCTGCGCCTCGACTCCCCGCTGGTGAAGGTCGCCGAGGAGGACACCTTCGCGGGCTCGCCGCTGTGCCGGATCCCCGGTGTGACCTTCGAGTACGACAAGAACCCCCGTTACGAGGAGCAGGTCGGCGCGGTCGGGGACCGGCTCCAGACCTGCTCGGCCTGGTTCGACGCGCGCGGCAGCGCCCGGGAGCTCGTCGCCCAGTTCGTGATGACGGGCGAACCGCGCCTCGTCGCCCTGTTCGCCGGGCTGCCCGAGGGCGAGGACAAGGGGCTCGTGTGGGCCGCGTGCGACGGGCGCGAGACCGTCTTCTACGGGGACGTCCGCCCCGGACTCCAGGGACACGGACGGCCGGACGACCGGCGGGTGTTCCGGAACTTCGTCACGTCCGTGAGCGAGCGCATCGGATGCGCGACCGGGGGAGGAGCACGATGACCGAGGACACGACCGCGAAGACGGAGGCCGGGCTGGCCGGGGTGGCCGGGGTGGCCGGTGAGACCGGTCAGGCCGGTGAGGCCGGTGAGGCCGGGGTGGCCGCCGGGGCGGCGGGAGCCGGGGCCACCGAGGCCGCCGGAGCCGGCGACCGCACGGACACCGCCCGGGGCGCGAGCGCCGACGGTGCGTCCGCCGTCCCGCCCTCCCGGCTGCGGCGCCTGCTGCGCAGCCGTACCGCCCGCACCGCGACCGTCGCCGCCCTCGTGGGCGCGCTGCTCGGCGCCGGGACCGTCGCCTGGCGCACCGACACGCTGCCCCTGGTGGGCGGCGCCGCGCCCTGCTGGGACTCCTTCGACGAGGAGACGATGAAGGGGCTCTTCGGCGAGCGCGAGACCAGGGTCGAGGAGCAGGTGCTGGAGAGCGACGACCGCCCCCGCGACCGGAGCTACGGGGAGTGCCGGATCACCAGCTACAAGGGCGAGCGGATGAGCCGCCGGCTGCGGGTCGACGTCCACGTCCTCGACGGCCTCTACGGCACGGACGCGCACCGCTGGCCGGGCGAGTTCCTCACGTCGCGGATGGTCCCGCTCGGGGAGGGGCTGCCCGGCATGACCTCCGCCGAACGCGCCTGGCTGGCCCTGCCGGAGAGCTGCACCGGTCGGGTCGGCGAGTTCGAAGGGGCGACCGTGGTCGACCTGTCGATCGGCTCGGGCCTGGACATCCAGTGGGAGTACCAGGCCCAGGACCGGACCGACCTGACCCGGGCGCTGGTCGCCGCGGCCAACGGCGTGATGCGCGACCTCGGCTGCTCAGGCGCCTACCGCGTGCCCGACCGGCTCCCCGCCCTGCCCGAGCGGGGCCCGGTCTCGCCGACCGCCTTCTGCGGGATCGCGGGCCTGCGGCCGCCGGCCGGTGCCCGCGAGTCGCTGACCTGGTCCCGGTCGAGCGGCGACGGCGGCCCGGCCCGGGTGTGCGAGGCGGGCTACAAGAGCCTCGGGCCCTCGGTGCGGCTGACGACGGTGGCGGACCGCGGCCTGAGCGCGCTGTTCGGGAAGGCGGTGCGGCACAGCGGCACGAAGGTCAAGGGCACCAAGGGGTACGGCTCGTTCAACGCGAACCGCGCGGTGTACGCGGCGGACTGCCAGACCGGGCGCGTGCTGTTCATGGTCGAGCAGATGGACTCCTACGAGGACGACCCCACCCGCCTCACCCGCGAACTGCTGCCCGCGTACGTCGCGGCCGAGGCCGAGCGGATCGGCTGCGGCCCGGAGAAGGTCACGGCCGTCGGCACCGGCACCGGCACCGGGGCGGGGCGCTGAGGGCGGCATGGCGACGCTCCTCGGCATGCTGGTCCTCGCCGGCGCCCTGACCTTCTGGGCCGGGGCCACCGTCGTGGGCTGGTCCCGGGCCCGGAACGCCGGCCGGCTGCCGCGCCCGCCCCGGCCGCGCCCGTCGCCCGCCCGGCTGGCCGCCCTGACGGCCGGCCTCGCGCTCCTCGCGGGCGGCGCCGTCCACGCGTACGGCCTGACCTATCTGCCCACCCTCTTCCCCGAGGACGCCTGCTGGTTCAACGCGGGCGCGAAGGTCACCCCGGACTCCTCCGGGGCCCTGCCGGTCAGCCTGGTGTGCAACGGCGAGGAGATCGTCCCGGGCTGGGTCAATCCGGCCCTGCTGCTTTTCGGCGGCACGGGCCTCGCGGCGACGGTCACGTCCGTCGTCCTCGCGGCCCGCGCCCGCGCGGAACGCCGGGTCGCCGCCCGTACCGACGCCGGGGACGACTTCTAGGCCTGTTCCCCGGCCTGCTCCTGAGCAGCACCCCCCGCCAGCACCGCGCGCAGCCGCAGCACCCCCGCCTTCCACTCCTCGGCGTCCGACTCCTCCCAGAGTTCGAGCAGTTCGGACGGCTCGGTGAGCACCCGGTCCAGCGCCTCGACGGCGGCCGGCCGGAGCGCGTCCGGGAGCGGGGGTATCGGCTGCTTCGGACCGTACGAGGACGTCACCGGGTCACCGCCCGGGCACTGGGCGGCGACCAGGGCAGCGGCGGCGATCGCCTCCACCGCCTGGTCGGCGTCCAGGTACTCGTCACCGACGCCGGTCACTTCGTGGAAGGCGGTCAGGAGCACGCCGGCCCGCTGATCCTCGGGCGCCTCGTCCACCGTGTACGAGAAGTCGGCGGCGGTGTCGTTGTCGAAGGGTCCGATGTCCCAGGTGCCCATGGCGAGTCCACTTTCCGAGGTCCGGACGGCCGCTTCGGCCGCTGCTCCGCATCGTGGCACCCGCCACTGACAACGCCCGTCCGTGGACGGGCGGTCGCCGCCGCCCGCCGCCGACTTCCCCCGCATCTGACCTTCCGTCAGATTGGAACGTGTTCTAATCTGCGCGCCATGGGCATCGCCATCACGCACGAACAGCGGGAGCTCGCCCGATCCGTCCGCGGCTGGCTCACCCGCGCCGTACCGCCGGAGCAGGTCCGCAAGCACCTCGACCTGCCCGGGCTCGCAACCGCCCGCCCCGCCCACTGGGACGGCGTCGCCGGCCAGGGGCTCCTCGGCGTGCACCTCCCCGAGGAGTACGGAGGCGGGGGCGGCGACCTCGTGGACCTGGCCGTGGTCCTGGAGGAGGCCGCCCGGGCCGTGCTGCCCGGCCCGTACCTCCCCTGCGTCCTCGCCGCGGAACTCCTGCACCGGGCCGGCCGCGGCGAGGAGGCCGCCGCCGTGGCGGCCGGCGAGCGCGTCGCCGCCGTCGCCCTCGGCCCCGGCAGCCTCACCGCCGCGCCCTCCCTGACCGCCGACGGCCTGGTCCTCGACGGCCTCGCCCCGCCCGTCCTCGGCGCCGCCTGCGCCGACCTGCTGATCCTGCCCGCGCGCGCCCTGCACGGCACCGTGTGGCTCGCGGTCGACGCCGACGCCCTCGCCGTGCGGCCCCATGCCTCCGCCGACCCCACCCGGCCGACCGCCGAGGTGCGCGCCGACGGCGTCCTCGTGCCCGGCGGGCGCGTCCTCGGCCAGGGCTCCGGCGGCGGCCCCGGCCCCGGCTCCCGGTTCGACTCCGGCCTCGTCCGCGACCTCGCCGCCGTGCTCTTCGCCGCCGACGCCTGCGGCACCGCCGCCCGCGCCCTCGACGTGGCGGCCGAACACGCCCGCACCCGCGTCCAGTTCGGGCACCCCATCGGGCGCTTCCAGGGCGTCAAGCACCTCTGCGCCGACATGCTCGTCCGCCTCGAACAGGCCCGGGCGCTCACCTGGGACGCCGCCCGTGCCGCCCGCGAGACCGGTGAGGCCGGTGAGACCGGAGGGGCCGGGGGCGCCGACGACGTGCGGTCCCTGACCGCCGCCCTCGCCGCCGCGACCGCGCTCGACGCCGCGTACACCGTGGCCAAGGACTGCATCCAGATTCTCGGCGGCATCGGCTTCACCTGGGAGCACGACGCCCACCTGCTGCTGCGCCGCGCCCTCGTCGCCCGCCAGCTGCTCGGCGCCGGAGACACCCACCGGCTCGCCGCCCTCGCCCGCGCCGCCGCCGGCACCCGCCGCGAGCTGCGCCTCGAACTTCCCGCCGAGGCAGAGGAGTTCCGCGCCGCCGCCCGCGAGGCCCTCGCCCCGGCCGCCGGACTCGACCCGCACGCCGCCCGCAAGGCCCTCGCCGCCACCGGCTACACCGCCCCGCACCTCCCGGAGCCGTACGGCCTCGGCGCGGGCCCGGTCCACCAGCTCGCCGTACAACGGGAGATGGCCGAGTCCGGCATCCGGCTCAGCCCGCTGTCCATCGCCACCTGGGTGATCCCTTCCCTCCTCGCGTACGGCACCAAGCAGCAGAAGGAGCGGCACCTGCTGCCCACCCTGCGCGGCGAACAGCAGTGGTGCCAGCTCTTCTCCGAACCCGAGGCCGGCTCCGACCTTGCCTCCCTGCGCACCCGCGCCGAGCGCCAGGAGGACGGCAGCTGGCGGGTCAACGGACAGAAGGTGTGGACGAGTTCGGCGCAGACCGCCGACTTCGGCATCCTCCTCGCCCGCACCGACCCCGACGCGCCCAAGCACCGCGGACTCAGCTACTTCCTCGTCGACATGCGCCGCACCCCCGGCATCGACATCCGGCCGCTCAAGGAGATCACCGGGGAGGCGCTCTTCAACGAGGTGTGGTTCGACGACGCCGTCCTGCCCGCCGACGCCGTCGTCGGCGAGGTGCACGACGGCTGGCGGGTCGCCCGCAACACCCTCGGCAACGAGCGCGTCCACATGGCCGACCAGGTCGCCTTCGACACCGGCCTGGAGGCGCTGATCGCCGCCGCCGGCACCGAGGCCGCCGACTCCTCCGTACGCGTGCGGATCGGCGCCCTCGTCGCCGAGGCGCACGCCCTCGCCTGCATCGGCCTGCGCACCACCCTGCTCCAGGTGTCCGGCCTCGACCCCGGCCCGGGCGCCAGCGTCCGCAAGCTCGTCCAGACCGTCCACCAGCAGAAGGTCGCCGAACTCGGCCTCGAACTCCTCGGCCCCGCGGGCGCGGTGGCCGAGGGCGCGGGCGAACGGGCCGTGCACGGGCTGCTGATGTCCCGCTGCCTCACCATCGCGGGCGGCACCACGCAAGTCCAGCTCAATGTCGTCGCCGAGCGCCTGCTCGGCCTGCCGAGAGACTGAGGGGGCCCGGACATGGGCAAGGCGTACATCGTCGGCGTGGGCACGACGAAGTTCGAGAAGCCGGAGACCCGGGACTGGCAGTACTGGGACATGGCGAAGGAGGCAGGCGCCGCCGCCCTGACCGACGCCGGCATCCCGTACGAGCTGGTCGAGCAGGTGCCGGTCGGCTACTGCTTCCAGCCGTCCACGGCCGGCCAGCGCGCCGTCTACGCACTCGGGCTCACCGGCGTGCCCGTCTACAACGTCAACAACAACTGCGCGACCGGCTCGACCGCCCTCATGATGGCCCGGCAGTTCGTGGCGGGCGGGACCGCGGACTGCGTGCTCGCGCTCGGCTTCGAGAAGATGGCACGCGGCGCGCTCGGCGGCGGCGCCGCCGGTGCCGGGGACTTCCAGACGTCCCCGGTCGCCCGGCACTACGGGATCATGGCCGCCGCCCACGGCTTCGAGGCGAATCCGCCGACCGCGCAGATCTTCGGCAACGCGGCCCGCGAGCACATGGACCGGTACGGCACGACCGAGGTGCAGCTCGCGGCCGTCGCCGCCAAGAACCACCAGCACTCCTCACGCAACCCCGACGCGCAGTTCCAGGACGTCCACACCGTCGACGAGATCCTCGCCGCCAGGACCGTCCACCGGCCGCTGACCAAGCTCCAGTGCTCGCCCACCTCCGACGGCTCGGCCGCCGCCGTGGTCGTCTCCGAGCGCTTCGTCGCGGCCCACCAACTGGAGGACCGGGCCGTCGAGATCGCCGGCCAGGCGATGACCACGGACACCGAGGAGTCCTTCGCCTCCGGCTCCTGCATCGACGTCGTCGGCCGCCCCATGTCACGGGCCGCTGCCCGCCTGGCGTACGAGGAGTCCGGCCTCGGCATCGAGGACGTGGACGTGATCGAGCTGCACGACTGCTTCTCGATCAACGAGCTGCTCACCTACGAGGCGCTCGGCATGTGCGAGGAGGGCGCCTCCGGCAAGCTCGTCGAGTCCGGCGCCACCACCTACGGCGGCCGCTGGGTGGTCAACCCCTCCGGCGGCCTCATCTCCAAGGGCCACCCGCTGGGCGCCACCGGCCTCGCGCAGGCCGCGGAACTGGTCCGGCAGCTGCGCGGCGAGGCCGGCCCGCGGCAGGTCGGCGGGGCGCGGGTGGGCCTCGCGCACAACATCGGCCTCGGCGGGGCGGCGGTGGTGACCCTGCTGCGGGCACCGCGCCGGTAATCGGCGTGTACGGGGCGGGGCCGGGGTGCGACCATGACCCGCATGCCGCGAACCGAGACCACCGCCCCGTCCTCCGCCCCGCCGATACCCGCCCCGTCCCGTCTCTGGCTGGTGGTGCTGATCGCCTGCGCCGGCCAGTTCCTCGTCGTCCTCGACGTGTCCGTGGTGAACGTGGCCCTGCCCTCGATGCGGGCCGCGCTCGGCCTGACGGCGCCCGGACTCCAGTGGGTCGTCAACGTGTACTCGATCGCCTTCGCCGGCTTCATGCTGCTCGGCGGGCGCGCGGCGGACCTCTTCGGCCGCAAGCGGATGTTCCTCGTCGGCCTGTCCCTCTTCACCCTCGCCTCGGTCGCGGGCGGCCTCGCCCAGGAGGGCTGGCAACTCCTCGCGGCCCGCGCCGTGCAGGGCCTCGGCGCGGCGGCCCTCGCCCCCGCCACCCTCACCCTGGTCACCGCCGCCGTCCCGGCCGGACCCGCCCGCACCCGGGCGGTCGGCACCTGGACGGCGGTCGGCGCGGCCGGCGGCGCCGCGGGCGGCTTCGTCGGCGGCGCGCTCGTCGACCTGCTGTCCTGGCGCTGGGTGCTGCTCATCAACGTGCCGATCGGCGTCCTCGTCCTGGCCGGCGCCCTGCGCTGGCTGACCGAGAGCCGGGTCGACGGCGGCCGCCGCCTCGACCTGCCGGGCGCCGTCCTCGTCACGGCCGGCCTGGCCACCCTCGCGTACGGCATCGTGCAGACCGAGCAGTCCGGCTGGACCTCCGCCGCGACCGTCCTGCCGCTCCTCGCCGGCCTGCTGCTGCTCGCGGCCTTCGTGCTCGTCGAGGCCCGCTCGGCGCAGCCGCTGATGCCGCTGCGGATCTTCCGCACGCGGGCGGTGTCGGCGGCCAACGTGACGATGCTGCTGTGCGGTTCGACCTCCTTCGGCATGTGGTTCTTCATGACCCTCTACGCCCAGAACGTCCTCGGCTACGAACCCCTGGAGGCGGGCCTCGCCCTCGTCCCCAGCTCGGCCAGCGTCATCGCCGGCTCCAAACTGGCCCCCCGCCTGCTGCCCCGCCTCGGCGCCCGTCCGGTCGCCGTCCTCGGCGTCCTCATCGCGGCCGGCGGCTTCGCCTGGCAGTCCACGATGACCGCAGCCGGCGGCTACCTCACGGCGATCCTGCTGCCGGGCGTCCTGATGATGTTCGGCATCGGCCTCGGCTCCACCCCCCTCGCCGTCCTCGCCACGACCAGCGTCCCCACCCCCGACGCCGGCCTCGCCTCCGGCCTCATCAACACCTCCCGCACCATGGGCGGCGCCCTCGGCCTCGCGGTCCTCTCCACCGTCGCCGCCTCGATCACCGCCGACGCGACCACCCCCGAGGCCCTGACCGCCGGCTACGCGGCGGCCTTCCGGGTGGCGACGGGGGTGCTGCTGGGGACGGCGGTGGTGATGGGGGTGTGGCTGCCGCGGGAGGAGAAGTGAGGGACTGTTTGGCCACGTGACCTGCGTCACGTTCGCGGATCGGGGTCGGGCATCGCTCTCTGCGCATTAATTGGAATCTCATAATCCGCTACGTCCTCGTGGGTGCCTCGCCGCGAGGGAACGCCGTCATGGCCTGACGATGCGCTGGCTGCCGGGTTCGCGCTTCGTCACTCTGCGTTGCGGGGAGTCGTTCCGTGGTGGGCGCTGAAGCCCGGTCGGTGTATCTCCTTATGGCCGCATTTTCTCGGTCGGACGCGCAGCATTCGGACCTGACATACGCCTTTGACGTGACGTGAACGCATGTCGTTGGGTGACCCCCCGACTGTGAACTTTGTGCAATGCAGGGGTGGGGATTGTGAAGAGGCAGGGGGTGCTTCGGCGTGCCCGAAGCACGGTGGTCGCTCTATCGGCCATGACGGTGGGGCTCGTGGTTCCGGTACCGGCGGCGTTCGCCGCCGTGCCGACTGCGGACATGCCCGCGCTCGACGAAGCGCACCAGGCGCTCGAAGACGCCAAGGAGACCGGGAAGCGCGTCGAGGTCGAGAACGAGCGCGGGGAGCGGACCTCGGTGTTCGCGAATCCCGACGGTTTCACCTTCACGCTGGAACAGCATTCCGTGCCGGTGCGTGTGGCCAAGCCCGGTGGCGGATGGCAGGTGCCGGACGCCACGCTGGAGCGCCGCGCCGACGGGACGGTCGGGCCGAAGGCGGCGTCGGCGGAGATGTCCTTCTCGGACGGGTCGGACAAGACGCCCCTGGTGAAGATCTCCGACCGGGGCCGGTCCCTCGAACTGGACTGGAAGGGGGACCTCCCGGCACCCGAACTCGACGGGGCGAACGCGGTCTACCGCAACGTCCTGCCGGACGTCGACCTCAAGCTGACAGCCACGGTCGAGAGCTTCCAGCAGGTCCTCGTCGTCAAGACGCCCACGGCAGCCGCGAACCCGGCGCTCAAGGAACTCACCTTCGACCTGAAGACGGACGGCTTGGCCGTCCGCAAGGGCGCCGCAGGCAGCCTCGCCGCCGTCGACGGCAACGGCAACACCGTCTTCCGTTCCCCGCCGGCCCGGATGTGGGACTCAGCCGGCAAGGGCGCCGCGGAGCCAAGCGCCACCTCTGGCACCGCGACGCAGATGCTCCGCGCCGACGTCACCACCGCCGAGGGTCAGTCGACCCCTGCCGACCCATCCGAGCTGGCGGCCTCCGGCACCGGCCTGGAGCCCGGTCAGGGCGACAACGTCTCCCGCATGGACGTGACCGTCACCCAGAACAGCCTCTCTGTCCTCCCGGACACTGGGATGCTGGCCAGCACCGACCCGGGCGCCTACCCGCTGTTCATCGACCCGACCGTCACGTGGGGCGAGTCCGAGCGCACCCTGCTCCGCTCCGACGGCTACGAGTCCTACGGCTGGGGCGACGGATCCGACAACAACGGTCAGGGCGCTGGCAAGTGCGGTTCCTGGAACGGCTACCCCTGCGGCCCGGGCTACGTCCAGAAGCTCTACTTCGAGTTCGCGCCGGACAGCCTGCGCGGCAAGCGCGTGCTGGACGCGACGTTCCGGGTGACCGAGCCCTGGGCCTTCCAGTGCGAGGCGCGCCTGGTCGACCTCGTACGCACGAACAACATCTCCTCCTCCACGACCTGGTCGAGCCGACCCGCCGAGCTCGACTGGATGGTCGACCGATGGGTGTCCGCCGGGCGAGGCTCCCTGTGCGATCCGAACTCCCCGGACGCGCCGATCGAGTTCAACGACAACCCGGAGGAGACCAACGAGAACCTCACCCCGACCGTCCGTGACTTCGCGGCCGGCAAGTTCTCCCGACTGACCCTCGAGATCCGCGCCCACGACGAGACCGACACCTCCGCCTGGAAGCGTTTCAAGAGCGACGCCGTTCTGGCCGTCAGCTACGTCGCCCTCCCGGCCACGCCCACGGGTGTCGGCATCGTCACCGGTGGCGGTACGGTCTGCACCGGCAACGCCTCCGACCCGACCGTGATCGACGACCCGACACCGGCGCTGACCTCCACGCCGCAGACCGCGGCGGGTGGCGAGGCCGGCGCCCGCTTGCACGCCTGGTTCCGCATCGAGAAGCAGGCCGCCGACGGCACCTGGTCCGGCTCAGGCATCTCCACCCCCACTGGCACCAACTTCGCCGGCGACGGCCAAAAGCTGTACGCCACATGGCCGAGCACCCTGGGCGAAGGCACGCTGTACCGCTACTCGTCCCTGACCCAGGTCTTCGACGACGCCGGCAACCACGTACAGTCCTCCGGCTACGCCCCTTGGTGCTACTTCAAGGTCGACCCCACCGCCCCGAAGGCCCCCACGGTCACCTTCGGCGCTCCCTACACGCAGTGCTTGACCGACCCATGCACGGCAGCCGGCGCGCCCGGGGTGGCCGGCACGTTCACGTTCAGCCCGGCGACCGGCGACGCGGTCAAGTCGTACCAGTACTACCTCGCGTACATCACGGCCGATCCGAAAGACGTGGCCGACACGACCAGCTCAAGCTGGACCACACTGACCGGATCACCCGTCACGGCCAAGGTCACGCCCGAGAAGGCCGGCACGTACGCGCTTGAGGTACGCGCCATCGACACTCTCAACCGGCCCGGTCCCCCTCGGAAGGTGGAGTTCCAGGTCGCCAGCGGGGACGCACCGGTCGGCCACTGGCAATTCACGGAGGATTCCGGCGCGGCCCTTGACACCGCAGCGCCCGGTGGAGCCTCCAACGCCACCCTGACGGGTGGCGCGACCCGCACCGATCGCGGCCGGCGCGGCCTGATCACCCACGATAAGAACGGAGACCCGCTGCCGTCGCCCGAGACCGACAAGGGACTCGGCCTCAACGGCACTGGTTACGCCGCCACCGCCGGCCCGGTCGTCCAGACCGGCTCCTCGTACACCGTCTCGGCCTGGGCCCGTCTCGAAGCGGGAGACCGCAACTCGATCGTGGTCTCGCAGGACCCACGCATGACGGCAGACGGCTGGTACAGCGCCTTCTACCTCACCTACCGGGCGGATTCGAAGACCTGGGAGCTGCGCACCTCGCCCAAGGACGCGACCGACGGCGACATCAGCTACCAGATCGTGAAGGCCAAGCGGCCGGCGGCCATCGGCGCCTGGACCCACCTGGCGGCCGTGTACGACAACACCACCAAGCAGATCAAGCTCTATGTCAACGGAGAGAACCAGGGCTCCTACACCGTCGCTCCGTCGTGGACGTCCACGGGTGCGTTCCAAATCGGCCGCGCATGGTGGCGCGGGGCGTACGGCGACTACTGGAAGGGCCAGATCGACGAGGTCAAGGCCTGGCAGCGGGCGCTGGTCGACTCTGAGATCGCCGACGAGGCGCGGACCAAGCTGGACGGCGGATTCCACGCGGCCGAGCTGGTGGCCGACTGGTCCGGTGCAGGGGCTTCGGGAACGACCGTCACCGACCGCAACTCCGGTTACGGCCGGACGCTGACCCTGTCGGGTGCCACCGCGGCCGGTGAGGAGCTCGTCTTCGACGGCGCCGACGACTCGGCCGTGGCCGGCACCGCGCTGACGGCCACGAACCTACCGCTGCTCGACGACTCCGGTTCGTTCACGGTGTCGACGAAGGTCGCGCTGGACAGCGGCAAGATCAACGCGAAGGGCGTGGGATACGTCGGCCAGGTCCTCGGGCAGTGGACCGCGAATGGCAACGGCTGGGGGCTGTGGTACGAGGTCACCGGCACCAAGACCGTGACAATCGAGGACCCCGTCACCCAGGAGCTCGTCGACGTACAACGCCCTGTGGGGCACTGGTACTTCGGCGTCCGCGACGCGAGCCGTACCCACCTGGTCAGGTCGACGGACGAGGCGGAAGTGGGTACGGACGTCCGTCTGACCGGCGTCTACGACGCCCAGGACGGCACCGTCTCCCTCAGGGTGGGCACCACGCTCAACGGGCGGACATCGATCACGGACAAGTTCGGCACCAGCACGTTCGCCCTCGGCACGGGCATGGCGGATGGAGCGTGGAAGAACTACCTGCCGGCCCGCATCAGTGATGTGCGGGTCTGGGCTGGCGCCATGAACAACTCGACCCAGATCGAGACGTTGATCGGCTCCTGATCCGGCACTCGCCGAGCACGGAGCGGGGCGGCACTGCTCCCGCAGTGCTGCCCCCGCTCCGTCTGCGGGCCCGGTGCAAAGGCCCCGGGCCCGCAGACGGAGCGGCGCATCCGCGCTGCCACGTACATCTACAAGGTGGGGGTACTCGTGAAACCCGGTTTGAACATCGTGGGCAGAAAGAGGAGGGAGGATCGCCCCAGGCGTCACAGCATGTTCGCGGTCCTTCCGCTTGCCGTGGCCCTTTCGGTTCCGATGGGGCTCACGCCCGTCGCGGTAGCCGACGGAGGTACAGGCCTGGGCCGCCCTGACCTGCCCCCGGAGCATGTCACCAAGGTCGCGCCAGCAGGCGTCGGTCAGCTCGGGAAGAACGTCCGGGAGAAGGTGGCCGAAGGCCTGCGTACCAACGCGGAACAGTCCCGCCGGGCTCGTGCTGAACAGCAGCGTGCCACCTGGCCGACAGCCGGCGCCGCCGACCTGACGCTGGCCACGAAGGCGGCCCAGGTGAAGCCTGGCGGCCTCCCCGTATCCATGGCCCCGGTCTCGGGCAAGAACGGGCTGACGAGCGGAACGGATGCCAGCGTTGCCGTCCTCGACCAGAAGGCTGCCGCCCGGCTTGGTGTTATTGGCGTCGTCCTTACGGCCACGGCCAGCACTGCCGGCACTGCTGACGTGAGCGTCGGCTACGGCCCCTTCGCCTCTGCCGTCGGAGGCGGCTGGTCAGGACGCCTCCACCTTGTCCGGCTGCCGGCATGTGCCCTGACCACCCCACAGAGGGCCGAGTGCCGAACTCGGACCCCGCTCGCCTCGCGCAACGATGCCAAGGGGCAGACCGTAACCGCCCGTGTGCCCATTGCTGACAGCGCCAAGGGGCCGGCCACGCAACTCAACTCCGCGGTCTCCTCCGGTACCACGGTGATGGCCCTGACCGCGACCGGCACGGGCAGCGCCTCCCCGAAGGGCACCGGTGACTACAGCGCGACGCCACTGGCCGCGTCGTCCTCGTGGTCGGCCGGCGGCAACTCTGGTTCGTTCACCTGGTCCTACGGTTTCACGATGCCGCCGGCTGCGGCAGGTCCGGCCCCGTCCCTGAAGCTCGCTTACGATTCGGGCAGCATCGACGGGCGCACCGCCACGACGAACAACCAGGGCACCTCGGTCGGTGAGGGTTTCTCCTTGACGGAGTCCTACATCGAGCGCGCCTATGGCAGCTGTGAGGACGACGGGCAGACCGGTGTCTTCGACCGCTGCTGGAAGTACGACAACGCCCGCCTTGTTCTCAACGGCAAGTCGTCCCGGCTCGTGAAGACGATCACGGCCGGTGTGTGGAAGCTGGAGAACGACGACGCCTCGAAGGTGACCCGTTCGATCGGCGCTGACAACGGCGACAACGACGGCGAGTACTGGACCGTCACCACCGGCGACGGCACGAAGTACGTCTTCGGCCTGAACAAGCTCGCGGGCGCCACCACCGAGCGCACCAATTCCACCTGGACTGTCCCGGTCTTCGGCGACGACTCAGGCGAGCCCGGCTACAGCGCCGGCAGCACCTTCGCGGACCGGGCCGTGACCCAGGCCTGGCGGTGGAACCTCGACTACGTCGAGGACACCAGCGGCAACGCGGCCACGTACTGGTACACGCAGGAGAAGAACTACTACAACAAGAACAAGGCCGCCAAGGCGGACACCGCATACGTCCGCGGGGGCTACCTGACGGAAATCAAGTACGGCCTCCGCAAGGACGTGAACGGCAGCCTGTTCACGGACAACGCCGACGCCAGGGTGACCTTTGGCTACGCCGAGCGGTGCACC
Organism: Streptomyces sp. NPDC053541; assembly: GCF_044544705.1. Lineage (NCBI taxonomy): Bacteria > Bacillati > Actinomycetota > Actinomycetes > Kitasatosporales > Streptomycetaceae > Streptomyces > Streptomyces sp. NPDC053541. The sequence goes on from NZ_JBITXM010000012.1 coordinate 342,350, forward strand.
GCCGCGGACTGCACCTCGCTCACCAAGGAGACCGCGCCGAACTGGCCCGACGTCCCCTTTGACGCGATCTGCGCCCAGGACTCCACGGAGTGCCTCTCGGCGTCTCCCTCCTTCTTCACCCGCAAGCGCCTGACCGGCGTCGACACCTCGTCCTGGAACGCCTCGCTGACCAAGTACGACCCGGTCGACTCCTGGAAGTTCGGCCAGGAATACCTGGACGGCGGTGACATCGGCGACTCGTCCGACCAGGTGCTGACCCTGAAGACCATCACGCGGTGGGCCAAGGCGGGTACGGAGATCGAGGTGAAGCCGATCTCCTTCACGTACCACATGCGCCCGAACCGTGTGGACGGCACCGACGACATCCTGCCGCTCACCCGGCCCCGCATCGCCACCGTCACCACGGAGACGGGTGCCGTCACCACGGTGACGACCTCGGGTCCCGAGTGTGTCCGCAGCCAGGTGCTGAGCGCACCGCAGGACACCAACACCCGCAACTGCTACCCGCAGTTCTGGAACATCAACGGTGCCCCGGAAGCTTCAGTGGACTGGTTCCACAAATATCGGGTTCTCGGTGTCGTGACGACAGACCCGACGACTCCGAACGACCCCGTGGAGAACGAGTATGTCTACAGCGGCGCCGCCTGGCACTACAACGACGAGCCCCTCACGCCGAAGGCCGAGCGAACCTGGTCCGAGTGGCGCGGCTACCGTGAGGTGACCGTTTACAAGGGGTCGCGGAACGCTCCCGTCCGCAGCAAGACCGTCTCCCTGTACATGCAGGGCATGGACGGCGACCCGAACAAGGACGGCACCACCAAGTCCGTCTCCGTCGCGAAACTCGCCCAGCCGGCCATCGGGCTCGCCACTCTCACGGACAGCGACCACTACAGCGGAACTCTCCGCGAGCAGGTCACGTACGACGGCGCGACCGCCATCTCGGCCAGCGCCAACTATCCGTGGTCGCAGGAGACCGCGCGGCAGAGCGGCGTGCCCGACGCGGGCGACCACGTGGCCCGTTTCGTCCGGACGAAGAAGACCACCTCGTACACCTACCTCACCGCCACCCAGCGGTGGCGGAGCAGCGACAAGGACACCGTCTCCTTCGACGCCAGGGGACGTGCCGTCAAGGTTGTCGACAACGGGGACCTGGCCGTGACCGGCGACGAGACCTGCACCCAGACCTGGTACGCCGACAACGACGCCCTTGGCATTACCGGCCTCGTCTCGCGCGTGCGAACCGTCGCAGGCAGCTGCTCGTTCGCGGAGGCGGACCTGAAGCTGCAGAACGCAGACGGCACCCGCGGCAACGTCCTGTCGGACACGGTGACGGCGTACGACAACCTGACCTGGTCGGACACGATGAAGCCGACCAAGGGGCTTCCCACGTGGACAGGCCGAGCCGAGAGCTACGGCACGCCGATCACGTGGCAGAAGATCGCGTCGACCGGATACGACAGCCTCGGCCGCCCGATAACGGTCACGAATGCCGACGAGAAGTCGACCTCAACGACGTACACGCCGGCCGACGCCGGCCCGCTGACCAGGACTCTCGTCACCAACGCCGCGACCCACAAGACCTACACCTACCTCGACCCGCGCCGTGGGCTCGCTGTCCGGACCATTGATCCGAACCTCAAGAAGACCGAGATCGCCTACGACGCACTCGGCCGCCTCACCGACGTCTGGCTCCCCAACCGCATCCGCGGCATCGACCCGCCCAACACCACCTACCAGTACGTGGTTAGCAACACCACGCAGTCCTGGGTGGCGACCTCGACCCTCAAGGCCGACGGCACGACGTACAAGACCAGCTATGCCATCTACGACGCGCTCCTGCGACCGCTCCAGACGCAGTCGCCGACGCCGCAGGGCGGACGACTGCTGACGGACACCCGCTACGACAGCCGCGGTCTGGCGTACGAGACGCACGCCGACATCTTCGACACCGGCAGCACGCCCAACAGCACCTACACGCGGGTCGCGTACGGTGCCGCACCAGCCCAGACCAAGACGGTGTTCGACGGCGCGGAGAGGCCCACGTCGAAGACGTTTCTTGTGGCCGGCGTCGAGAAGTGGACGACAAGCACCAGATACACCGGTGACTCGACGGCCACCACCGCGGTTGAGGGCGGCACGGCCGCCCGGACCATCGTCGACGCGCGCGGCCAGACCGTCGAGACCCGTGAGTACGCAGGCACCAGCCCCACGGACACGCAGTACGGAGCGACCCTCGGCACCCCGTACACCTCGACCAAGTTCGAGTACACGCCGGACGGCAAGCAGACCAGGATCACCGGCCCCGACGGTGCCGTGTGGTCCTACACCTACGACCAGTACGGCCGCCAGAAGACCGCCACCGACCCGGACAAGGGCGCAACCGAGTCCGAGTACGACAAGCTCGACCGCGTCACGAAGACGACCACCGGCGGCAAGACCATCCTGTCCGCCTACGACGACATCGGCCGCCCCACCTACACCTGGGCCGGCACCCAGACTGACGCAAACCTCCTGACGGAGCGAACCTACGACGAGACCCGCAAGGCACTGCCCAGGTCCTCGATCCGCTATGTGGGCGGTAAGGGGCAGCCGGACTCGAAGGCCTACACGAAGACGGTCACGGCATACGACGAGCTCAACCGCCCGACCACGACCGAGCTGACCCTGCCGGCCACCGACACGCTGTACGCGTCCGTGCCGAACGGCAAGCTCACCTTCACCAGCACCTACCGCCTCGACGGCACGCTGGGCAGCACCAGCGAGCCCGCGCTCGGCGGCCTGCCTGCCGAGACGACCGAGTACGGCTATGGAGCGTTCGGCCAGCTCACCTCCATGATGGGCCTGACCGGGTACCTGCAGAACGCCGACTACTCGGCCCTCGGCCAGCTCCAGCAGCTGATCCTGGGCAAGGGGGGTCCGGGCGACCGGAACGTCTACGTCACCAACTCCTACGAGTACGGCACGGGCCGGTTGACGAACAGCCACGTCACGGACCAGACGCATTCCTTCATGCCGCAGGACCTCACCTACACCTACGACCAGGCCGGCAACGTCCTCTCGATCGCCGACCCCGCGACCCTGGGGGGAACGGGCAAGGCCGAGACCCAGTGCTTCGCCTATGACGGTTTCCGGCGCCTGGCCGAGGCATGGACCCCCGCGTCGCGGAACTGCTCGGACCCCCGTTCCGCGAGCACACTCGGCGGCCCGGCTCCGTACTGGACCTCGTACACGTACAACCAGGGCGGTCAGCGGCAGCTGGAGACGCAGCACGCGGCCAGTGGAGACACCACCACCACCACGTACTGCTACAACCCTGCCAAGCAGCCGCACGCGCTGCGCTACACCACCACCCGCACCGACTGCGGCACCGCCGCCGACCCCACCAAGGACAAGGTCTACGACTACGACACCACCGGTAACACCACCAAGCGGCCCGGCACGACAGGGCAGCAGAACCTGACCTGGTCCGACGAGGGCAAGCTTGCCGCCCTCACGGAGGGCACGAAGTCCACCGACTACCTCTACGACGCCGACGGCACTCTGCTCATCCGCAACACCAAGGACGGCGAGCGGGTCCTCTACGCCGGTGCCACCGAACTCCACCTGCGGGCCGACGGCACGAAGTGGGCCCAGCGCACCTACACGGCCGGCGCAGCCACGATCGCGGTCCGCACCAACCGGTCCGGCGCAACGCAGATCCAGTTCCTCGCCAGCGACCACCACGGCACCCAGAGCCTCGCAATCAGCGCGGACGCCACCCAGCAGATCACCAAGCGCTACATGACGCCCTTTGGCGCCGAGCGCGATGGCTCCGTCGGTACTTGGCCGACAGACCGGGGCTTCCTGGACAAGACGGCCGACAAGACCACGGGCCTCACGCACATCGGCGCCCGTGAATACGACCCGACCATCGGCCAGTTCATCAGCGTCGACCCCGCCCTCAGCCTCGACCAGCACCAGTCGCTCAACGGCTACGCGTACGCCAACAACACCCCTGTCACGTCGAGTGACTCCACGGGCCTGTGGATCGACGACGGAGCGGGGCACGCAGAACCCGGCGGCCCCCTGGGTGGACACGAAAGCAGCACGCCGGGAAAGCCGGGTCGAGGGACCGGCGGCGGCTGCTACCCATCCTGCGGCAACACGAGCGGTAAGAAGGGCGGCACCAAGGGTGGTAACGCCGCCAAGCCTCCCGCGGTAGAGAACGAAGAGCTGCGTAGGATCTTGGGGGATATATACATAAAGCCCGGGGTTGTTCCGGCAGTGGGGAATGGAAAGGTCAGCGCGGCGCTTCTGAATGAGCTCGAAAAGGGGGTTCCCACCAGGAATCTTTGGCATGTCGCGGACGCATCCGACCTCTTGATACGCCTAATAAAGCTACTTGAGAACGATAGGAAGCCTGACAGGTCGTTGCGTCTGTCAGAAAGCGATAGGGAGGTTGCGCTCGCCGAGGCGGAGGAGATTTGGAACGCGCTGGACACCGAGGATAAGGCGGGGAAAATTACGGAGATTATGGAAACTAATCCGGAGGTGAAGAGTACGGTTAAAGCTGCCGTCGAAAGAGCCATTCGTGCACCTTCAATGGCATCCATCACGGGTGAAACGTATGATATAAATCCTCGCGGTGGATCCCCTAAGCCTCTTGGTGGAGCAAGGCTTCCAAAGTTGCTGAACGGCCTGGGGGTCGCGGGAGACATCCTGTTCCTCGTGGACGGGATCCTGGCTCCATTTCGAGGTGAGCGTACGTGCGACCTGTACGGTGATTGTCCGGTTGCGGGAGAGAATGTGGCGTAGGTAGAGGCTGGCGTATTCTGCACCCCTCAAGGGAGTACCCCTTGGGGGGTGCTTCGGGATCTCCAAGATTGGCTTAGTGGTGGGACTTAATTCATTCGCTAATTCTGACCGATCGTTCGTGAGGGGGGTGTTTTGTGGTTTGTTTCCTGATTACCTTGATGATCTGCTGGACCTGGAGGAGGAAGAGCGGGCGGTGTTTGGTGATTCAGTCGACGGGGAGATTGGGGTGCGGGCGTACGCCTTGGTTACAGAGGTTTTTGTGGCCAAAATCTTGTACTCTGCTCTGGAAAGGGGTGACGTGGAACTGATGAGGCGCTCTGCTGAGTTCATCGAGAGGCTTCTCGGTAGTAAGAGGCCCGCGCTCTTGGAGTTGACGAGCATTCGAATTACTGACCATCTCCTCGGGTATCCGGAGAACTGGGCTAGGTTTCAAGATTTTGCGGGGAGTAGACTCCTGAATGAGGTTGAGCAGCGGTCTCGCTACTATCGCTGAGTGGTTATTGAGCTTGAACTCGTGAGTTTTAGGGGCTGGCGGCTCGTCGACCGGGCGGTGTCATCGAAGCAGGCGGTATCCACAAGGAGGCGGGCTGACCGCCGAACGGCAGCAGTCCGCGACGGGGTACGGCTCAAGGCGGCGGAGCGGTTCGCCCAGGCGAGGCGAGCTGGGTGATCGTCAAGGACCTCCAAGTCAGTGAGCATTTTCAGCGTTGACGCTCAAGGGTGAGGATGGCTGCGGCGATGACGGTCATGCGGTTGGGGCTGCAGCGGGCTTTGCGGAAGATGTGCCAGGACTTGAAGCGCGCGACGCTTCGTTCGACTGGTGCTCGTGCCGCTGACAGGGCCCGGTTGATCGTCTGCTGGGTTGTGGTGAGGCCCGGCCGGTAAGGCGTCTGATGGGTGTGGTCACCCATGGGCCTGCCCGCCCCGATCTAGGCACGGTCCGCGAGGACGGGGAGGCCCTGGCGTTCGCAGATCCGGATGATGCGATGGGTGCGGGCGGCGGTCAGGTCGTGCGTGCGGCCGAGCAGGGCGGGTGAGATCCACAGCAGGTTCCCGGTGGGATCGGCTGCGACCTGCACCTTCACACCGTGACGGTGGTGCTCTTGGGAGAAGTCGGCCCGGCTGTCGCCGACACGGTCGCACTCGGCGAGCGTCCCGTCGAGCAGGACGTAGTCGGGATCGGCCTCGCGCAGGACCCGCAGGAGGCCCGGCACCCGGCCGGACAGGTGCTGGACGACGGCCTGGACGTAGGCGTGGGCGGTACCGACGGATCTGCCGAAGCCGGCGGCGATCTGCGCGAGCGTGTCCTGGTGGCGAAGGTAGACCAGGCCCACGAGGGCACGTTGGGGGGAGCGGTAGCTTGCAGCGCCGGTCACCCTCACGGGTGACGATGAGCATCGATACTTGCCCACTCGACCAGAGCATGAGGCAGGTCGAGTGCGGCAGGATAGGGAACCAGCGAGGCTCCCGCGCTCCATCCGGTTCAGTGATGAGTTGAGACTTCGACCACCTCCCTAACGGCACAGGAGCCTCGTGTGTTGCGGGACGCTGGCCCGTCACCCGACCAGTGGCCACCCTGAAAGAGCTCACTAGTTTCTGCTGTTTGAGAACTTACAGCCACCCCTGCTGACGGGCCGCCCGGACCGCCTCCATGCGGTTGCGGGTGCCCGTCTTGCCGATGGCCGAGGAGAGGTAGTTGCGGACCGTCGACTCCGAGAGGTGGAGCTTCGCCGCGATGTCCGCGATCGTCGCGCCGTCCACCGAGGCGCCGAGCGCGTCGCGTTCGCGGGCGGTCAGGGGGTTCGGGCCCGCGCTGAGGGCGGCGGCCGCGAGGGCCGGGTCGATGACCGTCTCGCCGCGCAGGGCCTTGCGGATGGCCTCGGCCAGGTCCTCGACCGGGCCGTCCTTCACCAGGAAGCCCGCCGCGCCCGCCTCCATCGCGCGGCGGAGGTAGCCGGGGCGGCCGAAGGTCGTGAGGATGAGGACCCGGCAGTCCGGGACCTCGTCGCGCAGCCGCGCCGCCGCGTCCAGGCCCGACATGCCCGGCAGTTCGATGTCGAGCAGCGCCACGTCCGGCCGGGCCGTCAGCGCCGCGTCCACGATCTCGTCGCCGCGCCCCACCTGGGCCACGACCTCCAGGTCCGGCTCCATCCCGAGCAGCAGTGCCAGCGCGCCCCGCATCATGCCCTGGTCCTCGGCCAGCAGCAGGCGGACGGACTTCGTCGGACGGTGGTCCCGCGGCATCTCGTTCACCTGACCAGGGTAGGGCGGGCGGCCGTCCGGGGCGCATCCACGGAGCGGGCCGGGTCGTTGGGAAGGGCATGAACGACGTCAAGCGCACACTCGCCGCCCTCCTCCTCGCCGGTGCCGCCCTCGGCGCGGGCGGCGCCCCGCAGGCCGCGGCGGAGGACGGGCTCGGGCTCGTCGGACTGCTCGGGCTGCACGACGGCAGCAAGGGAGGTGACGGGACCTCGGTGACCATCGGCGGGAACGACTCCGTGTCCGAGATCGGCTAGGCCGTCTCTTCCGGGCGCGGGTCGTGCGGCCGCCTGGCGGCTCAGCCCCGCGCCGGCTCCTCCGGCGGCAGCCCCGCCCCCGCGAGCCCCGCCACCGGCAGCTCCTCCAGCGGGAGTTCCGCCGTCACCTGGAAGCCGCCGCGCGGGGCCGGGCCCGTCTCCAGGGTGCCGCCCGCCGCAGCGAGCCGTTCCCGCAGGCCCTTCAGGCCGCTGCCCGGCGCGCCCGGGCCCGTACCGTCCGAGCCAGGGCCCGTACCCCCGGGGCCCCGGCCGTTGTCCGTGACCGTGAGGCGGACCCGCTCCGGGGTGCCGCCGAGCTCGATCTCGCAGCGGGTGGCGCCGGAGTGCCGGACCACGTTGGTCGCCGACTCGCGGACCACCCAGCTCAGCAGGGCCTCCGTCTGAGGTTCGAGGGGCGGGCCCGACTGGAGGACCACCGGTTCGATGCCGGCCGAGGAGAGGGCGTCGCGGGCGCGGTCGAGTTCCGTGGTGAGGCTGCCCTCGCGGTAGCCCGTCACCGCCTCGCGGATTTCGGTCAGGGCCTGGCGGCCCACCGACTCGATGTCCGAGAGCTGGGTGAGGGCCGCCTCCAGGTCGCGGGGGGCCAGGCGGCGGGCGGCTTCGGCCTTCACGACGATGACCGACAGCGTGTGGCCCAGCAGGTCGTGCAGGTCGCGGGAGAAGCGGAGGCGTTCCTTCTCCACCGCCGTGCGGGCGAGTTCCTCCTGGGTGGCCCGCAGCTCCTCCACCGTGCTGTTCAGGGTGAGGATCGCCGCCGTCACCATGATCGAGATGAACGTGCCGTACACGATCCCGAACGAGTCCCAGCCGTCCCGCCAGAGCGTCACCACCCCGACCGCCAGGACCAGGGGGAACACGATCAGCCGCAGGCGCACCGCGCCGCGTACGATCGCCCCGACCGCGAGGCCCAGGAGCGGGAAGAGGAGCAGCCACTCCCGGCCGTAGCCGATGGCCAGTGCGAAGGTGAGGGCCCCCAGGGCGGCGAGCAGCCACCAGGTGGTCGCGTTCTCGCGGCGGTGCTCGTCGAAGGCGCGGAGGACGATCGCGATGTAGAGGGTGTTGAAGGCGAGCAGACCCAGGCCGCCGAGCCAGGGGTTCGGGGCCTCGCCGCTCACGAGGTGGGACAGCGCCCCCAGGCCCATCAGCAGCCACGGCAGCAGGCTCAGCCCGCTCGGACCCTCCTTGTGCCGCCGCTCCGCCAGATCCCGCAGTGCCGCGCGCCGGCACCGCCACCAGTCCCTCATCCCCGTTCCTTCCTTCTTCCCGATCCGTTACGCCGCCCTCCCCGAACGACGGTAGGAGATCGCCGCGTACGCGCCGAACGCCGCCGCCCAGGCCGCCAGGATCGTCAGCGCCGCCGCGCTCGGCATCACGCCCTCCGCGACCGCGCGACCCAGCTCCGAGAAGCGGTTGGTCGGGGTGTACGAGGAGACCGTGGCCAGCCACTTCGGGAACAGTTCGACCGGGAACCAGAGGCCGCCGACCACCGCGAGGCCCAGGTTGCAGGCGACGTTGACGACACCCGTGGTCTGCGCCGACAGACGGTAGCCGTTCCCGAGGCCGAGCAGGGTGAAGGGGAGCGAACCGGCCCACAGGGCGACGGCCGTCACCGCCCACTGCCAGGCTTCGAGCCGTACGCCGTTGGCGAGGCCGCCGGCGAGCAGCACCGCGACGATGGCGGGGAGCACCACGACCGTGCCGGTCAGGGCCCGGCCGGTGACCACCTGGCGCGGGGTCATCGGCGTGACCCGCAACTGGCGCAGCCAGCCCGAGGACTTGTCCTCGGCGACCCCCGTGCCGAGGGACAGCGCGGCGCCCAGCGCGCCGTACGCCGCCATGCCGACCATCGCCGCGGTCTTGAACTCGGCGCTGTTCTGCCCGCCGAGGTTGGTGAAGAGGAGGTACATCATGACCGGCACGCCGATCGACGAGATCGCGAAACCGACGTCGCGCAGGGTGCGGCGGACTTCGAGGCGGACGTACGCGGTGATCATCGGTTCGGCTCCAGGTTCTTGTGGGCGCGGGAGGTTCCGGGGGCGGTCGTGCGGGCGGCGGTGGTCCCGTGGGCGGTGGGGCGAGCGGCGGTGGTCCCGCGGGTCAGGGTCAGGAAGGCGTCGTTGAGGGAGAGCGGGCTCACCTCCAGGCGGCGGACCGCGTTCCCGGCGGCCAGCGCGAGGACGGTCGCGTCGGAGTCGTCGCTCCGCAGGTGGGCGCGGTCGCCGCGGACCTCCACGGAGGTCACGCCGGGCAGCCCGGTCAGGCCCTCGGTCGGCATCCCGGCCAGGTCGAAGGAGACCAGATTGCCGCCGGCCGCCCGCTTGAGCTCCTCGCTGGTGCCGTCGGCCAGCACCCGCCCGGAGTCCACCACGACGATCCGGTCGGCGTGGGCGTCCGCCTCCTCCAGGTAGTGGGTGGAGAACAGGACGGTGTTGCCGCGCCGGGCGTAGCCGCGCATCGCGTCCCAGAAGGCCTCGCGGGCCTCGACGTCCAGGGCGGCGGTCGGCTCGTCCAGGACGATCAGCTCGGGGTTGCCGGCCAGGGCGACGGCGAATCGTACGCGCTGGGCCTGGCCCCCGGAGAGGCGGTCGACGCGGCGGTCCGCGAGTTCGGTGAGGCCGGCCAGCCGCAGGGCCTCGGCGACCGGCAGCGGGGCGGGGTAGGTGCGCGCCACGAACTCGACCAGCTCGCGGACGGTGACCCGGGGGACCGGGCGGGCGTCCTGGAGCATCGCGCCGACCCGGCCGGCCTCGACCGCGCGGGCCGGGGGGCCGCCGAAGAGCCGGACCCGGCCGCCGTCGGGCTCGTCGAGGCCCAGGAGGAGGTTGATGGCGGTGGACTTGCCGGCGCCGTTGCGCCCGAGCAGCGCGACCGTCTCGCCGCGCGCGATGCGCAGGTCGACGCCGTCCACGGCGCGGACCTCGCCGCCCTGTGCCGATCGGTAGGTCCTGGTCGCGGCCTCGAAGGCGACCGCCGGTTCGTTCGTCGTCATGCCCTCGACGCTACGGAGCGGGGGGCGGGTCCCGGCAGGTCCGGGCGTACGGACCCGGCCGTGACAAATGTCCCGGCCGGGCCTTCCCCGGGGCGGAGGGCGGGAGGACGGGAAGGGGTCCCACCGCGCGCCTTACCGGCGGTATCTGACGTAACGTCAGAAGGGTTCCCATCGCCGGACCCCTCGGCTATACATGGGGATCACCGTTCTTAGAACGCGTTCTACAAGGCGTCCGGGAGCGGTCCCGCACGGCCTCGGCGCGGTCGACGGTGCGGACGACCGCGCCGAGGTCTCCACCAGCCACAAGGAGCAGCACAGCGATGCCCATTGACGCCGCCAAGGCCGTCGCCGCCGAGCCCCGCAGCGCGGAGATCGCCTGGGACCACAAGGACGTCCAGCTCTACCACCTCGGCCTGGGCGCGGGCGTTCCCGCGAACGACCCCGACGAGCTGCGCTACACCCTCGAATCCCGGCTGCACGTCCTGCCCAGCTTCGCCACCGTGGCCGGCGCCGGCATGGGCGTCGTCGGCGGGCTCTCCGCCCCCGGCATCGACATCGACCTCGCCGCCGTCCTGCACGGCGGCCAGTCCATCACCCTGCACCGCCCGCTCCCGGTCTCCGGCCGGGCCGTCTCCACCTCCCGCGTCGCCGCGGTGTACGACAAGGGCAAGGCCGCCGTCCTGGTGCTGCGCTCCGAGGCCGCCGACGCCGACGGGCCGCTGTGGACCAGCGACGCCCAGATCTTCGTCCGCGGCGAGGGCGGCTGGGGCGGCGACCGCGGGCCCTCCGAGCGCCTTGAGGTCCCGGACCGCGCCCCCGACGCCACCGCCGAGCGCCCGATCCGCGAGGACCAGGCCCTGCTCTACCGCCTGTCCGGCGACTGGAACCCGCTGCACGCCGACCCCGAGTTCGCCAAGCTCGCGGGCTTCGACCGGCCGATCCTGCACGGCCTCTGCTCGTACGGGATGACCCTCAAGGCGGTCGTGGACACCCTCCTCGGCGGGGACGTCACCCGGGTCCGCGCCTACCGCACCCGCTTCGCCGGCGTCGTCTTCCCGGGCGAGACCCTGCGCATCCGGATGTGGCGCACGGCCGGGGACCGGATCCAGCTCACGGTCACCGCCGTCGAGCGCGCCGACGCCCCGGTCCTCGCCGACACCGTCGTCGAACACTCGTAGACCCGTCCCGGAGGGAGCCGCACCATGCGCGCAGCCGTACTGCACGAGATCGGCCAGGACAAACTCGAAGTCCTCGACGACGTCGAGGCGGTGGGCTTCGGCCCCGGCAAGGTGAGGATCCGGATCCGGGCCACCGGCCTGTGCCACTCCGACGTGTCCGCCATGAGCGGCGTGCTGCCCCAGCCCGCGCCCTTCGTCCCCGGGCACGAGGGCGCCGGCGAGATCGTCGACGTCGGCGACGGCGTCACCGGCCTCGCCCCCGGCCAGCGGGTGCTGCTGTGCTGGCTGCCCGCCTGCGGCAGCTGCCCGGCCTGCAAGCGCGGCCAGACCCACCTCTGCCTGGCCGGCTTCCTGAACGCCGGCACCCCCAACTTCAAGCGCCCCGGCGGTGACGTCTTCGGCTTCGCCGGCACCGGCACCTTCGCCGAGGAGGTCGTCGTCGACGCCGGCTGCGCCGTGCCGATCCCGGACGACGTGCCCTTCGACATCGCCGCGCTCATCGGCTGCGGCGTCACCACCGGTCTCGGCGCCGCCATCAACACCGCGAAGGTGGAGGCCGGTTCGTCGGTGGCCGTGATCGGCTGCGGCGGCGTCGGCATCTCCGCCATCCAGGGCGCCAAGCTCCAGGGCGCCGCCCAGATCGTGGCCGTCGACCCCGTCGCGTCCCGCCGGGAGGCCGCCCTCCGCTTCGGCGCCACCGAGGCCGTCGCGCCCGACGCGCTCGCCGACGCCAAGCAGCGGATCACCGGCGGCGAGGGCTTCGACTACGTCTTCGAGGTCGTCGGCCGGTCCGCCACCGCCCGCACCGCGTACGAGACCACCCGGCGCGGCGGCACGCTGTGCGTGGTCGGCGCGGGCGCCCTCGACGACTTCCTCCAGCTCAACATGTTCGAGCTGTTCTTCGACGAGAAGCGGATTCTGCCGTCCATGTACGGCGGCGGGGACGTGCTGCGCTCGTACGAACGGGCCATCGCGCTCTGGCGGGCCGGCCGCATCGACCTGGCCTCGCTGATCACCCACCGGGTGCCGCTGGCCGGCATCAACGAGGCCCTGGAGCAGATGCGGACGGGCGTGGCGCTCCGCACCTGCATCGAGATCTGAGCCCCGGGGGCCGAGAGCCGGGAATCCGGGGTCCGGGACCCCTGAGGTCCGAGAGCCGGGTCCCGAGGTCCAAGACCCGCGATCCGAGGTCCAAGGCCCGGGTCCCGGGGTCCGAGAGCAGAGGTCCAAGGCCCGGGTCCCGGGGTCCGAGACCAGAGATCCGAGCACCGCGTCGATCCGAGAGGAACCGATCTTCATGTCACTCCCTCTTGAGGGACTGAGCGCGATCGTCACCGGCGCCGGCCGCGGCCTCGGCCGCGCCGAGGCCCTGGAACTGGCCCGGCTCGGCGCCGCCGTCGTCGTCAACGACTACGGGCAGCCCGGCCGCGACGGCTCCGGCGAGGCCTCCGCGGCGCCCGCCGAGGAGGTCGCCGCCGAGATCCGGGCGGCCGGCGGGCGGGCCGTCGCCCACCTCGGCGACGTCGCCGACTTCGAGACCGCCCGCGGCCTGGTCGACCTGGCCGTCGCCGAGTTCGGCAAGCTGGACGTCCTGGTCAACAACGCGGGCATCCTGCGCGACCGGATGATCTTCTCGATGAGCGAGGACGAGTGGGACGCGGTGGTACGGGTCCACCTCAAGGGCCACTTCAACACCACCCACTTCGCGGCCGTGCACTGGCGCGGCCGGGCCAAGGCGGGCGAGAGCGGCGTCTACGGACGGATCGTCAACACCTCCTCCGAAGCCTTCCTCGCCGGCTCGGCCGGCCAGCCCAACTACGCGGCGGCCAAGGGCGGGATCGTCGGCCTGACGACGTCGACCGCGCTGGCCCTCGCCAAGTACGGGGTCACCGCCAACGCCATCTGCCCGCGCGCCCGCACCCGGATGACCGAGGACGTGTTCGCCGGCTTCGCCGAGCCGACCGCCGAGGACGAGCTCGACCCGCTGTCGCCCGAGCACGTGGCCCCGCTCGTCGGCTATCTCGCCTCCCCGGCGGCGGCCGGCGTCAACGGCCAACTGCTCGTCGTGCACGGCGGCATGGTGGCGATCGTGGACCGGCCGCGGGTGTCCGCGAAGTTCGACACCGCCAAGGACGTCTTCAGCTACGAGGAGCTGGACGCCCTGCTCACCCCGCACTACGCGGCCCGCCCGGCGGGCGAGACCTTCGCGGCGGCCGAGGTGCTCGGCCTGAAGAAGGGCGCCTGAGGCTTGGAGAAGGGTTCCTGAGGCCGGGAGAAGGGTCCTGAGTCCGTCCCGCGACCCGGGGGTGCGGAGGGGAAGGCGAACGGCCCCCGGACACGAGGTCCGGGGGCCGTTCGCCTGCTCGGTGTCGCGCGTGACCGCCCTGTACGGGCCGTCACTGCCCCTCGGGCTCGCGCCGGTGGCGGCCGTGCGGGGAGGACGAGGAGTCCTCCGCCGGTGCGGCCGGCCCGCGGTGCTTGCCCGAGCCGTCGGGCTGCTGCGCGTCCGTGTTGCTCATGGTGGAACTCACCCCGTTGTGTCGCTCTTGCTGTGCGGCTCGGAGAGTCTAGCCAGCGATTCTGCCGTCCGTGAGGGGAGCCTGCTGCAACGGCACGGGCCGGCACACCTTGGGCTCCGGGGTGACAGGTTCCGCTTCCGGTACGGGGAGTTCGGCCGGCTCCGTGAGGTCCGCGAGCCCGCAGGGCGTGCCCTCCGTCGCGTACGGCAGCCGCAGCACCCCGTCCGCCGTCCACAGGCCCGCGCCCGCCAGCCAGCCCGCCGGTGCGCACAGCTGGTTCAGCCGGCGCGAGGAGGGCCGCCACATCCCCACCCAGCTGCCGGCGGCCGCGTCGATCCGCAGCGCGACCCCGCAGCTCTCCGGCATCAGCACCTGGCCCGGCTGGACCGCGAACGGCGTCACCGCCGCGTCGTCGAGCCGCAGGCAGTCGGGGAAGCGCACCGGGAGCAGGCTGCCGAGGACGCCCCAGCCGAGCCGGTCGTGGCCGGGGGAGGGGGCGTCGGAGCGGATGAGGAGCAGTCCGCTGTCCGGGTCGGCGAGCAGCAGGCGGTCGTTGCTGTCCTCGGTGATCTGGAGCAGTGGCGTGACCTCGCCACCGCGCTCCAGGTCGATCGCGACGGCCTTGACCGGGCCGTCGTCGAGCTGCCGGTCGAGGGCGAGCATCCGGCCGGTGCGGTCCAGCCACACGCCGCCGCCGCACCGGCCCTTGATCTCGGCGACCTGCTCGGGCCCGAAGGCCCCGCCCGCGACCAGCCACAGCGTGGTGGTGTCCGGGCCGACGCACATCGCGTAGGCGCAGATGCCGTCCGGCGACGGCGGCAGCAGGGTCAGGGTGCCGGCGGCGGGGGCCTCGACGGAGCCGAGGGAGAGCTCGCCGGTGTCCGGGCCGGTGGGGTAGAGCAGGGAGAACGCGTACCGCCGTCCGTCCACGGCCCGGCCCACCAGGACCCGCCCGTCCGCCAGCGGCAGCAGCAGGGTGCCGGGCTCCTCGGGCTGGGCGAGCGGGAGCGGTACGGCGTAGGGCTCGGGGCCGTCCAGGGTCCAGCGCTCCACGTACAGGGCCTCGCCCGAACCGGCGAGCCGCGCCGCGTAGGCGCCGTTCGCGGTGATCGCGAATCCCTCGGGGCGGCCGCCGGGGCCGGCCGGACCGGCCGCGTCGGGCGTGCCGGGCGTGCCGGCGGGAGCGCCGGGCGTCGGCGGGGCGGCCTCGCCGCCCCCCGTGGCCGTCTCGATGGCACAGGCTGTCATCGACTCGTCACCTCCGGCCACGAAGCTAGTTTTCGCACTTCCAGCCGAACAACACGAGCCACCCCACTTCACACCAAAGGGTGGCGGTCGTGCGATTCCGCTGAGCGGAGGGGGCGGGTTGTGCTGGTGAGGCCAGGGGTGAGTAAGGTAAGGCGACCCTAAGTGGAAGCTGTGAGTCCGCTGCGGGTCACCGGTCGCCGTGCCCTTGGCGCGCCGCCCGGTCACCGGCCGCCGTGCTCCGTGGCGGCGCCGTCCACCCCGTACGCGTACAGGAGACCCGTCATGTCCCTTCGCCGCCGCGGCACCGCAGCCGCAGCCCTCGGCCTCGTCGCCGCGCTCACCCTCGCGGCCTGCGGAGGGGGCGACGGCGGCCCGGACGCCGCCAAGAAGGACGAGGGCGGCAAGAAGAAGGACGTCGCCGTCGGCGGCAAGGACTTCGGCGACGCCGCCGCCAAGACCGCGGCCCTGGGCACCGACGCCAAGCCGGGCCAGTTCCCGCGCACCCTCACCCACGCGCTGGGCAAGACCGAGATCAAGTCCGCTCCCCGGCGGGTCGTGGTCCTCGACGTCGGCGAGCTCGACAACGTCGTCTCCCTCGGCATCAAGCCCGTTGGCTTCGCCCCCTCCGAGGGCGACGACGGCATCCCCGCGTACCTGAAGAAGGACGCCGGCGAGCCCAAGTCCGTCGGCACCATCAACAACCTCAACCTGGAGGCCATCGCCAACCTCCAGCCCGACCTCATCCTCGGCAGCCAGCTGCGCGCCGCCGACAAGTACGACGAGCTGTCGAAGATCGCGCCGACCGTCTTCTCCATCCGCCCGGGCTTCACCTGGAAGGAGAACTACCTCCTCAACGCGGCCGCCCTGGACCGGACGGCGGAGGCGAAGGCCAAGCTCGCGGCCTACGAGACCAAGGCGAAGCAGCTCGGCGCGGACATCGGCCCGAACAAGCCGACCATCTCCATGGTCCGCTACCTCCCGGGCAAGATCCGCCTCTACGCCAAGGCCTCCTTCATCGGCACCATCCTCGACGACGCGGGCCTGCCGCGGCCGAAGAACCAGCAGGTCGACGACCTCGCCGTCGAGGTCAGCCCGGAGAAGATCGACCAGGCCGACGGCGACTGGATCTTCACGGGCGTGTACGGCGACCCCAAGGCCACCAAGCGCGACACCGCCCAGGCCAACCCGCTCTGGAAGAACCTCAAGGCCGTCAAGGCCGGCCAGGCCAAGGACGTCCCGGACGAGACCTGGTACCTGGGCCTCGGCGTGACCGCGGCCAACAGCGTGCTCGACGACCTGCGCGCCGACCTGGTCACGAAGTAACCCCCGTCGGGCGTCCCGAAGTCACCGCCGTCGGGCGCCCCGGTCCGGTGCGGCCGCGCGCCGGGGTTGTCCACAGGCGAGAACGGCGGGGCACGGGGGACAGGTAGCCTTTCCCTCGTGCCCCGTCTGTCTGAAGTCATCGCCGCGCTCGACGCCCTCTGGCCGCCGGAGCGGGCCGAGTCGTGGGACGCCGTCGGCACCGTCTGCGGTGACCCCGACGCGGAGATCACCCGCGTCCTCTTCGCGGTCGACCCCGTCCAGGAGATCGCCGACGAGGCCGTCGCCCTCGGCGCCGACCTGATCGTCACCCACCACCCGCTCTATCTGCGCGGCACCACGACGGTCGCGGCCGGCCACTTCAAGGGCCGGGTCGTGCACACCCTGATCAAGCACGACATCGCCCTGCACGTCGCCCACACCAACGCCGACACCGCCGACCCCGGCGTCTCCGACGCCCTCGCCGGCGCCCTCGACCTGCGCGTCACCGGCCCGCTCGTGCCCGAGAACGGCCTCGGCCGGATCTGCGAGCTCGACCAGCCGGAGACCCTGGCCGAGTTCGCCGCCCGCGCCGCGAAGCGGCTGCCCGCCACCGCGCAGGGCATCCGGGTGGCCGGCGACCCGGACCTGCCCGTGCGCCGCGTCGCCGTCAGCGGCGGCTCCGGCGACAGCCTCTTCGACGCCGTGCGCGCCGCCGGCGTGGACGCCTTCCTCACCGCCGACCTGCGCCACCACCCGGTCTCCGAGGCCACCCAGCACTCCCCGCTCGGGCTGGTCGACGCCGCCCACTGGGCCACCGAATGGCCCTGGTGCGAGCAGGCCGCCGCGCAGCTCGACACGATCTCCGACCGCCACGGCTGGGACCTCCGGGTCCACGTCTCGACGACGGTCACCGACCCCTGGTCCTCCCACCACACCTCTCCTGGAGCCCCCAACTGAACGCCGCGCCCGCCGACCAGATCCGACTCCTCGACGTCCAG
Organism: Streptomyces sp. NPDC053541; assembly: GCF_044544705.1. NCBI lineage: Bacteria > Bacillati > Actinomycetota > Actinomycetes > Kitasatosporales > Streptomycetaceae > Streptomyces > Streptomyces sp. NPDC053541. The sequence continues at coordinate 359,915 of NZ_JBITXM010000012.1, forward strand.
GCGCTGGACGTGCGCCTCCAGCAGATCGCCCACAAGCGCAAGTCGCTGCCGGAGCACGCCGAGATCGAGTCGCTGAACAAGGACCTCACCCAGCTGCGCGACCTGCTCGTCGCCGCGCAGACCGAGGAGAGCGACTGCGCCCGCGAGCAGACCAAGGCGGAGCAGGACGTCGACCAGGTGCGCCAGCGCGCCGCCCGCGACCAGCAGCGCCTCGACTCCGGCGCCGTGTCCTCCCCGAAGGACCTGGAGAACCTCCAGCGCGAGATCACCTCGCTCGCCAAGCGCCAGGGCGACCTGGAGGAGATCGTCCTGGAGGTCATGGAGCGCCGCGAGTCCGCCCAGGAGCGGGTCTCCGAGCTGACCGAGCGCACCTCCGCCGTCCAGGCCAAGGTCGACGACGCGACCGGCCGCCGCGACGCCGCCCAGGCCGAGCTGGACGCCGAGTCCGCCTCCGTCGCCAAGGAGCGCGAGCTGGTCGCCGCCTCCGTTCCGGCCGACCTGATGAAGCTGTACGAGAAGCTGCGCGAGCAGCAGGGCGGCGTCGGCGCGGCCCGGCTCTACCAGCGCAAGTGCGAGGGCTGCCACATCGAGCTCAACATCACCGAGCTCAACGAGGTGCGGGCCGCCGCCCCCGACGCGATCGTGCGCTGCGAGAACTGCCGCCGCATCCTGGTCCGCACCTCGGAGTCCGGCCTGTAATGCGCGAGCTCGTGGTCGAGGCCGACGGCGGCTCCCGGGGCAACCCGGGACCCGCCGGCTACGGCGCGGTCGTCCTCGACGCGGCCACGGGCGAGACCCTCGCCGAGCGGGCCGAGTACATCGGCGTCGCCACCAACAACGTGGCCGAGTACCGGGGCCTGGTGGCCGGCCTGCGCGCCGCCCTGGAGCTCTTCCCGGACGCGGTGGTGCACGTCCGGATGGACTCCAAGCTGGTCGTCGAGCAGATGTCGGGCCGCTGGAAGATCAAGCACCCCGACATGAAGCCGCTCGCCGCCGAGGCCGCCCGGATCTTCCCGGCCGGCCGGGTGCGGTACGAGTGGATCCCGCGCGAGCGCAACAAGCACGCGGACCGGCTCGCCAACGAGGCGATGGACGCCGGACGGCGCGGCGAGCAGTGGTCCGCCTCCGCCTCCACCGCCGCGCTCACCCCGGCCGCCGACCTCGCCGCGGCTCGCGCCGCCGCGGGCGACCCGGCCACCGGCGCCGCCCGCGCCCGCGCCGCCCTCACGGCCCGCGAGGCGCGCCCCGAGCCGCAGGCCGAGGCCCCGGCCCTCTTCGCCCCCGACGCGACCCTGGCCGCCCGCGCCCGCGCCTCCCTCACGACGGCGGCCGGCGCCGACCGCGAGGCCGCCTCCGGCGCGGGTGCCGGCGACTTCGAGGCGGAGGCGGGCCGTCGTGCCACGACCGGCGTCCAGGAGCCCCCGGCGGCGGCCGCGCCCGGCTGGTCCGGGCCCGACCTGGGGGCGCCGGCGACGTTCGTGCTGCTGCGGCACGGGGAGACGGCGCTGACGCCCGAGAAGCGCTTCTCGGGCAGCGGGGGAACGGACCCCGAGCTGTCACCGGCCGGACTGCGGCAGGCCGAGGCGGTCGCGGCGGCGCTCGCCGCGCGCGGCACCGTCCAGGAGATCGTCAGCTCGCCGCTGACCCGCTGCCGCCAGACCGCCCAGACCGTCGCCGCCCGGCTCGGCCTGGACGTGCGCGTCGAACAGGGCCTGCGCGAGACCGACTTCGGCGCCTGGGAGGGCCTGACCTTCGCCGAGGTGCGCGAGCGGTACAAGGACGACCTGGACGCGTGGCTCGCCTCGCCCAAGGCCGCCCCGACCGGCGGCGGCGAGAGCTTCGCGACCGTGGCCCGCCGCGTCGCCGCGACCCGCGACCGCCTGACCGCCACGTACGCGGGCCGCACGGTGCTGCTCGTCACCCACGTCACCCCCATCAAGACCCTGATCCGCCTCGCCCTCGGCGCCCCGCCGGAATCCCTCTTCAAGATGGAACTCTCCGCCGCCTCCCTGTCGGCGATCGCCTACTACGCCGACGGCAACGCATCCGTCCGCCTCCTCAACGACACGTCCCACCTGCGGTAGCCGGGGCCGCTGGGGATGCGGGCGGCAGCCCGGCCGGGCCCCCTGGCCGGTTCGCCCGGGCGGCGGCGCCGGCGGTGGCCGCCAGGCCCCCTGGGGGTGCAGACGGACGGCAGCCCGCCGGGGCTGCGATCACCGGGCCTGCGACCGCCGTGCCGGTCCCGCCCGGGCGGCGCCGATGGTGGCTGCCGGGCTCTGCGGGTACGCGGGTCCGGGCTTCGGTGGCAGCCCGGGGGGCCTGCTGGCACTGGGGCGGTGCGCCCGGGCGGCGCCGATGGTGGCCCGTGGGCGCCAGGCCGGGCCCTACGGCTCGGGCGGCAGCCAGGCCGGGCCCCCTGCGACCACCGGGCCGGTTCGCCCGGGTGGCGCCGATGGCGGTCGCCGGGCCCTGGGGGTACGGGGGTGCGGTCCGCCCTGCGTGCGGGCGATCGCCCGCCGGGTCCCGGGGCCACCCGGGTCCGGTCTGCCCTACGGCTCGGGCGGCAGCCCGGCCGGGCCCCTGCGGCCCCGGGGCCGGTCCGTCCCGCGCGCGGGCGACCGCCCGCCGGGCCCGGCGGCCACCCGGCCCGCCCGTCCGGCCCGCAAATGCGCTGGACGTGCGACGCCGGCCGTACCAACATCGCCGCATGAGCTGGCACTTCACCGCCGAGTCGGCGGCCCTTCCGGAGAGCGCGCGGGTCTTCGTGGCCGCCGAGTCGGCGCGGAACACCGGGCTTCTCACGCTGCTCGACGCCCCCGGCACCACCCGCGGTTGGTGGACCGACGAGGGCGGGGCGGTCGCCGGGGCCTGTCTGCTCGTGGAGGGGCCCGGGATGCTGATGCTGGGGGTGATGCCGGACGACGGTGCGCGCGCCCTGCCGGCCGAACTGCCGCGGGCCCTGCCCGGCGGTGGGCGCGAGGTGCGGGAGGCGCGGGGCGAGGCCGCCTCCGTCGAGGCCTTCGCCGCGCCGTTCGCCGCCGCCACCGGCCGGACGGCCCGCACCTCGCTGCGGCTGCGCCTGTTCCGGCTCGGCGAGCTCACCGAACTCCGCCCCGCGCCGCGCGGCACCGCCCGGGTCGCCGGCCCCGGGGACGTACCCCTGCTCCTGACCTGGCTGCGCGCCTACGCCGGGGACGTCGGGGAGGACCCCGACGCCGACTACTCCGCCCAGGTCGAGGCGCTGGTCCGCGAGGGCCGGCTGCGCCTGTGGGAGGCGGACGGCGGGCCCGTCGCCATGGCGAGCTTCTCCCGGCCGGCCGCCGGCCAGTCCCGCGTCTCGCTGGTCTACACACCGCCCGGCCACCGGGCCCGCGGCTACGCCGGCGCCGTCACCGCCGAGGTCAGCCGCGCGGCCCGCGCGGCCGGTGCCGAGCAGGTGCTGCTCTTCACCGACCGGGCGAACCCCACCAGCAACGCCCTCTACCAGCGCCTCGGCTATCGGCCGATCGGCGACCACACGCGGGTGGCGTTCCGGGCGGCGGGCGGGGACTGAGCGTCACGCGGGCGAGGACTGAGCGCCACGCGGGCGAGGACTGAGCGCCACGCGGGCGGGCCGCGCCGCGGGTCAATGCGGGGCCGGGGGCGTTCGTCCACCGACCATGGGTCGGACAAACCGCCCTGAAAGGGGAGAACCATGGCCCCCGCGAGCCCCCTGCGCGCCGGCGCGCTCGTCCGCAACCCCAAGCTCTGGCTCGTACCGACCGTGCTCAGCGCCCTCGTCTCCACGGTCATCGCCCTACTCTACATGGGCGGCATCCTGAGCCCCTCCGACGACCTGCACCGGCTGCCGATCGCCGTCGTCGACGAGGACCGGGGCCCGCTCGGCAAGGAGATCACCGGCTCGCTCGCCCGGGCCGGGCGCCCCGGCAGCATCGACTGGCGGATCGTCGGCCGGGCGGAGGCCGAGGACCAGCTGGCCTCGGGGAAGGTGTACGGCGCGCTGTTCGTACCGCCCGGCTTCAGCGCCGACGCCCAGGCCCTGACGACCCGCCGGGCCACCGCCCGGCCGACCCTGACCGTGCTGACCAATCCCGGCGTCGGCAGCCTCGGCTCCTCCATGGCCGCCCAGATCAACCAGGGTGTCGCGCAGCGCGCCTCCGCGACGATCGGACAGCGGCTCGCCGCCTCCGCCCCGGACCCGACGACGAAACTGCTGCTCGCCGACCCGGTCGAGGTCACCACCCGGGTGGGGCATCCCATCGGCCGGCACAGCGGACTCGGCCTCACCGCCTTCTACTACACCCTGCTCCTCGTCCTCGGCGGCTTCATCGGCGGCAACCTCATCAACACCGCCGTCGACACCGCCCTCGGCTACGCGGACAGCGAGATCGGGCCCTGGCACACCCGCCACCGCACCGTGCCGATCGACCGCACCCAGACCCTGCTCCTGAAGATGGTGATGACGGCCGGGATCGCGCTGCTGACGACCTCGCTCCTGATGATCGCCACGATCGGCGTCCTCGGCATGGACGCGAGCCACCTGCCGCTGCTGTGGGTCTTCTCGTACTGCGCCACGGTGGCCGTCGGCCTCGGTGTCCAGGCCATCAACGCGGCCTTCGGCGGCATCGGACAGGTGGTGTCGATGTTCGTCTTCATCGCGCTCGCGCTGCCGTCCTCGGGGGCCACCATCCCGCTCCAGGCCACCCCGTCCTTCTACCGCTTCCTCGCGGTCTTCGAGCCGATGCGGCAGCTCACCGACGGCGTCCGCGCCATCCTCTACTTCGACGCGCGCGCCGACGCGGGACTGGCCCGCGCCTGGGCGATGATCGCGATCGGCGTCCTCGGCGCGCTGCTCTTCGGCTTCGCCATGACGCACTACTACGACCGCCGGGGCCTGGCCCGCTTCACCCCGCAGCCCGAACCGCCGCGCCCGGCCGTCGCCGCCGAGACGGCCTGACCCCCGAGAGGGGCCCCACCGGTCCGCGGGCGGAACCCGGAACGACGACGGAGTTGCGCCTCAGCCCGCCGCCAGGGCCGCCGCCTCGCGGGCCAGCGCCTCGACCCGCGCCCAGTCGCGGGTCGCGAGGGCGTCGGCGGGCAGCATCCAGGTGCCGCCGACGCACGCCACGTTGGGCAGGGAGAGATAGGCGGGGGCCGTGGCGAGCGAGATGCCGCCGGTCGGGCAGAAGCGCGCCCGGGGGAGCGGACCGGCGAGGGAACCGAGGTAGGGGACGCCGCCGGCCGCCTGGGCCGGGAAGAACTTCATGTCGGTCACCCCCTGTTCGAGCAGCGCCACGACCTCCGAGGCCGTCGACACGCCCGGCAGGAACGGCAGGCCCGAGCCGCGCATCGCGTCCAGCAGCCCCCCGGTCCAGCCGGGGCTGACCAGGAAGCGGGCGCCGGCGCCGGCCGCGTTCGCGACGGCGGCGGCCGAGACGACCGTGCCCGCGCCCACCACCGCCTCAGGCACCTCCTGGCCGATCGCCCGGATCGCGTCGAGCGCGGCCGGGGTGCGCAGGGTGACCTCGATCAGCGGAAGGCCGCCGGCCACCAGCGCGCGGGCCAGCGGCACCGCGTCGGCGGCGTCCTCGATCACCACGACCGGGACGACGGGGGCGGCGGGGGCAAGGTCGAGCACGCTCGTCATGCGCCCCATCCTGCCGACGGCAAGCGAAGCGCGCAACGAGCGTTGCGCATGTTGCAACGTGCCCTGTTCTGATGTGCCCCGCTCCGGAGCGGGAGCTCAGTGGATCTCGTCGACGAGGACGTCCAGGGCCCCGGGCTTCCCGCTCTCCTCCACCACGTACCCGAGGTCCCGCAGCGCCGTCACCAGCTCCGGCACCCCGGCCGGTGCCGCGCCCGCCTCCAGGAGGCTGCGCACGATGCGGCCCTTCGTCGCCTTGTTGAAGTGGCTGACGACCTTCCGGGTCGGCGCGTGCAGCACCCGCACCGTCGCCGTCCGCGCCGCCACCTCGCCCTTCGGCTTCCACGCCGCCGCGTACGCCGAGGAGCGCAGGTCCAGGACCAGCCCGTCGCCCGCCGCCTCCGGCAGCACCGAGGTCATCGCCCCGCGCCAGTGCGCGCCGAGCGCGCCGAGGCGCGGCAGCTTCACCCCCATCGAGCAGCGGTACGAGGGAATCCGGTCGGTCACCCGCACCGCGCCCCACAGCCCGGAGAAGACCAGCAGCGAGCGCCCGGCGCGCCGCCGGGCGGCCGCGTCGAGCGTGGCCAGGCCGAGCGCGTCGTACAGCACGCCGGTGTAGATCTCCCCGGCGGGCCGCGCCCCGGCCGTCCGCAGCTCGGCGTTCTTGGCGACCTCGCCGCGCAGCCCCTCGCTGAGCCCGAGCACCTCCCGCGCCTTCTCCTCGTCGGCCACGCACAGCTCGACCAGCTCGTCGAGCACCGCCGCCCGCGCGTCCGCGAGCCCCGGCAGCGACAGCCCCTCCGGCTTGAGCGGCGCCCCGCGCCCCGAGGAGGCCTTTCCTTCGGAGGGCGGCAACAGGACGAGCACGGCGGTTCTCCTTCGTACGTACGGGGGGTGGGGATGCGGCCCCAGGGCCCCAGCGTACGAGGTGCGGGCCCCGGCCCCGGCCCGCGCGGCCCCGGCTCCGTACGTCCGTACGGCGGGGCGGGGCGCGCCCCTGTGCGTCCGTACGGCGGGGCCCGGGCCCCGAGGCCGGCCCGCCGGACCGGGCGCACCGGGCCGCGCCCCGCCCTCGAAGGCCGACCGCCCTCGAAGGCCGACCGCCCTCGAAGGCCGACCGCCCTCGAAGGCCGACCGCCTTCGAAGGCCGTCGGCCCACGAAGTCAACGCCCCAAAGTCCAACGCCCCAAAGTCCAACGCCCCGAAGTCCAACGCCCTCCGCCCCGTACGACGTGCCGGGCCCCGGCGTCCGCCCTAGGCTCGGGCCATGCCCCGCCGCCACATTCGCGTGACCGGCGCCGCGGAGGCCCCGCTGCGGGCCGCGCTGCGCGCACTCCGGACCGAGCTCGGGGTCCCGGACGGCTTCCCCGCCGACGTGCTCGCCGAGGCGGAGGCCGCGGCCAAGGCGCCCCGGCTGCCCGGGCACGACGCCACCGACCTGCCGATGTTCACCATCGACCCGCCGACCTCCACCGACCTCGACCAGGCCATGCACCTGGCGCGGCGGGCCGGCGGCGGCTACCGCGTGCACTACGCCATCGCCGACGTCGCCGCCTTCGTCACCCCGGGCGGCGCGCTCGACGCCGAGGCGCACCGCCGGGTCCTGACCCTCTACTTCCCCGACGGCAAGGTCCCGCTCCACCCGCCCGTGCTCTCCGAGGGCGCCGCCAGCCTGCTGCCCGACGAGCCGCGCCCCGCCCTGCTCTGGCGGATCGACCTCGACGCCGACGGGCGGCGGGTGGCCACCGACGTGCGCCGGGCGCTCGTCCGCAGCCGGGCCAAGCTCGACTACGCGGGGGTGCAGCGCCGGATCGACGACGGCACCGCCGAGGAACCCCTCGCCCTGCTCCGCGAGATCGGCACCCTGCGCGAGCGCCTGGAGCGCGAACGCGGCGGGATCTCCCTCAACGTCCCCGAGCAGGAGATCGTCGAACACGGCCCCGGCCCCGGCCCCGGCGACGGTGACGGTGACGGCGCCGACCAGGACTACGAGCTCGCCTACCGCGCCCCGCTGCCCGCCGACGGCTGGAACGCGCAGATCTCGCTGCTCACCGGCATGGCCGCCGCCGACCTGATGACCGCGGCCGGCACCGGCATCCTGCGCACCCTGCCGACCGCCCCGGACGGCGCCGTCGCCCGGCTGCGCCGCTCCGCGCGGGCGCTCGGCGTGGACTGGCCGCACCACGTCTCGTACGCGGACGTGGTCCGCTCCCTCGACCCGCGCGAGCCGCGGCACGCCGCCTTCCTGGAGGAGTGCACGACCCTGCTGCGCGGCGCCGGCTACACCGTCTTCACCGACGGCGAGGTGCCGACGCCCGCCGTGCACGCGGCGGTCGCCGACGAGTACACACACTGCACCGCGCCGCTGCGGCGGCTCGTCGACCGGTACGCCGGGGAGCTGTGCGTGGCGGCGGTGGCCGGGCAGGAGCCGCCGGAGTGGGTACGGGCGGCGCTGCCGGCCCTGCCTGACGAGATGGCGGCGGGCGCGCGCCGGGCCGGCACGGTCGAGCGGGAGAGCATCGACGTGGTGGAGGCGGCCCTGCTCAGCGGCCGGATCGGCGAGCTCTTCGACGCGTACGTGATCGACGTGAAGGAGCGCGAACCGGCCGTCGGCACCGTGCACCTGGAGCGGCCCGCGGTGGTCGCCCGGGTCGAGGGCGGCACGGCGCCGCTGCCGCTGGGCGAGTGGCTGCGGGTCAGGCTGACCCAGGCGGACCCGGGACGGGCGAAGGTGCTGTTCGCGCCCGCGTGAGGGCGGCCAGGGCCTCGGTGAGCGCGGCGTGCAGGGCGCGCGGGTCGTCGGCGTGCAGCCGGAGGACCCGTACGGGCCGGGCGGCGCCCAGCAGCCGGGGCGCGTTCACCGGCCGGTCGAGCTCCACGGTGAGCGAGGTGCGGGAGCCGACGGCGAGGTTCAGCTCGCCGTCCTTCTTCTCGTGCGTGAACAGCGACTCCTGCCGCACGGCGGCGATCCGCTCCAGCGGGACGCGCACGTCGACGTGCCCGGCCTGCCGGACCCGGAGCGCGTCGGCGGTCAGCAGGTGCGGGCGGGTCGCGGAGGCGGCGTGCAGGCCGAGCACGAACAGCACGGTGTAGACGTCGAGGACGAGGACGACGGCGTGGACCGCCGGCCAGGCGGCGAGCAGGTACGACATGCCGACGGTCTCGACGACGCAGACGAACGCGAAGCCGTACATCAGGGCCGCCTGGTCCCGGGCGTGCGGGAACGCGGCCACCGTCTCCGGCCCGCCCCGGTCCGGGCGGCGGGCCGCCCAGCGCCCGAGGCTCGCGAGCAGCCGCAGCTCGTGCGCGACCAGCCGCAGCGCCGGCTCCGGCACGAGCGCGTGCAGGGCCTCCCGGGCGGTCAGCCCGCGGCGCCGCAGCCGGAGGAAGGCGAGGCCGTTCGCGAGCAGCAGCAGGGCGACGGCGGCCTCGGCGCCGGCCAGGACCGGCGGAGGAACGCGTATCCCGGCGACGAGGAGGACGGCGAGCACCAGCTCGGCCGGCAGCAGCGCGTACGCGAGGCAGGTCCGGGCGCGCTTCATGCCGCACGCTCCGCCGCCAGCCGCAGGGCCAGGCGTACGGCGGCGGCCTGGGCCGGCGCGAGGTCGCCGAAGAACGTCTCGGCGAGCCCGCCGTCGGGCACCTCCACGGCGAGCCCGTCCGGCAGCACCCGGGCCAGCGCGGCGGCGGCCTCGGCGACCCTGGGGTCGTCGGGCGCGGCGTCGGCGAGGGCGTCCAGCCGGGCGTAGAGCGCGGGCGCGTGCGGGGCGGCCCCGCGCATCAGCTCCAGGAGCCGGTCGCGCTCCGCCTCGGGCACGACGGTGTCCAGGAGGGTGAGGATCTCCCGGTCCTTGGCGGCCATGGGCGACCCGGCGGCCGCGCCGGCCCCCGGGTCGTGCCCCAGGTCGGCGAGCAGCCCGGCGAGCTGCGGCGACACCGGCCCCTCGGCCCCCAGCCGCCCCTCCCGGGCCTGCGCCAGCAGCTCCGCGAGCCGCTCCCGCCGCTCCCGGATCACCCGCTCCTGCCGGCCCAGGTCCGCGTCCAGCTCCTCCAGCACCTCCACCAGCTCCCGCCCCTCGTCGTCCGCGAGCACGTCCGCGACCTCGTCGAGCCCCAGCCCCAGCTCGGCCAGCCGCCTGATCCGCGCCAGCAGCACGGCGTCCCGCAGCCCGTACTCCCGGTATCCGTTGGGCCGCCGCGCGGGCTCGGGCAGCAGCCCCGTCCGGTGGTAGTGCCGCACGGCCCGCGGGGTCACCCCGACGAGCGCGGCGATCTCGCCGATTCGCATGCGTCCAGTAGAAACCTTGACGCTGCGACAAGGTCAAGGCGCACGGTCGAGGTCACGAGGTCGGGCGCGGGCGCCGCGCCAGGTAGCATGGTCGGCACGGCAGACGAGCCGGGCGGACGGCCGCGTGGGGATCCTCGGATCCTCCCGAGGAACGTCCGGGCTCCACAGGGCGAGGTGGTGGCTAACGGCCACCCGGGGTGACCCGCGGGACAGTGCCACAGAAAGCAGACCGCCGGGGACCTCGGTCCTCGGTAAGGGTGAAACGGTGGTGTAAGAGACCACCAGCGCCTGAGGCGACTCAGGCGGCTCGGTAAACCCCACCCGGAGCAAGGTCAAAAGGGGACACCCCGGTGTCCCTGCGCGGACGTTCGAGGGCTGCCCGCCCGAGTCCGCGGGTAGACCGCACGAGGCCGGCGGCAACGCCGGTCCTAGATGGATGGCCGTCACCCCGACGACCGCGAGGTCCCGGGGCACAGAACCCGGCGTACAGCCCGACTCGTCTGCCCCTCGACGAAGCCCCCGCTCCGGCGGGGGCTTGGTCGTGCCCGGGTCGCTACCCCAACGACCGCCCCGCCACCCGCTCCACGTGCCCCTCGAAGACCTCGCGGGCGTCCGGGGTGAGGGTGCGGAGGGCCACCATGGCCGTGATGATGACGTCGCAGAGTTCGGCCTCGACGTCCTGCCAGGTGTGGGTCGTGCCCTTGCGGGGGTTCTGGCCCGTGGCGCCGATGACCGCCTGGGCCGTTTCGCCGATCTCCTCGGAGAGTTTGAGGACCCGCAGCAGCACCTCCTCGTGGGGCGAGAGCTTCTGATGGGTCGTGAGCCAGGCGTGCAGGCGGGTGATGGTGGTCCAGGTGTCCTCGGTCATGGCGGGCAGCCTGCCAGGTGGGCGACGGTAGGGTGCGCGGATGGGGTTCAGGGGTGGGCGGTTCGCGCGGGTGGTCGGGGAGTTCGAGGCGGCCGTGCGGGGCGACGCCGCGGCCTTGCCCCTCGCCTTCGACGTGCTGCTGGCCGCCTCCCGGCAGGCTTCGGACGCCGAACTGCGGGCCGCCGCGCCCCGGCTCGCCGCCCTGCTGCCGCGGCTCGGGCAGGGGCCCGACAGCACGGTGGCCGGGCTGGTCGCGGCCGGGGTGGAGCGCGGTGCCGATGCCGCCGGCTGTGCGCCGCCGGTCCTGGAGCGGGTGCGGGTGGCCTTCGAGGAGGCCGCCGTGCTCGTCGAGGGGTGGGCCGCCGAGGGGCGCGACGAACCGAGCCTCGCGGACTACGACACGTACGGCTACGGCCCCGTCGTCGCCTGGCGCGCGCTCCCGCGCTTCGAGGCCGCCGCCCTGGTGCTGCTGCGGTACCCCGCCGTGCGCCGCGCCCTGGGCGGGGCCGGGCGGGCGGCGCACCTCGCGGCCGTCGCGCGGTGCGGCGCGCGGTTCCGGCGGCTGGGCCACGCCTTCGCCGTCCTCGACGACGAGCCGGTGCTCGCCGTCCACCGCCCCACCGGCGCCCGGTTCGCGCTGCGCGCCTCCGGGCTCGGCGACAACTTCCAGCTGCACACCCTGCTCGCCCACGCCCTGATCGGCGGCGGGCACCTGCCCGGCCAGGCCCCGTCCCGTACCGCCGTCGCCTGCTGCCGGGACCGTGACGGGGCCGCGCCCTTCACCGAGGCCTTCGCCCTGGCCGCCGCCGACGGCTCGCGGGTCAGGAATCGGGACCGGCTCGCGGACGTGCCCGTGGCCGGCGGGGCCCGGCTGATCGTCCTCGACGAGGTCCCCCGTCCCCGCACCTGGAAGGTGCGCCGGCTGCTCCCCGGCACCGCCGGCGAGCTGGTCCTCGAAGGGGTCCTCGACGGCGTCCTGCCGCCGGAGGGCTGAACCCCCGGCCCCGGTTCCGCCGCGGGCGGCGCCGGGCGGTGTACCGCTGGGGCATGACGATTCCCGTGGAGCGGCTCGCCGACCCCGTCGTGCGTGCCTTCGTGACCGCCCTCAACGCCAACGACAGGGACGCCTTCTTCGGCGTCCTCACCCCCGACGCGAGCATGTCCGACGACGGCACCGAGCGGAACCTGCGCGACTGGACCGAGCGGGAGGTGTTCTCCTCGCACGGGCGCATGGAGGTCGAGGACGAGAACGACGGCGGCCGCAGCCTCGTCGCCACCTACACCAACGACACCTGGGGTTCCATGCGCACCGCCTGGCGCTTCACGGTGGAGGGGGACAAGGTCGCCCGCTTCGAGACCGGGCAGGCCACCCCGTGACCACCCCATGACACCTTGACCAGCCCCTGAGAGCGCCGACCCGCGCACCCGCCGGGCGGGGCCGATCGCCCCGCCCCGGTGACCCGGGGCCGCCCTCAGCCCCGCCCGATGTACGGCATGGCCGTCGCCATCACGGTCGCGAACTGCACGTTCGCCTCCAGCGGCAGCGACGCCATGTGCACCACCGTCGCCGCCACGTCCGCCGCGTCCATCACCGGCTCCACCGCCAGCTCGCCGTTGGCCTGCAGGATCCCGGTCCGCATCCGCTCCGTCATCTCCGTGGCCGCGTTGCCGATGTCGAGCTGACCGCAGGCGATCCGGTACGGACGCCCGTCGAGCGACAGCGACTTCGTCAGGCCCGTCATCGCGTGCTTGGTCGCCGTGTACGCGATCGAGTGCGGGCGCGGCACGTGCGCGGAGATCGACCCGTTGTTGATGATCCGGCCGCCCTGCGGCGCCTGCTCCTTCATGGCGCGGAAAGCGGCCTGCGCGCACAGGAACGCGCCCGTCAGGTTGACGTCCACGACCGAGCGCCAGGTCTCCGGGTCCAGGTCCTCGACCGGCACCCCGCCGCCCGCGAACGTACCCGCGTTGTTGAAGAGCAGGTCGACCCGGCCCCACCGGTCCCGTACCGCCCCGAAGAGCGCCGTGACCTGCTCGGCGGAGGTCACGTCCGTCGGGACGCACAGCGCCCCGTCCGGGTCCGGGAAGGCCGCGGCCGTCTCCGCCAGCGGCTCCGCCCGGCGGCCCGCGAGCGCCACCGACCAGCCCGCCGCCGCGAGCGCCCGCGCCACGGCGCGCCCGATGCCCGAACCCGCTCCCGTCACCACTGCGATGCTCATGAGCGCGCAGCGTACGGCAGACGCGTGCCCCATGAACTCATCCGTCCGACACGTGGATGTTCTGTACCCGACAACGTGAGGTCGTCCCCACCCCCTCGAATACCCGACGGACAACCACCGTCTGGGGAGGGGTACATGACTCGCACACCGGCCCGTGCCGACGCCTACGCACACGAACTGCGCGCCGTCGCCCGGCACATGGGACGCCGCCGGTTCCTCACCACCACCGGCGCCGCCGCCGCGCTCGCCTTCGCCGTCAACCTGCCCTCCGCCGGCACGGCCGCCGCCGAGGAGCTCGACGGCCGCCGGATCACCGAGGACCCGTTCACCCTCGGGGTGGCCTCCGGCGACCCGCTGCCCGGCTCCGCCCTGCTGTGGACCCGGCTCGCGCCCCGCCCGTACGAGACCGGCGGCGGCCTGCCCGCCGGCACCCGGGCCACCGTCACCTGGGAGCTCGCCCACGACGAGCGCTTCCGGCACGGGCTGCGGCGCGGCACGGCCGTCGCCCACCCCGAGTTCGACCACAGCGTGCACGTCGAGGTCGACGGCCTCGCGCCCGGCCGCGACTACTTCTACCGCTTCCTCGTCGGCGACTGGAGCAGCCCCGTCGGCCGCACCCGCACCGCGCCCGCCCCCGGCGCCCGCCCCGAGCGCCTCCGGCTCGCCGCCGTGTCCTGCCAGGCCTACCACGACGGCTACTTCACGGCCTACCGCCACCTCGCCGACGAGGACCTGGACGTCGTCTTCCACCTCGGCGACTACCTCTACGAGTACGCCGTCAACGCCACCGGCGGAGCCCGCGCCTACACCGACCGCCGGCTGCCGGACGTCTTCAACCGGGAGACCCTCACCCTGGAGGACTACCGGCTGCGCTACGCCCTCTACAAGTCCGACCCGGACCTGCGGGCCGCGCACGCCGCCCACCCCTTCGCCGTCACCTGGGACGACCACGAGACCGAGAACAACTACGCCGGCGACACCCCCGAGAACTTCGTGCCGCCCGAGGAGTTCCTGATCCGCCGGGCCGCCGCCTACCGCGCCTACTGGGAGAACCAGCCGCTGCGCCGCCCCCAGCGGCCCACCGGCCCCGACATGCGGCTCTACCGGCGGCTGCGCTTCGGACGGCTCGCCCAGTTCGACATCCTCGACACCCGCCAGTACCGCTCCGACCAGGCCTACGGCGACGGCTGGCAGACCCCCGGGCCCGCGTCGGAGGACCCGGCGCGCACCATGACCGGCGCCACCCAGGAGAGGTGGCTGCTCGACGGCTGGCGGGACTCGCGCGCCACCTGGAACGTCGTGCCCCAGCAGGTCGTCCTCTGCGAGCGCCGCAACGTGCCCACCCCCGCGTACAAGCTCTCCATGGACTCCTGGGACGGCTACCCCGCCTCCCGGCAGCGGATCCTCGACGGGGCGGCCGCGGCCGGCGTCGAGAACCTGATGGTGCTCACCGGCGACGTGCACGTCGCCTACGGCCTCGACATCAAGGAGGACTTCCGCGACCCGTCCTCCCGGACCGTCGGCACCGAACTCGTCACCACCTCCATCAGCAGCGGGAAGAACGGCTCCGAGCGCCCCGCCAACTACGACAACCTCACCCGGGCCAACCCGCACCTGCGGTTCTACGACGGGCGCCGCGGCTACCTCACGGTCACGCTCGGCGCCGACAGCGCCCGCGCCGACTTCCGCACGGTCTCCGCCGTCACCACCCCCGGCGCGCCGGTCAGCACCGCCGCCTCCTTCGTGACCGAGGCCGGCAGGCCCGGCCTCCAGCCCGCCTGACCCGCCTCGTCGCCGCCTGATCCACGTAATCTAGGACGGGTTTCAACGAAACGGAGCAGTCGATGGCGGAGAGCGCCCGGGCCACCACCCCGGCCGAAGAGCACATAGCCGGGGCACCCGCGGTGCCCTCCGCCCGCCGGGCCGGGCTGCTCGTCACCCTGGTCCTCGGCGGGCTCACCGCCCTCCCGCCGCTCTCCATGGACATGTACCTGCCGGCCCTGCCGCAGGTCACCGGCGCGCTGCACGCCCCCGCCGCCACCGTCCAGCTCACCCTGACCGGCTGCCTGGCCGGCATGGCCCTCGGCCAGCTCGTCGTCGGCCCCATGAGCGACAAGTGGGGCCGGCGGCGCCCGCTGCTCATCGGCATGACCGTCTACGTCCTCGCCACCGCCGTCTGCGCGCTCGCCCCGTCCGCCGCCCTGCTCATCGCCTTCCGGCTGCTCCAGGGCCTGGCCGGCGCCGCCGGCATCGTGATCGCCCGGGCCGTGGTCCGCGACCTCTACGACGGCGTCGAGATGGCCCGCTTCTTCTCCACCCTCATGCTGATCTCCGGGGTCGCCCCGGTCGTCGCCCCGCTCATCGGCGGCCAGATCCTGCGGATCACCGACTGGCGCGGCGTCTTCCACGTCCTCACCGCCGTCGGCCTCGTCCTCACCCTCGTCGTCTGGCGCTTCCTCCACGAGACCCTGCCGCCGGACCGGCGCCACACCGGCGGCGTCGGCGAGGCCCTGCGCACCATGCGCGGACTGCTCGCCGACCGCGTCTTCACCGGCTACATGCTGGCCGGCGGCCTCGCCTTCGCCGCCCTCTTCGCCTACATCAGCGCCTCCCCGTTCGTCGTGCAGGAGATCTACGGCGCCTCCCCGCAGACCTTCAGCCTGCTCTTCGGGCTCAACTCGGTCGGGCTGGTCGCCGTCGGCCAGATCAACGGCAAGCTGCTCGTCGGCCGGGTCAGCCTCGACAAGGCGCTCGGCTGGGGCCTCGGCACCATCCTGCTCGCCGCGGCCGCGCTGCTCGTCATGACCAGCGGCGTCCTCGGCGACCCCGGACTGCCCGCCGTGGCCGCCGGGCTCTTCGTGCTCATGTCGGCGATGGGCCTCGCCATGCCCAACACCAACGCCCAGGCCCTCATGCGCACCCCGCACGCCGCCGGCTCCGCCTCCGCGCTGCTCGGCACCTCCTCCTTCCTCATCGGCGCCGTCGCCTCCCCGCTCGTCGGCATCGCCGGCGAGACCACCGCCGTGCCGATGGCCGTCGTCCAGGTCGGCTGCGCCGTCGCCGCGCTCGGCTGCTTCCTACTGCTGTGCCGCCCCTGGCGGCAGGCCGGCCGGCGGGCGCCGGCGGACACGGGAGAGGCGAACCCGGCGGACGGGGGAAGGGCGACCCCGGCGGACGCCTAAAATGTCTCGGTGAACGCCTCCCACCCCTCCGCCGACACCCTGCGCGCCTCCCTCGGCGCCGTCCTCGACGGGCTGCCGCCGCGCCAGGCCGCGCAGGCCGTCGAGCGGCTGATCGCCAACTACCGGGGGGCCACCCCGACCCACACCCCGGTGCTGCGCGACCGCTCCGACGTCGCCGCCTACGCCGCGTACCGGATGCCCGCCACCTTCGAGGCGGTACGGGCCGCGCTGTACGCCCTCGCGGACGCCGCGCCCGACTGGGCGCCCGCCACCCACACCGACGTCGGCGGCGGCACCGGCGCCGCGAGCTGGGCGGTCGCCGAGGTCTGGGACGGCGCCGCCCGCACCACCGTCCTGGACTGGGCCGAGCCGGCCCTCGCGCTCGGCGAGGAGCTGGCCCGGGGCGTCTTCGAGGCCGAGTGGCGCCGCGAGCGCGTCGGCACGGCGCTGCGGCTGCCCGAGAGCGACCTGGTGACCGTCTCGTACGTGCTCAACGAGCTCACCGAGGCCGACCGCACCGCGCTGGTCACCGAGGCCGCGCGCGCCGCCCGGGCCGTGGTGATCGTCGAGCCGGGCACTCCCGACGGCTACGAGCGGATCATCGCCGCCCGCACCCTGCTCGTCGAGGCCGGCCTCACCGTCGCCGCGCCCTGCCCGCACAGCGGCGCCTGCCCGATCGCGCCCGGCGCCGACTGGTGCCACTTCGCGGCCCGGGTCAGCCGCTCCTCCCTGCACCGCAAGGTGAAGGGCGGCTCGCTGCCGTACGAGGACGAGAAGTTCGCGTACGTCGCCGCCGCCCGCTTCCCGGTCGCCCCGGCCGTCGCCCGGGTCACCCGCAAGCCGCAGATCCGCAAGGGCCAGGTGCTGCTCGACCTCTGCGGGCCCGACGGGCTGGCCCGCGAGACCGTCACCAAGCGGCACGGCGCGCTCTACAAGGAGGCCAGGGACGCCGAGTGGGGCGACCCCTGGCCCCCGGAGGAGACGGCCTAGGCCCTGTCCGGAAAGTTTCGCCTGGCTCGCGGCGCCTGGCACGCACTCCCCCGTAGCCCTGCGGGCACGGGAGGTGCCCCCACGCCGCGTTGTCGTCGGTCGCCATGGCAAGCCATGTCTCCGCCCCCTCGGCCTGGCGGCCGGGGAGGTACCCCCACCTCCGCCTTGCGATCGCACGCACCAGACACCGCGAGCCCTGCCCTGCGGGCAAACGACGCCACTTTCCGGACAGGACCTAGGCCCGCAGCTCCTGGGTGCAGCACTTCACGCTGCCGCCGCCCTTGAGCAGTTCGCCCAAATCGATCCCGAGCGGCTCGAAGCCGCGCGCCCGCAGCGGCTCGAAGAGGCCCACCGCCGCCTGCGGCAGCAGCACGTGCCGGCCGTCGCTCACCGCGTTCAGGCCGAGCACGGCGGCGTCCTCGGCGCCCACCAGCAGGGCGTCGGGGAACAGGCGCCGCAGGACGGCACGGCTGCCGGGGGAGAAGGCGTCCGGGAAGTACATGATCTCGTCGGCCGCGTCGTCCAGCACGCACAGCGCCGTGTCCAGGTGGTAGTAGCGCGGGTCCACCAGCTCCAGGCCGATCACCGGCCGCCCGAAGAACTCCTGCGCCTCGTCGTGCGAGAGCGGGCTGGAGCGGAAGCCCCGGCCGGCCAGGATCCAGGTGGCGGTCACGGCGAAGTCGCCCTCGCCCTCGTTGACGTGCTCCGGCACCCGGACGTCCGCCTCCGGGAAACCGTTTCGCCGGAACCAGTCCAGGTGCGCCGCCGCCTCCGCGGAGCGCTGCGGATGGGCGAACCGCGCGCCGAGCACCCGGCCGTCCACCACGGTCGCGCCGTTCGCGGCGTAGACCATGTCGGGCAGGCCCGGCACCGGGTCCAGCAGCTCCACGGTGTGGCCGAGCGCACGGTAGCGGTCGCGCAGGTCCTCCCACTGCGCGAGGGCCAGCGGCAGGTCGACCGGCTTCGTGGGGTCCATCCAGGGGTTGATGGAGTACGTCACCTCGAAGTGCGTCGGTGGGCACATGAGGTAGCGGCGGGGCGCGGCCTCGCGCGGGGTGTGGCGCAAAGAGGGCTCCTCTGCGGTCGTCGATCGGTGAGCCCATGGTCCGCCCTCCGGCCGCGCCGCGCTGTGGACCGTTCGGGTGGTTCGGACCCGGTGCGGTGACCGGGCGCGGTGACCCGGTGCGGCGACCCGGGAGGGAGACCCGCGAAGGAGACCCCGGTTCCCGACTCCGGTCACCCGGGGCGCAGGATGGTGGGACCATGGAGTGCCGGCGGGGCGAACCCCGGCCGGAGACCGGACGACCACCGGGCGAACACGAGTGTGAGGGGATAGATGGGCGACGGCATCGGCCGCTACCGCGGCACGGAGAGCAGACTCGCACAGTGGTTCCGCAGGCGCCCCAGGCGCTCCGCGGCCGAGCTCGAGGACGAGCGCGAGACGTCGCTCCTGGCCGTCGCCGCAGCGGGCCTGCCGATCGCGCCCGCCGCCCACCCGGTCGGCTACCGGTGCTCCTGCGAGCGGATCGGCTGTCCCACCCCCGCCCGGCACCCGGTCTCCTTCGCCTGGCAGACCCAGTCGACCACCGACCGCGCCCAGATCGAGCGCTGGGCCCGGGCCCATCCCGAGGCGAACTTCATCACCGCCACCGGCATGGTCCACGACGTGCTCGACGTGCCCCTCGCCGCCGGCCGGGCCGCCCTGGAGCGGCTGCGCGCCGAGGGCGTCGAGCTCGGCCCGGTCGCCGTCTCCGAGGCCGCCGAGGACCGCCCCGACGCGGGCCGGATGTACTTCTACACCGCCACCCGCGGCACCCCCGAGGACGAGGACGAGTGGTGGCCCTGCGAGCTGGACTGCCATCCCGAGACCATGGACGAGCACCCCGGCCTGCGCTGGCACTGCCGCGGCTCCTATGTGCTCGTCCCGCCGTCCCGGCTCCCCGGTGAGGAGGGCAGCCAGCCCGCCCTGTCCTGGCTGCGCGGCCCCGAGCACGCGCTGCCCGAGCCGCTGAGCCTCCTGGAGGCGCTCACCGACGCCTGCGCCCGGCACGCCGCCGAGCAGGCGGAGCACGGCGAGCCCGCCGACCACGAGGTCGCCTGGCGCTGAGCCGCCGGGGCCGCGCGGGGCGGGGCGGCCGGGCCCGGGAGGCCACGGGCCACCGGCTACGGGCCACAGGCCACGGGCCGGGGCTACGAGCCCTCGGCCGCCGTCACGCCCTGGAGGCGGCCCAGGATCTCCACCCCGTCCGCCTGCGTGCCCGCCGGCTTCACCAGGGCCGCCTGGCTGGACACCCACCGCTTGGTGATCGTGTTCTTGACCTCGCCCGTCATCAGGGCCCGCACCTCCGCGCTCACCTTCGGGCGGTAGCCCGGCGCGGCGGTCTGCCGCTCGAAGTAGCGGGTGGCGAAGAAGACCAGGGCTCCGCCGTCCTCGGTGGCGAGGGCGAGCGGCGCGAAGTCGCCGCGGCTCTCGGCCTGGTCGACGTACTGGGTGGCGAGGCCCGGCCGGTTGGCGCCCTTCGTGCGCTCCGAGCGCCAGCCGGTGGTGTGGGTGCCGGGCGCGAACGGCCCCTGCTGCCCGTCCTTGAGGAAGGACACGTACCGCTCGCCGAGCCGCCCCGGCGCGACCGCGAGCTCCGGGCCGTCGGCGGCGACCGGCACCGCGTACCCCTCCTCCGTACGGAAGGCGGGCACCTCGTCCGGGGAGAGGATCGAGAGGTAGGCGACCTCCCACGGCTCGGCGGCGCTGCCGCGCAGGAAGACCAGCAGCCAGCGGGTGTCGCCCGGGCCGCCCTTGTCGGTGTCCCGGTTGGAGTCGGTGTCGGCGACGAACCAGCGCGGCCAGCCCGCCTTGCGCGGGATCGTGAACTTCGCGTCGGTCAGTTCCAGCGGCGTGTGGTTCGGGTTGCCGCCGGGGTTGGTGATCTGGCGGGAGCGCAGTCCGGCCTGGTTGATCTCGCCGAGCGGGCCGGTGACCTGGTCCGCGTCGAGGGCGGGGTCGTAGGCCTTGTCGGCCTTGTTGTAGGCGTCGGTGAAGTCCTTGAGGGCCTTGGCGGCCTCGGCCGGGCTCGCCGCGGGGAGCAGCGCCTGCTCGCCGTGCACGGTGACGCAGCCGCTCGCGGACAGCGCGAGCACGGTCGCGCCGATCACCGCCAGGCCGGCCCGGACCGGCCGGCCCGTCCGGACCGGTCCGACCGCTCCGGACGGCGGCGTGTCAGCCGGTCGCCTCGGCCTCGTCCACCCGGTTCGCCTCAGCCTGCTCATCGCTCCCGGTCGCCTTCTGCTTCTCCACCCGCTGGGACGGACCCGACCCTACCGGGGCCAGGAAGACGGCGAGCGTGGGGATCAGATACAGCGCCCACACCGTGACCTGAACGACCGTCGGATCGGGCTGGAAGTTGAACACGCCCTTGAGCAGCGTGCCGTACCAGCTGTCCGGCGGGACCGTGGTGGAGATGTCGAAGGCCTTGTTCTCCAGGCCGCCGAGGAAGCGGGCCTCCTGGAGGTCGTGCACGCCGTACGCGAGGACGCCGGCCGCCACGACGACCAGCATGCCGCCGGTCCAGGTGAAGAACGTGGCCAGGTTGATCTTCAGCGCGCCCCGGTAGAACAGCCAGCCGAGCAGCACCGCGGTGAGCAGGCCGAGGACCACGCCGGCCAGCGGCGCGTAGGTGCCGTCGGAGGAGGCGCGCACCGAGGCCCACACGAAGAGCGCGGTCTCCAGGCCCTCGCGGCCGACGGCGAGGAAGGCGGTGGCGACCAGCGCGCCGGTGCCCATCCGCAGCGCCGCGTCCAGCTTGCCGTGCAGCTCGGCCCTGAGGTGCCGCGCGGTGCGCCGCATCCAGAAGACCATCCAGGTGACCAGGACCACGGCGAGGATCGACAGCGAGCCGCCGAGCAGCTCCTGCGCCTCGAAGGTCAGCTCCTGCGAGCCGAACTCGAGTCCGGCGCCGAAGGCGAGCGCGAGCCCGACGGCGACGCCGATGCCGATCCAGATCGGCCGCAGGGCGTCCTTGCGCCCGGTCTTCACCAGGTAGGCGATGAGGATGCAGACGACGAGGCTCGCTTCGAGCCCCTCGCGCAGGCCGATCAGATAGTTGCCGAACACGGCGGTTTCCTTCCGGAGTTACGACAGTCCCGAGAGCCCCGAGCGTTCCGGGAGCTCCGAGTTCCGAGCTACGCGAAGAGCTCCCGGCCCCACCAGTCGTCCTTGTCCCGGACGCCGGGCGGGACCGCGAAGATCGCCGAACCCACGTGCTGGGTGTACTCGTTGAGCGCGTCGCTGCGGGACAGCGAGGTCTGCACCGGGATGAAGCCGGTGCGCACGTCCCGCTGGTAGGCCAGGAAGAAGAGGCCGGCCTCCAGGCGGCCGAGGCCGTCCGTGCCGTCGGTGAAGGAGTAGCCGCGGCGCAGGATGGTCGCCCCGCCGTTGGAGTCGGGGTGCGCGAGGCGCACGTGCGAGTCCGGCTTCATGGCCTTGAGGAACGGCTCGTCGTGCTCCTTGGCCTTGCCGACCGGGGCGCCCTCCTTCTTGTCCCGGCCGAAGATGTCCTCCTGCTCGGCGAGCGGCGTGCGGTCCCAGGTCTCGATGTTCATCCGGATGCGGCGGGCCACCAGGTAGGAGCCGCCGTCCATCCAGGCCGCCGGGCCCTGGGCGTCCTTGCCGGACACCCACACGTGCTTGTCGAGGCGGTCGGTCTCGGTGCCGGCGATGTTGCGGGTGCCGTCCTTGAAGCCGAAGAGGTTGCGCGGGGTCTGCGCGTCCGGGGTGGTGGACGAGGTCTTGCCGAAGCCGAGCTGGGACCAGCGCACCGCGACCTTGCCGAAGCCGATCCGGGCGAGGTTGCGGATGGCGTGCACGGCGACCTGCGGGTCGTCGGCGCAGGCCTGCACGCACAGGTCGCCGCCGCTGCGGGCCGGGTCGAGGTTGTCGCCGGGGAACTTGGGCAGGTCGACCAGGGCCGCGGGCCGCCTGCCGGCGAGCCCGAAGCGCCCGTCGAAGAGGGAGGGGCCGAAGCCGATGGTGAGGGTGAGCCGGGAGGGCTTGAGGCCGAGGGCCTCGCCGGTGTCGTCCGGCGGGGCCTCCGGAAGGCCGCCGTAGGCGCCCTCGCCGACCTCGTGTCCCGCGGTCATCCGCTCGGCGGCCCGGGTCCAGTCCTTCAGGAGCTGGACCAGCTCCGCGCGGTCCTTCGTCTTCACGTCGAAGGCGGCGAAGTGCAGCCGGTCCTGGACGGCGGTGGCGATGCCGGCCTGGTGGACGCCGTGGAAGGGGACGGCCGAGCCGCTGTCGGCGACCGGCGCGGTGTCGTCCTCGCGGCCCCGGGCCAGCGCGACGGCGCCGCCCGCGGCGGCCGCGCCGAGGGCGAGCCCGGCGCCGCCCCAGCCGATGACCGCGCGGCGGGAGGGCGCGGAGCCCTCCGGCCGCGCGGCGACCCGGGTGTCCCCGGCGCCCTCGGGTGCCGGGGCGGCCGCGGTGCCGGCCGTGGTGGTGTCCTCGCTCATGTCCAGGGCCCTCCCCTTCGCTCTCTGCTGTTTGCTCGACGACTGTTTACTTGACGACCGCGGCGGCGAGCTTGGAGAGCGGCTCGGCCAGGGCGTTGACGCCGTCCGACAGCTCCTTGCGCTGGGCGTCGGCGACCTTGTCGTACGAGGTGAAGACGTAGCTCGTCTTGTCCGTGCGGTACTTGTCGAGCAGCGTGTTCAGAGCGGCGAACTGCTTGTCGAGCTCGGCGACCAGCTTGGGGTCGTTCTTCTGCGCGACCGGCTTGAGCAGCTCGTAGGACTTCTGGGCGCCCTCGACGTTGGCCTTGAAGTCGACCAGGTCGGTGTGCGAGTAGCGCTCCTCCTCGCCGGTGACCTTGCCGGTGGCGACCTCGTCGAGGAGCTCCTTGGCGCCGTTGGCCATCGAGGTCGGGGTGATGTCGGCCTTGCCGACCCGCTTCACCCAGTCGGCGAGGTCCTTGTCGAGGAGGTCGGCGAGCTGCTTCTCGCGGTCGCCGATCTTCTTGTCCTGCCACAGCGCCTTCTCCAGGCGGTGCCAGCCGGTCCAGTCCTTCACCGGGTCCTGGCCGGCCTCCAGGCCGTCCTCGCGGACGTCGACCTTGGGGTCGATGTCGCCGAAGGACTCGGCGACCGGCTCGGTGCGCTCCCAGCCGATGCGGGACTCGGCGTAGGCCTTCTTGGCGGCCTCGACGTCACCGGCGCGGACGGCGTCGGTGAAGACCTTCACCTTCGGCAGCGTCTCGTCGGCCTGGGCCTGCACGTACTGGCGGTAGGCGGCGACGGCCGTGTCCATCTCCGGGGAGCGCTTGGCGCCCTTGGCGCCGGTGGCGGTGACCTTCTGGCGGATGCCGTCGCCCTTCATGCCGGGCTTGCAGGCGATCTCGTAGTCGCCGGCCTTGATCTCGGCGGTGATGGTGGCCTTGGTGCCGGGGCCGATGTTCTCGCGCTCGGTCACGATCCGGTCGTCCGGGTAGAGGACGTAGACCTCGGTGACCTTGCTGCCGCGGTTCTCCACCGCCAGCTCGACGTGCCCGGCCGGGAACTGCTTGTCCGACACCTCGCAGGAGTCGTCCTTCGCGATCACCTGGATCGCCCCGTTGGAGTCCGAGGAGGCGTCGCTTTTCTGCGCGCACCCCGTGACGGCGGCCAGGGTCGCCGCGGTCGCGGCGGCGGTGACGACGGAGAGGCGGACGGCTCGCATGAGGGCTCCACTCGGGGACGGAACGCTGGGGACGGGGTGAGGCGGACCTAACTTAACCGAGGCTTACCTGAGCGATACCCGCCCGTCCAGTGATTCAGCTCTCAGGTCCGGCGAACCGGACACGGTGCGGTCACGGCAGGCTCATGGGTGTTTCACGGCTCGGTCAAGGGACGGTCAAGGGGGAGGGTTTGACCCGATTCGTGCTACGGATGGGTAGCCCGGGGCCCTTCCTGGGAGGCCGCTGGCTCCTCCGTGCGGCGAGACGGCCCCCGCGTCCGGCCGATTCCCGGCGGACCGGCGGACGGGGGCGCGTGGATGCTTGAATTCCGCCATGAACACGACTGACATCGACGTCCTGCGGGTCTTCTGCGCCGGCGACGGGCGACACGGCAACGCCCTCGGCGTCGTGCGGGACGGGCGCGCGCGGCCCGACGAGGCGGGGCGGCAGGCGCTCGCCAAGGAGCTCGGGTTCAGCGAGACCGTGTTCGTCGACGACCCCGAGCGCGGCGTCGTCGACATCTACACGCCCGGCGTCCGGCTGCCCTTCGCCGGGCATCCGCTCGTCGGCACCGCCTGGCTGCTCGACCTGGAGCTGGTGTGCCCGCCGGCCGGGGAGGTGTGGGTGCGCGGGGACGGCGAGTTCACCTGGATCGAGGCCCGCGCCGAGTGGGCGCCGCCGCGCACCCTGCGGCAGTACGGCTCCGCCGCCGAGGTCGACGCGCTGACGGTGCCCGCGCCGGGGGAGTGGATCTACGCCTGGGCCTGGGAGGACGAGGCCGCCGGACGGGTCAGGGCGCGCGGCTTCCCGGGGCGCGGCGACGGCATCGACGAGGACGAGGCCACCGGCGCCGCCGCGCTGCTGCTCACCGCCGAACTCGGCCGCGCCCTCAACATCACCCAGGGGCGCGGCTCCCAGCTGCTCACCGCGCCCGGCCCCGACGGCGTCATCGAACTCGGCGGCCGGGTCCGCCTGGAGCGGACCCTGACCCTGACCCTCTGAGCCCCCCGGGGCGCCTCAGGCCGCGCTGAGCGGGAACTCGCCCGCCAGCTCGCGGAACACCGCGCCGTTGAAGTCGAAGGCGCGCTTGCACTCGTCGACGATCCGCTGCTTCTCCAGGTCGTCGGCGTTCACCGCGTCCAGCAGCTCCCGGTAACCCCGCTTGAACGCCGCCGGGTTGGCGATGTCCTCGAAGACGTAGAAGCGCACGCCGTCGCCCTTGCGCGCGAAGCCCCAGGTGCGCTCGGCCCGGTCGCGGATGATCTGACCGCCCGACAGGTCGCCCAGGTAGCGCGTGTAGTGGTGGGCCACGTAGCCCGCGGGCCAGCGGCGGGCGCACTCGGCGACCCGCGCCGCGTACGCCTCGGTGGCCGGCAGGGCCGAGACCCCGGCCCGCCAGTCCGGGCCGCGCAGATGCGCGAGGTCCTGCTCCAGGGCGGCCGTGCGGAACAGCTCCGGCCGTATGAAGGGCCCCGCCACCGGGTCGGAGCGCAGCGCCTCCGCGCCGTCCTCCAGGGCCCGGTACACGAACCACAGCTGCTCCGTGTAGCGCGCGTAGGCGTCCACGCCCAGGCGTCCGCCGAGGAGGTCGCTCATGAACGTCGACGTCTCGGCTTCCGTGTGCTGCTCCTGCGAGGCCGTACGGATGAGCGTCGAGAAGGGCGTGTCCAAGGCGTGCCTCCGGGACCGTCGGGACCGTGGGGTGACCGCGGGGGTCGGGAACCGTGTCGATCGTGCCCACTTAGGCTTGCCTAAGTCAACCGGTTCCCGACGTCCTGTCGGTAAAAACGCTACCCCTCGGACGGGTCAGGGCAACGTGAGGATGTCCGCCCCGTTCTCGGTCACCACCAGGGTGTGCTCGAACTGCGCCGTCCGCTTCCGGTCCTTGGTCACCACGGTCCAGCCGTCGTCCCACATGTCGTACTCGTGGGTGCCGAGCGTCAGCATCGGCTCGATCGTGAAGGTCATGCCCGGCTGCATCACCGTCGTGTGGTGCGGCGAGTCGTAGTGCGGAATGATCAGTCCGGAATGGAAGGACGAGTTGATGCCGTGCCCGGTGAAGTCCCGTACCACGCCGTAGCCGAAGCGCTTGGCGTACGACTCGATGACCCGCCCGATGACGTTGACCTGGCGGCCCGGCCGGACCGCCTTGATGGCGCGGTTCAGCGCCTCCCGGGTGCGCTCGACCAGCAGCCGGGACTCCTCGTCCACGTCGCCGCACAGGTAGGTGGCGTTGTTGTCGCCGTGGACGCCGCCGATGAAGGCCGTCACGTCCAGGTTCACGATGTCGCCGTCGCGCAGCACCGTCGAGTCGGGGATGCCGTGGCAGATGACCTCGTTGACGGAGGTGCACAGCGACTTCGGGAAGCCGCGGTAGCCGAGGGTGGACGGGTAGGCGCCGTGGTCGCACAGGAACGCGTGCGCCACCTCGTCCAGCTTGTCGGTGGTCACACCGGGCGCGATGTGCTTGGCGGCCTCCTCCATCGCCTGCGCGGCGAGGCGGCCGGCGATCCGCATCCGCTCGATGGTCTCGGCGTCCTGCACCTCGGGACCGGTGTACGGGGCGGGGGCGGGCTTTCCGACGTATTCGGGGCGGCGGATGGACCCCGGAACGGAACGGTGGGGGGACAGCTCCCCCGGAACGAGAAGCGACTGGCCAGACATGTCAGCGAGTCTAACGACCGCGTCTGGGGCAGCATGGTGACGGAGGAAGGAGCCGAGATGGCCCTGTTCAAGAAGCGTACGGCCGGCAAGCCGGGCGAGTGGTACTACTGCCTGGAGCACAAGAAGGTCGAAGAGGGCCCGGAGTGCCCCGCCAAGAACCGCTTCGGCCCCTACGCCTCCCCGGAGGAGGCCGCCCACGCCATGGAGACCGCCCGCGAGCGGAACCTGGAGTGGGACACCGACCCGCGCTGGCACGAACGGGCGGGCGACGGCGACGGTGACGGCGAGGGGACCGGGACCGGGACCGCGACCCCCTGACCCGGGGGCCGCCCGGCAGGGCGGGACTCACAGGGCGGGGCCCACGGGCGGGGCTCACGAGGCGGTGAAGCGGGCCGTCGCGAGCACCGTGCCATCGGGGGCCACCAGCCGGGCCCCGGCCGGCGCCTCCGGGCCGACGGGGGCCGGCGCGCCCCAGTAGCCCTCGCCCCCGTGCAGCGCGAACGAGCCGAGGGCCACGACCGAGCCGTCCGTCCGGACCAGGAGGCACCGCACCGGGCCGTCACCGGCGGCGGCCCGGTCGCCGAGGTCGACCGCCATGGAGACCCAGCCCTCCCCACCGCCCTCGGCCGGGTGCGCGTAGATCCGGCCCACCGGGCTCCCGCCCGCGACCAGCTCCGCCTCCAGGACCCGCGCGTCCGGGGCCACCACTCCGCTCGGCGCGCCCGCCACCACGCCGCCGACCGCCCACCCCCCGAACCCCAGCGCCACCGCGGCCCCCGCCCCGGCGAGCGCGAGCCGCACCCGCCGGAGCCGGGCCCGCCGCCGGCCGCGCACCGGGGACGCGGGCCCCGGCCCGGGAGGCACGACGCCGGTCCGCGGCGGGCCCGCCCGTACGGGATCGGCCGGCGGCGCAGCCGCGCCCGCCGTCTCCGGCGGTGGGGCCACCGTCCGGAGCACGCGGCTCTCGAAGCCCGCCGGCGGCTCGGTGCCCGGCAGCAGCCCGAGGAGCCCGTCGCCGACCGCCGTCAGACGCGCCACGTGGGCCCGGCAGTCCGGACACCGGTCCAGATGGGCCACCGCCGCCGCGCGCTCGCGGGCCGGCAGGATCCCCAGCGCCAGCTCGGCGGCGCCCTCGCGCAGCCGCCCGCAGTCCGGGCCGGAGCCGTTCACCGCGTTCCCTCGCTCTCGCCCTCCAGGAGCGCCCGCACCTTGATCGTCCCCGCCCGGATCCGGGTCTTCGCCGTGCCCAGCGGCACGCCCTCGAAGACGGCCACCTCCCGCGCGGTCATCCCGTAGATCCCGGCCATCACCAGCGCCCGCGCCTGCTCCCGGGGCAGCGCGGCCACCGCCCGCCGGACCCGTTCCGCCGCCTCGTCGGCCAGCGCCCGCCGCTCCGGCGTCTCCGTCACGATCCCCACCAGCGCCTCCAGGTCCTCCGGGGCCACCGGGACGGCGCGCCGCGCCCGTACCGCGTCGATCGCCAGGCGGTGCGCGATCGTCGTCAGCCAGGTCCGCACCGAGCCGCGCCGCCCGT
Organism: Streptomyces sp. NPDC053541; assembly: GCF_044544705.1. Lineage (NCBI taxonomy): Bacteria > Bacillati > Actinomycetota > Actinomycetes > Kitasatosporales > Streptomycetaceae > Streptomyces > Streptomyces sp. NPDC053541. The sequence goes on from NZ_JBITXM010000012.1 coordinate 388,005, forward strand.
CGTACACGGCGGCGTGCCGCCAGGCCCGCTCGAAGGTCTGCTGGGCCACGTCCTCGGCGAGCCGCGGATCGCCCAGGACGGCGAACGCGACCCCGTAGACCGGGCGCTGGAAACGGCGCACGAACGCCACCGCGATCTCCGGATCGCCGGTCGCGAGACCGGAGAGCAGTGCCTCGTCGGGAACCCGCTCCAGCGGAAGGCCCATGCGTCCCACACCCGTGGATACGTCCGGCGCCCCGGAAGGGATCGCCCGCGGCCCGGCCGTGCTCCCATTCTCCGCCCGGGGGCCCGGCGGCCCCCGTCGGCCCGCCGCCGTCGGGCCGGCCCGCAATCCCGGGGCGCGCCGGGCCCGTATCCCCTGTGGGGGACCGGAGCACCGAGCCGGAGGGCCGAGCGATGACCGAGCCGAGGAACCGGAGCCGGAACCGGACCCCGAGCCGGACCCGGGCGCGCGCGGGGACCCGGGCGCGGACCCGCGCGCTGCTCGTGCTGCCGGCCGCCGCGCTGGCCGGCCTCCTCGCCGCCTGCGGGAACGGCGACGGCGGCGGCTCCGAGGACGGCACCACCGCCCCGCCGCCCGCCGGTTCCACCAAGGTGACCACGGACCTGGCCGACTTCCGGATCACGCTGTCCCAGAAGACCTTCACCCCCGGCACGTACGCCTTCGTCCTGAAGAACACCGGTCACCACGACCACGCCCTGGAGATCGAGGGCCCGGGCGGCGAGAACCGCTCGGACACCATCGGCCCCGGCGAGTCCACCACGTTCACCGTGACCCTGAAGGACGGCACCTACGAGGTCTACTGCCCCGTCGACGGTCACGAGGACCAGGGCATGAAGACCGCGATCACCGTGTCCGGCACCCCGGCCGAACAGCCCGACGCCCCTTCTCCCACCGCTCCCGGCCATGGCTACTGAACGGACCCGCCGCACCGCCGTGCTGGTGCTGCGGATCGCCGCCGCGGCCCTGACGGCGACGACGGGCGCGATCCACCTCCACCTGTGGGCCGAGGGCTACCGGGACCTGGCCACCGTCGGCCCCCTGTTCCTCCTGAACGGCGTCCTCGGCTGTCTGCTCGCCCTCGCCCTGCTCGTCACCCCGTACCACTGGCTCGGCCTGGTGGCCACCGCCACCGCCCTGTTCACCGCGGGCACCCTGGGCGCGCTCTTCCTGAGCCTGACCACCGGCCTGTTCGGCTTCGAGGAGTCGGCGGACGCCGACCTGGTGCGGCCGACCGCCGTCGTGGAGACCGCGGGCGTCCTCGTCCTGACCACCCTCGCCGTCTCCGCGCTCAGCCACCGCCACCACCGCCTCCCCGGCCACCACCACCATCGACAGGGGGCGCGGCCCGGGCCCTGAGGGCGGGGCTCACCAGCGGGCCGGCGGCGGCGCCGTCAGACGGTCCGCGAGGCGGGAGAGCCGGTCGCGGAACGCCGGGCGGCCGCGCGGGGCCGGCGGGAGGCAGTTCTCGCCGGTCGCGGCGCTCACCAGGTGCTGCACGGTGTCCAGGTCCACGCCGGCGTCCGCCGGCACCGCCAGGCTCTCGTGCGCGAGCCCGCACAGCTCGCCCTCGCCGGCGGTCAGCGAGAGCACCGTCGCCCCCGCCCGGCGGGCGTCGTGGATCCGTTCGAGCAGGCCCGCGTCGGGCCGGGACGGGGCCACCGCGAGCAGCGTCGAACCGCGGCCCGCCGACTCGATCCGGCCCAGGCCGACCGCCAGGTGCGCCGGGTCGCCCGGGCGGGTCCGGTGCCGGACCAGGGTCGGGGCCAGCTCGGGACGGCCCGACCAGGCCGCCTCGTCGACCAGGTGCGCGGCCAGGTGCCAGGGCTCGTACTCCACCGTTCCCACCAGCAGCAGCCCGCCGCCCCGCGGCAGCACCGAGGAGCGCAGCGACCCGGCGAACCGGCGGGCCGCGCCCGGCCACTCGGTCCCGGCGAGCACTTCGCGCAGCAGCGCGACACGTACGGCGTCCATGCCCCCGCATGCTGCCCGAGCCGCCCGCCCCGCGGGCCCGAACCCGGGTGGCCTCACCCGGACGGGGTCCCCCGGGGCGACCGGCCAGTAATGTCGGGCCATGACTTCCTCCACCACCGCCACCCCCGCCCCGAAGGACCCCTGGGACCTGCCCGACGTCTCCGGCCTCGTCGTCGGCGTCCTCGGCGGCACCGGCGACCAGGGCCGGGGCCTCGCCTACCGGCTCGCCAAGGCCGGCCAGAAGGTGATCATCGGCTCGCGCGCCGCCGACCGCGCCGCGGCCGCCGCCGCCGAGCTCGGCCTCGGCGTCGAGGGCGCCGACAACGCCGAGTGCGCCCGCCGCAGCGACGTCGTCATCGTCGCCGTCCCGTGGGACGGGCACGCCAAGACCCTGGAGTCGCTGCGCGAGGAGCTCGCCGGCAAGCTCGTCGTCGACTGCGTGAACCCGCTCGGCTTCGACAAGAAGGGCGCCTACGCCCTCAAGCCCGAGGAGGGCTCGGCCGCCGAGCAGGCCGCCGCGCTGCTGCCGGACTCCCGGGTCACCGCCGCCTTCCACCACCTCTCGGCGGTGCTGCTCCAGGACCCCACGATCGAGGAGATCGACACCGACGTCATGGTCCTCGGCGAGGTCCGCGCCGACGTCGAGATCGTCCAGGCCCTCGCCGGCCGCATCGCCGGCATGCGCGGGGTCTTCGCCGGCCGGCTGCGCAACGCCCACCAGGTCGAGTCGCTCGTCGCCAACCTGATCTCGGTGAACCGCCGCTACAAGGCCCACGCGGGCCTGCGCGTCACCGACGTCTGAGCCGGTCCCGGCCCGGACCGGGGCATGGGGGACACTGGACGGGCACGAAACGCCGTTTCCGGACAGGAGCCGACCCCCATGCCCCGTCTCGCCCTCTACGCCCTGGTCGTCTGCGCGCTCGCGGTCGTCGCGGCCGTCTTCTCCTTCGTCCAGGGCAACCTGATCGGCATCGTGTGGGTGCTGCTCGCCGGCCTGTCCTCGAACATGGCCTGGTTCTACCTCAAGCGCGCCCGCGCCACGGCGGAGCAGCAGACCCAGGGCTGACCGGCCCCCGCACGGCCTAGGCCGGCTGGCAGAACTCCGGGGTCTCGCGCCAGAAGCGGAAGAGGTCGAAGCCGCAGGCGCTGGAGGAGTCCGGCACGCCGAGCGCCTGCATGACCGTGTCGACCAGGTCGAAGAAGGCCCCGTTGACGGCCGGGACGTAGAGCAGGCCGATCACGATGAAGAAGCCGAACGGCGCGACCGGCTCGACCTGGCGCCGGATGGTGTACGAGAGCCAGGGCTCCACCACGCCGTACCCGTCCAGGCCCGGCACCGGCAGCAGGTTCAGGATCGCGGCCGTCACCTGGAGGAACGCCAGGAACGCCAGCGCGTACTGGAAGGTCACCGGCACCCCGTCCAGCGCGCCGAGCCAGAAGGGCGCGGTGCAGACGGCGGCGAAGAGCACGTTCGCCAGCGGACCGGCGGCCGAGATCAGGCTGTGCTTCCAGCGCCCGCGCACCCGGCCGCGGTCGATGAAGACGGCCCCGCCGGGCAGGCCGATGCCGCCCAGGATCACGAAGAGCACGGGCAGCACGATGCTCAGCACGGCGTGCGTGTACGCCATCGGGTTGAGCGTCAGATAGCCGCGGGCGCCCACCGTGATGTCGCCGCCGTGCAGGGCGGTGCGGGCGTGCGCGTACTCGTGCAGACAGAGCGAGACGATCCACGCCGAGGCCACGAAGAGGAAGACCGCGAGGCCGGGGGAGGCGGCGAAGTCCGTCCACACGGCCCAGCCGGTGACGGCCATGACCGCGAGGATCGCCAGGAAGACGGGGCTGATCCGCCGCTCGTCGTGGCGATGGGTGGTCGTGGACATGGACTGCGCTCCCCGTGGCCGGCCCGCGCCCGGCTCCGTACCGTGCGCGCGCGTTGCGTGTGTGTGCGTACTGCGTGTGTGCGTGCCGCCGGTGTGCGGCCCCGTGCTGCCTGCTTCGCGCACGCGTGCGTGCGTGCGGGAAACGTACCGGGACCCCGCCGCGGTTCCGCGCCCGGCCCCCGGACCACGGCCCGGCCCGGCGGCCCCCGGCACCCGTTTCCCCTCCCCGACCCGGAGAATGGGGGCGTGCGTTACAGCGTCCTCGGGCCCACGCAGGCCCACACGGCAGATGGCGGCATCGCGGTCGGGGGTCCGCGGGTGCGGGCGTTGCTCACCGTGCTCGCGTTGCGGGCCGGGCGCCCGGTGCCGGTGGGGGTGCTCGTGGACGAGGTCTGGGGCGCCGGGGCCGAGCCGCCCGCCGACGCGGTCGCCGCGCTCCAGGCGCTCGTGGGACGCCTGCGCCGGGCCCTCGGACACGAGCGGGTGGAGTCCACCGAGGGCGGCTACCGGCTCGCCGCCGACCCCGACGACGTGGACGCGCACCGCTTCGCCCGGCTCGCCGCCGAGGGCGCGCGCGAGCTGGACGCGGGCCGGCCCGGACCGGCCGCCGCGCTGCTCGACGAGGCGCTCGCCCTGTGGAAGGGCCCGGCCCTGGCCGACCTGCCCGACCGCACCGCCGAGGCCGCCCGATGGGAGGCCCGCCGGCTCGACGCCCGCCGGGCCCGGTGCGCCGCCGCGCTCGCGCTCGGCGAGGCCGCCGCCGTGCTTCCGGAGCTGGCCGCGCTCACCGCCGAGCACCCGCTGGACGAGCCGCTGCAGGCGCTGCGGATCCGCGCGCTGCGCGACACCGGCCGCCCGTCCGAGGCACTCGCCGCGTACGACGAGGTGCGGCGCTCTCTCGCCGACCGCCTCGGCGCCGACCCCTCGCCCGAACTCCGGGCCCTGCACGCCGCGTTGCTGGCCGCCCCGGAGGAGGCCCCCGAGGCCGCGCCGCGGGCGCCCCGCGACACCGCTCCCGGCGCCACCCCCGCCCCCGTACACCCCCGGCCCGTCACCGGCAACCTCCGCGCCCGGCTCACCAGCTTCGTCGGCCGCGAGGACGACATCTCCGCGCTCCAGGACGCCCTGACCACCGACCGCCTGGTCACCCTGCTCGGCCCCGGCGGCGCCGGAAAGACCCGGCTCTCCCAGGAGGCCGCCGAACGGGCCGCCGCGGGCGGCTGCTGGCCCGACGGCGTCTGGCTCGTCGAACTCGCCCCCGTCACCGACCCGGAGGCCGTCACCGAGGCCGTGCTCGGCGCGCTCGGCGGGCGCGAGACCGTCCTCTTCGGCGCGGGCGCCGAGGAACTGCGCCTCGGCGAGGACCCCCTCGACCGCCTCGTCGAACAGTGCGCCGGCCGCCGGCTCCTGCTGCTCCTCGACAACTGCGAGCACGTCGTCGGCGCCGCCGCCGCGCTGACCGAGCTGCTGCTCGCCCGCTGTCCCGGGGTGACGGTGCTGGCGACGAGTCGGGAGCCGTTGGGGGTGCCGGGGGAGGTGGTGCGGCCGGTGGGTCCGTTGCCGGAGGGGCC